>JBBAKL010000044.1:0-23524 GCA_040403535.1 Bacteroidia bacterium
ATCCATGAAAAAGCTAATTTTTGCTCTTTGTTCTTTATCGGTTTTGAGCCTTTCAGCACAAAACATCCAAAATAATCCCACTTCTAATCACGGAAACAAATTCGAACAGCTGGGTACTATTCTGCAAAGTCCTAATGAATATCGAACAGCTTCGGGTGCTCCCGGGGGAAAATACTGGCAGCAAAAAGCGGATTACGACATTGATGTAACCTTAGATGAAAAAAACTTAACCATTAACGGTTCCGAATGGATTACTTATTTCAATCAATCTCCCGATAAATTAGATTATTTGTGGTTGCAGCTTGACGAAAATCAACACGATCCAAATTCCGACGCAAACTATTTTGATGAAAATAAAATTGATGCACCTGTTACAAACGACGAATTGAAAGGTTTAACCCGAAAACAAAAGTTAACAGAACTGGGATTAGGTGATAAAATTCTTGAAGTGACGGATGAATTGGGAAAACCCTTAAAATACACGGTTAATCAAACCATGATGCGCGTTGACTTAAACAAAACATTGAATCCTGGAAGCAAAGTTAAATTTAAAGTGAAGTGGAAATATAAAATGAGCAACCGTATGGAAACCGGAGGAAGAGGTGGTTATGAGTATTTTCCGGAAGACGGCAATCATATTTTTACCATGACTCAATGGTATCCGCGAATGTGTGTTTATAGTGATTTTCAGGGTTGGCAAAATAAGCAGTTTACAGGTCGCGGCGAATTTGCCCTGGCTTTTGGAAATTTTAAAGTAAAAATGACGGTTCCTTCCGATCATGTTATTTGTGCAACAGGTGAAGGACAAAACTACGCACAGATTTTAACACCTGCTCAATTACAACGATGGCAAAAAGCACAAACGGCAAAGGATGTGATGGAAATAGTTACGCTTGATGAAGCTAAAGCTGCCGAAAAAAATAAAGTAACTGGTACAAAAACCTGGGTATTTAAAGCCGACAGTGTTCGCGATTTTGCATGGGGCTCTTCACGCAAATTTGTTTGGGATGCAATGCCTGCTGTTGTTGGTAAAAATAAAACGATGTGTATGAGTTTTTATGCAAAAGAGGCATATCCATTATACCGTAAATATTCTACAAAAACCATTGCGCACACAATTAAAACCTATTCAAAATACACCATTGATTATCCATATCCGGTAGCACAAAGTGTAGAGGCTGCAAACGGAATGGAATATCCTATGATTTCTTTCAATTTCGGTAGAACCGAAAAAGATGGAACTTATACTGAAGGAGCAAAAAACGGAATGTTGTTGGTAATCATACATGAAGTAGGACACAACTTCTTCCCAATGATAATAAATAGTGACGAACGTCAATGGAGCTGGCTGGATGAAGGTTTAAATACATTCGTTCAATTCTTAACCGAACAAGAATTTGATAATAATTTTCCTTCTCAAAGAGGACCTGCTCATAAAATGGTTGATTATATGCGCCTTCCAAAAAATCAATTGGAGCCCATTATGACCAATAGCGAAAACATTATACATTTTGGTCCTAATGCTTATGGTAAACCGGCTACTGCCTTAAATATTTTAAGAGAAACTGTAATGGGACGCGAATTATTTGATTTCGCATTTAAAACCTATTGCACGAGATGGGCATTTAAACATCCAACGCCTGCCGATTTTTTCAGGACTATGGAAGACGCATCTGCGGTGGATTTAGATTGGTTCTGGCGTTCTTGGTTTTATGATATTACTCCGGTTGATATTGCATTGGATACAGTAAAAGCCTATCAGCTAGTGAACGGTACTCAATTACCTGTTAAAATGGATACCATTACAAATCAAGCGCCTCCTAAGCCATTTGAGCACATTACTAAAATCCGTAACCGTGAATCAGGAATGAAGTTTTTAGTTGAGGTAGATACTACTTTAAGGGATTTCTACTATTACTATAAACCGGATCAAATAACAACTAAAGAAGCTAAAAACCGTTATCAGAATTTAGAGTTAATGCCGGATAGCTCGTTTAAACAGATTAAAGAGAATTACGTTTACGAATTAAAATTTAGTAACAAAGGCGGAACAGTAATGCCGATTATTATCAAGTGGAATTATTCCGACGGCACTGACGAAATTGAGAGAATAAACGCTTACATCTGGAGAAAAGATGAAAAATCAGTTACCAAAACCTTTATGAAGAATAAGAAAGTAGCCTCTATACAGCTTGATCCATATAAGGAAACATGCGACATTAATGAAAGAAATAATTCTTGGAATGTTTCAGTTGAACCTAGCAAATTTGAAGTATTTAAAAACAAAGCTGCGGTAAGAGGACAAAGTTCAGGTGAAAATCCAATGCAGAAAGCAAAGCAGAAATAAAAGGCTTTTACATTGTTTAAATCGAATTGTTCCGTTTTATTTTGAAAAGATTATCTTCGTTAAGGTAATCTTTTTTGTTTTTAGTGATGTGACCTAATGAAGCAATTTAATTTTATACCATTCGTATTAGTCGTTTTCCATCCTTTTTTCTTGTAATAATTATAAACGTTTAATTACGGATGAGGTTGTTTTTAAAGATGGTGATTCACAAACAGGCACCATTCTTAAATGCGATTCGGTAAACGTGAGAATAAAAAAAAATGATGAATCTGTCATAACGATTCCCTGGAGTTTAATAGACACAATTCAAGGAAAAAAGTTCCGCACCATTTGGTTTGGATTTAATATCGGTATTTAGTTTAACAAACCCGGCAACAAGTACTTTAACAGCTTTAAAACGCGATACAATTGTTTTTACAGTTAAGGTTACTCCAAACGAAGTGTATTGTCCGTTTAAGAATACTGTAATTGGTTATGCTACTCAATTTGGAAGTATAGTGGTTTCAGATAGTTCAAATAATGGATTCATTTGGGATCCGGATGGAGATGGTGATTCAACAAATAATGATACAATGACCGTTGTTTGTTTCCCTGAAATGAATCTTGAGATTCCTACCGGTTTCTCACCAAACGGTGATATTGTGAACGAGCTTTTTGTAATAAATGGATTAAATGGAAGAAAAGTAAAATTAACAGTCTATAACCGTTGGGGTAACAAAGTTTATGAAAACAACGAGTACGATAATTCATGGAACGGAACAGTAAATATTTCTTCAATTAAATTCGGTCAGGAGAAATTAACTCAGGCAACGTACTTCTATATTATTGAATTCCTGGATGGAGAACAAGAAACATTTACCGGATACGTCATACTTCAATACTAATAAAAAAGCCCTGCAAGTGCGGGGCTTTTTTATTAATTAAATTAAGATTAATAGAAAGATTTTATGGCGTTACAAATTGTTTCTATTTCGCTTTGAGTTAATCCCGGATAAATGGGTAAACTCAAACAGGTTTCAGCAATTTTTTCAGCAAGAGGAAAGTCACCTTTTTTATAATTCATTTCCTTATAAGCCTCCTGAAGATGTGGTGGAACAGGGTAGTGGATCAATGTGCCAATTCCGTTTTTATTTAAGTGTTCTTGTAATTCGTTACGTTTTTCAGTTCTTATAACATATAGATGATAATTGCTGGTGCATCCTTGCGCAAGTACAGGTAAAATTAAATCACCAATTCCTGACAGCTTAAGATTAAATTGCTGAGCTATATCATTTCTTTCTTTATTCCATCCGTCCATCTGTGGCAACTTAACATCCAGTAATGCTGCCTGTAACTCGTCTAATCTTGAATTTATACCTTTAATTTCGTTGTAGTATTTTTTCTGTGATCCGTAATTACGAATTACACATGCTTTTTTATAAAGCGTTTCGTTATCGGTGGTGATGGCACCTGCATCGCCAATTGCACCAAGGTTTTTCCCGGGATAAAAACTAGTGGCATTAATATCACCAAAACTTCCTGAAATTTTCCCGTTACAATAAGTGCCTTGGGCTTGTGCATTATCTTCCACTACAAATAAATTATGCTTTTTTGCGATTGCCATAATTTTGTCCATTTCACAAACTTGTCCGTAAAGATGAACAGGTATTATTGCTTTGGTCTTATTCGTAACAGCTTTTTCAATCAGATCGGGATTGATGTTGTAAGTTTGAGCATTTGGTTCAACCGGAACAGGAGTAGCACCTACATACGATACAGCCAACCAGGTAGCAATATAAGTGTTTGAAGGAACAATAACTTCGTCTCCGGGCCCAATTCCCAACGTTTTTAAGGAAATAACGATAGCATCTAATCCGTTAGCAACACCTGCACAATACTTGGTTTTTGAGTAGGATGCATAGTTTTTTTCAAAGGTAGTTAGGCTGTTGCCCATGATGTACCAATGACTATCGTAAACTTTTTCAAATGCTTTCATCATATCAGGTTTTACCTGATCGTGCATTTTTTTAAAAGATAAAAATGGAATTTGCATAATTAGTTCTTTTTAGTGTCTTCGTTTTCGAAGCCTAGTTTTTTATCAATAATAAAATTAGGACGATTACGGGATGCATCTAAAGTGCGATACAGATACTCTCCGATTATTCCTAATGAGGTCATTATGAAAGAAGAAACAAATAACAATACTATCATTAATGAAGTCCAACCTTCTACGCTAACACCTGTAATAAATTTATTAATGATGATCATTAATGCGTAAATGATTGACAGGATTCCTAAAGTGATACCAACAATGCTGATGATTCGTAAAGGCATGAAAGTAAACGATACGAAACTATCAATAAAGGATTTTATCTTTTTAGAGAGGGTCCAGCCTGATTTTCCGATTTCTCGTTTACGTCGGGTGTAAGGTATGCTCACATATTCAAAACCCATCCAGATAAACATATAAGGCAGATAAAAATTCTTTTCATCCATCTTAATAAGTTCGTCTTTTAATGTTTTATCAAATAGCCATAAATCAAATCCGCCTTTTGGAGCATTTTTAAGTGCTGTTTTACGTATTAAGTTATGGTAAGTGCCGGATAAAATTTTAGTTAGTAAAGTATCTTCACGATTGGCTTTTTGAGCTAATACTAATTTGTAACCTTTTTGCCAATGTTTGAATAACTCGGGTATTAATTCCGGTGGGTCTTGTAAATCCGCGGCTAAAATCACACAACAGTCACCAGTAGCATGACAAATACCGGCGTAGCTTGCGCTATTTGCGCCGAAATTTCGGGAAAGCTTTAGAACTTTAACCTTTGATGGATGTGCGGCTTGTATTTTTTGTAATTCGCCAAACGTATTGTCTTTTGAGCCATCGTCAATAAAAATGTACTCAATCTCTGTTCCTGCCGGAAAATTCTTTTCGTTTTCTAAAAGTACAGGAAATGTAACGGGCAGATTTTTCTCGTTATAATAACAAGGTGTTATAATTGTAATTTTAGACATCCTTTTTTAAAAATCGTTCTAAAGCGTTTATGTTTTCAATACTAAACCGGTAATGAAAGTGGGCGTGAATTTTGGCTCCCCAACCTTCTTTCCATTCACACAGACCAATGTTAATGTCATTACCGTTATTATTTGCCGTGCCTAAGCTAAAATAGTTTTTTGTTGGCTGATATAAATTTATCAAATTATTAAATAATAAATCAATAGCCCCCGAGTCACGGCCAAAATCGTTTGATGAAATATATTGGCAGTGAATACAATTGTTGAAATCAAATAAAGTTACGCCGGCCACAATTTCGTTATTGATATACGCGTTTGCCTGCGTTATTTTTTCTGGGAAACGATTGTGTAACAGTTTAATTTCTTCTAAAGAGTGTACCGGTGCGGTTCCGAATTTATCCCTAAGATTCGGGATTAAAATCTCATTCCAATAAGAGTCAAAATTGTTATTTATTCTGATTTCAGTAGCTGCTTTTTCTCCTTTTTTAACGCTGCGTCTTCTGCGTTCTTGTACTTTAATTTCGTTACGGTAATCAATAACAAAGGAAGTGTCTACTTTAGTAGTTTTCGCATCACATATGTTAAGTACAAAATGTTCGAGGTCGTTAATGCTTTTGCATAGATAACCAGGAACAGGCTTGTATACTATTTGCTTTATACCTTGTGATAGATAATAAGAAAACAATGCGTGAAAGTATTCGATCAGTTTTTTTACATTTTTCCTCTCACTTAATACCAGGCCACCGTATGTTAATCCTTGATGCGAATAAATTGTATCCTCTTTTCGGTTAGCAGGAAAGACACCAACTAAATTAGTATCATCAAAAAGTAAAGTTGAACAATCACTGAAACGATCGCTGTGGTATTCCATGAAATTTCTTTCAAACAGAAAATTGGAATTATCGGCCAATCTAATAAAATTGTCCCATTTTTCTTTATCAGAACCAGAGTATGCCTGAACGATGATTGCCATTTACTGTTTTAGTTCGGCGTATCCAAAACCGGAAGCGCCATTGTTGTTACCATTATAGAATAAAAAGGTAGAATGTTCTGTTTTAACTACAGCAGGATAACAAATCATTTCACTATCCCATCCGGAATCAGAAACATCAATTCCAACCTCATTGTCTTTGCGTATCCAATTTACGCCGTCTTTCGATTCGGCATAACCTAAACGGTATAGTTTATCAACATATCTGACTGAATAAAACATCTTAAACATACCTTGGTCTTTTATCACCCAAGGACGTCCAACTGAAAACTCTTTACTTCGGTCAGGAACGATGCAATCGTCATTAATCAAAGTGAAATCAATACCATTTTCAGATTCGGCATAGCCTATTTTAGCACTGAGGTAATCTTTGTTGTTAACTTTAGTCCATTCAGCTCCCAGCCAAAGCCATAGTTTAAAACGTTTTCCGTCTTTCATAACAAATGGGGCCGCCAACGAGTAGGGGTATTTTTCACTTCGGTCGTAAAAAGGAACACGCTTAACGCGTTTAAATCCTTCTGTAATGTTACCAACCGCAACTCCGGGAAATAAGGTGAATGGTACTTTATAGGAGCGTTCGTAACCTACATAATACAAGAATTCTTTTCCTTCATGAATCAGATAACTACTGGGATTTATACCGCAATCGTCAAAAGTTCCGGGTTCTCCTTCGTGTAATAAAATTTTATCAGGATGTTTAATTATGTTAGATGGATTATTTGCATCCACATCCATATAGGTTATTCTTCCGATATTATCGAGCGCTGAGGTGGCAAAGAAAATACGAATAAGGTTTTCCTCTTTTAGATAAACCGGAGTAGGTAGAATTCCGTACTTCTGCATCCAATCAAACTGTCCTTTAGGCTCGAAAATACGGCCTTTTTTTACCCACTGCATAAATCAGATTATTCTTTGATATTGAATTTTTCGTATATGCTTAATTCATCGGGTTTGCTTGCGCTGCCTTTAAATAATTTGCCATCGCCGGTATCTTTTACAATTAAGCATCCCGAACCAATTAAACAATCTTTACCAATATTAATATTATTGCCCACTGTTGAATTTACACCCATAAATGTATAATCACCTACGGTGCAAAATCCACTGATGACTACGTGAGAAGATATGAATAAATGACTTCCGAGTACTGAGTGATGTCCGATATGATTACCGCTCCACAACACCACATTCGATCCCAACTTTACAAATGGCTGAACTGTGTTGTCTTCAAAAATAAAAACATTATCACCGGTTGTAACATTGTGCCAAACAAATGCACGTGAGCTGATATAGTTGGCAAGTTTATAGCCCTTTTGTTTAGCGTCGTTATAAAATTTAGCACGGGTACGGTTTAATGTATTATAAACAAGAGCAATATGCATTTCGTATTGAGAAGGAGGGTAAAGTTTCTCAACTTCTTCATATGGAACTACAGGAATACCGAATAAACTGTCTTTTTTTAAAAACTCTTTATTCACGGTAAATGCCACTACTTCGTATTCCGAATCGTGCGTAAAAAGTTCATAAGCAACTTCACCAAAAGCGCTGTCACCAAATATTACCAGTTTTTTAGTTTTTGTCATAATTAACGTTTAACTACTAAGATGTCTTCACGGCGGTTAGCCATTGGTAAATTATCATTTTGAGGAACAATATAAGCTTCGCAACCAAAACGACGTAAACGGGACACAATGGCAAGGACGATACTGTCGTCCATTTTTTGATCTCGATTATCGTGTGCGGTTGATCCTTTTACCTGACCGCTGTTGGCAAGGAATTTTTTTCCCTCTTCCGAATCTAAAAAGCGATCGCGTTTATCAATATTAGGTATATCACCAATTAAGAATCGGCCATTTGCCTTTAGTAAATTTAAGGCTTCGTGTAAGAATAAATACAGATTATCATTGGCAAAGATGTAGAATAATACACTGTAACATAGAACAAAATCTGCTTTGCCCAGGTATTCATTCATCTCGTTATTGCTGAAGGGAAATTTGCCACCAATTTTAACAATACCTTTACTGTCTGGAATATTTGCCAGCATTTCATCCGAATCAATCAATACCAGCGTATGGTTGTTTTTTTTGCAAACTTCAATTAATTCAAAGGTCAATTCATCGCAACCCGAGCCAATATCAATAATAACTTTGTTTTGAGTTGTATCAATAGGAAGTTTAGTATAGATGTCTTCTAAAATGACTTTAGAATAACCCTTTCGGTAAGAGTCAGGAAATCCGATTTTTTCTGAACCGCTCAAATTCGGATTGGCGGCCATTCTTTTAAAATCATCAAAGGTTAATTCTTTATTTCCGCTCATTTTCCTGAATAATAATTTTTAAAATCTTCGTATTTTCTAATATAATCTTTTTCGTCGTAAATGGTGCTTGCTAATACGAGTTGTGCAGATGAATGGGAATATTGCATGGTATGCCAGCAATGCGGCGGTACGTATAAACCAATATTAGGTTTGTCGAGCGTAAAAATTTCTTTACTGCCGTCAGGCATTTCAATGTTAACAATAATTCTACCCGCAACAGCAATCAAAATTTGTTCGGTTTTATAGTGTGCATGTCGTCCGCGAACCACATCTTCAGGTGTGTAATAAGTCCAGAACACACGCTCTACTTTAAATGGCACTTGTTCGTTGTTTTCAAAAACAGAAATATAGCCGATTTCGCTAGTGCCCAGCTTTTTAAAATCTATTAAATAGGGTGACTTCACAGTAGAATTTTAAGAAGTAAATTTAACATTTTTATTTGATAAAAAGCAGTATTTCATTCAAGTATACATAACCAGAAAAAGTTTTGATAATTGGGGAATTGTTGTATTTTTAATAAAATAAGCTTATGAGATTAAAATTCATTTTATCTGTATTTCTTTTTTTGGCAATTCAGTTATTTTCTCAACCTGGTAAATTGGGCAATTTAACGGTGAATGCCAATATGATCGTAAATTCATATTGTCCGGTTACCTCCAATATTAGTGCCGGAACTAATTCGGTAACTGTATTAGCCCAATCGACTATGCTTAATTTATGTCCCGGCGATTTAATTATGATCTATCAGGCACAGGGAGCTACAATTTCAAATACCAATTCTGTTAATTACGGTAGTGTAACTGCTAATAATAACTCAGGTATGTACGAGTTTAATTATGTGAAATCGGTAAGTGGAAACGTTATTGTTACAACCAATTCCATCGTGAATAATTACACAGCAACCGGAATGGTGCAGGTAATAAAAGTCCCTCTATACATAACATTGAGTATTAATTCCGGCTTCAAAATTTTAGCCAGAAACTGGAAAGATACGGTTGTTTCAACAGTAAGGTACCGCTTTGGAGGAGTTACCGCAATACATGCAATTAACATTATCAATAATGGTACAATTACTGCCAGCGGGGCAGGATTTAGAGGTGGTGTAGCTGATACCATTAATTATGGTTTTAATTATACTTCATTTTCAGCCTATACATCTTCTCTTGTCACAAATGGAGGCGAAAAGGGTGAAAGCATCGCAGGTTTTCAGCAGGAGTATGATTTATTAGGAGGAAGATATGGAAGAGGTGCCGCTTCTAATGGTGGTGGTGGTGGTAATGGATGGAATTCAGGTGGCGGCGGAGGTGCCAATGCCAATAATGGTAACACGTGGACCGGACAAGGTGTTATGTCAAACTCGGTTACAGGTTCAACAGCATGGACTTTAGATCCGGGTTACATTTCAAATGGGAATTCTTTAACTAATTCTTCCGGCGGTGGAAGAGGCGGATATTCCGTAGGATTTAGCTCATTGAATCCTACCATTGTTGGCCCGAATAATGGTTCGTGGGGTGCCGACGGAAGAAAAGAAGTAGGAGGTTTAGGAGGCCGGCCATTAACAAACATTAATCCGGTTAATCGGATTTATTTTGGTGGCGGAGGTGGTGCAGGAGATGATAACAATAACTGCACAAAAAATGGAGGTAACGGAGGAGGTATTGTTTACATTTATGCTCCCAGTGGTATTTCAGGTAATGGTATTATCAGTTCAAACGGAGAAAATGGCGGGGATAGCAAGAATGCGGGATTAGATGCAACCAGCGGAGCAGGTGCAGGTGGGAGTGTCTTACTGATTTCAGGATTTATTTCAACAACACAAACTGTAACAGCAATTGGAGGAAGGGGAGGTAATCAGGTTATTTCATCATCTGAGTTCGAAGGACCCGGCGGAGGCGGAGGCGGAGGGTATATCGCGTCCACTTTTGGTCCGCTTACAACCAATGTTTCAGGTGGAGCCAATGGTACAACCAACTCTTCATTAATGTCGGCTTTTCCGGCTAACGGTGCAACAGCCGCGGCAAATGGTCAATTTGCAGTAACTGCTATTCCGTTTATCAGTTATGATTCTAATTCCATTTTAAACCTTACGACTAATTCACCCATTTGCGCAGGAAATAATTTAAATCTTAATGTGAGTTCATTATCAGGCGCGGTATATTCATGGGCAGGACCTAATGGATTTTCCTCCATACAGCAAAATCCGGTTATATTGAATGCGCAAACGGTTGCTTCTGGTGTTTATTCATTAGCTGTTGCAGTAGCGGGTTGTTCCAGCTTATCAGCTACAATTCCGGTAACTGTATATCCAAACCCAGTTATTTCAGTAAGTGGTTCCAGTATTATTTGCACAGGAACGTCAGCAACATTATCTGCATCCGGTGCTTCAACTTATACATGGAATGGAACAATTAATAGTCCGATGATTATTTTAACCCCAACCATTAATTCCATCTATACGGTTAACGGAACCAATATAAATGGATGTACTTCTACTACAACTGTACAGGTTTTTGTTGACGATTGTTTGGGTATTAATGAGGTAAACTCAGGCTTACTTAACGTTCAGATATATCCTAACCCGGCAAGTTTCTATTTGCAAATAGAAAACTCAAACAAGAGCGAATTCAATATAATGTTATATAATTCTTTGGGTCAATTAGTGTTTGCAAAAAACAATAATTTAAACAGTTTAAAATTGGATGTAAAATCCTATCCAAAAGGAATTTATTATGTAGTGATCGTGTCGGGAAGGAATAAAGTAAATCAAAAGATTGTGCTGGAATAGTGTTATCAATTATTCTTTAATCACTTTTCCTTTGCCATTTACCTTAGCGGAAACAGAGGCAGGATTGCCTGAATAATAGATGTTTCCTGATTCCCATATTTCAAGTTCCATTACTCCGTTTTCAGGGGCATTAACGTAACAGTCGCCAATGGTATAAGTGTTTAAAATGATTTTGTCTTTTATGATAAGGTCTTTTAAACGTAAATAGTTTGTACCATTGGTATAATGAGAACTGAAATCAACATAGCCTTTAGCATATAAATCTCCGTTGCCATGTGTACTGGTTGATAGGTATTTTACATTAACATCAATATGTACATCACCTGAGTTTCCAATTCTAACCTCCATAGTATCTTGTACAAATTGATTCTGGAAATAAATGGTACCAACGCCGCCATTACGTATTAAGCGCAGTTTAGGAATGGTAACATGAATTTTAATTGTGAGGTTCTGATCCCTAACAAAATTACATTTGTTGATATTACGTAGGTATAAGGTGGAATCTGTGACTTCCGTTTTAATATTGGATTGAAGATCTTTTGGCGCCTCAACTTTTACTTCAAAATTAGCTCCCTGTGTTACGTAAACTTCCAGTTTATCTTCAGTTCGGATATTTTTAAATCCGGCAACAGTTCTGGTTTCTGTAACTACATTACCGGATGTTTTAAAACAATCGCCCATGTTTTCTTTATCGCAACTGTTTAATAAAACAGAGGCGGCTACTATTAAAACGATATGGAATATGTTTTTCATGTTGTTTTTTTCTTTAAAGAAATTCTGTAACCGATTCCAAAATCAAAGTGGTAAGCAACAATCCAATGTGATTTCATTCCTACTTGTAAAAACAAACCTTTATCTCCGGTATATCTGAACCCGAACCTATGGAAAATAGGCCCGTCATCATTAAAAGGACTAATTACATAATATCCCATTTCTATCGGAAAACTAAGGTGACCAACATTATAAGCGTATGCAAATTTTATGCCCGTTCTTAATTCATCTGCAAAATTGGCATGAGGTATGTTAAAGTCTTCCAGATCTATGACATGGCTTTTTTCATAAAACACATCAAGTCCAACCCCAATTTTATGAGTATTTCGGATGTTGTAAAAGTAATTGAAGGATAGGGTATAGGCATCGAGTTTTGGTCCGCCGGGTGGGTCTTTTTCATTCAATCCGTAAGAAAACCATGGTACAATTTCATGTTTTGATTTGGCTTTGGTAAACGAATCGATACGGCTTATTTCGGTTTTTGGATCGCTCAGTTTATAGTTTAATCCCAGGTTTAAAGAAATTAGATTAAGTCCAAGATTTGGTACCTGCATTCGTCCGTTACTCACATGTGAAATCCCAATACCCGGTTCAATTCTGAATCTGTCACTCACATTAATATTCCATTGAAAGCGAAACTGTACAAAAGCATTCCAATTGCTGCCAATGGCTATGTTTTTGTGGTTGCCTTTAATATCGAATCGCTTGGTAAGGTAAGATAATCCCCAGCTGGTTCTAAATACAAACTTTCCGTTTTTTTCTTTTTTACTTAAGGGAATTTCAACAAATGGAGAGATAGATACGCTATGCCCTAAAATTTTTGGATTATTAAAGTCGATAACACTCAGGCATAAACCTACATCCGGTTTATTATTTTCAACATGCCAGAGTTTACTGCCATCACTGGGTTTCACCAGATTTAATTCAAACATTGGTACATATCCGGTAATTAAATGCCCGATAGTGGCCCGGTGTTGCATGATAAAGCCATAATTAAAGGCTCCTTTTAAGTACCATTTTTTGTTGTTAAAAAGGAATCCACCCTGCGAATGTGCGGAAAGTATCGCAAGAAGTAGGATAAAAACAGCAGATATGCGCTTTATATTCTTAATTTTTTTAAATAATAAAGAATTACAAATATAATCATTAGAAACTGTTTAAATTTGTACACTATGAACGAAAAACTTGTTGCTTTTCAGCGCCTTTTGGATATAATGGATGATTTGAGGGCAAAATGCCCATGGGATAAAAAGCAAACCATTGAAAGTTTAAGGCATTTAACAATTGAAGAAACTTACGAATTAAGTGATGCTATTCTGAAAAACGACAGTAATGAACTTAAAAAGGAGTTAGGAGATATTTTACTGCATATTGTTTTTTATGCTAAGATTGCGAGTGAAACCAATACGTTTGATATTAAGGATGTTATTGATGCTCTTTGCGAAAAGTTGATTTTTCGTCACCCACATATTTATGGCGATGTAAAAGTTCAGGATGAGGAAGAAGTGAAGCAGAATTGGGAAAAACTAAAACAAAAAGAGAAGGACGGAAATAAAACGGTTTTAAGCGGAGTACCGGATAGTATGCCGGCTTTGTTAAAGGCGTATCGTATTCAGGAAAAAGCAAGAGCGGTAGGATTTGATTGGGAAAAACCTGAACAGGTTTATGAGAAAGTAAAGGAGGAGTTGGGTGAACTGGATGTAGAAGTGGCCGGAAAAAATTCGGAGAAGATTGAAAATGAGTTTGGCGATGTTTTATTTTCTTTAATAAATTATGCCCGTTTTTTAAATGTAAATCCGGAAGATGCTTTGGAAAAAACTAATAAAAAGTTCATCAAACGATTTACATATATGGAACAAAAGCTAAAAGAGCAAAATAAACAAATAGGCGATTGCACTTTAGCAGAAATGGATGTTTATTGGAATGAAGCTAAATTATTATAGGTTGAAACAGTTCTTTAAACATAACGCTCTGTTTTACTTATTGTATCTTCTGGTACTATTATTTGCATGTTATTTCATGCTAATCTATGATAAAGTGCGATTGCACACTTTTATAAATTATTTTGTTGGTAACCCGGTGATCGATACATTTTATAAGTATTTTACACATGTGGGTGACGGGATTTTTGCTGTAATTATTGGTGTTTTATTGCTGTTTAAAAATGTGCGTGAGGGTATGTATGTTCTAATAAGTTATTCTCTTGCAGGAACTACCGCTTCAATTCTGAAATGGTCGGAAAATTATACACGTCCGCATCATATGTTTACGTATTATAAAAAACACATGACCATTCGCTATGTAGAAGGAATTGAAATGTTGGGAGAAAACAGTTTTCCAAGCGGACATTCAACTACGGCATTTGTGTTTTTTACCTCATTAGCTTTAATTACTAAACATCAACATTTGAAATTATTATTTTTAATTCTGGCAATTAACGCGGCATTTAGCAGAACTTACTTGTCTCAGCATTGGTTGGTAGATATTACTGCCGGTTCATTAATTGGTATCATCTACGCCACCGTTCTGTATTTTATGTTTTATAATCATGATAAAATTCGGAATAATCTTAACCACCCTTTATTAAAGCAAAACCAAAAATGAAGGTAGTCTTAGAAAATAAATATCTGGCAATAGGATTAATTATTCTGATTTCCGCATTGACCTTCATTCCACTTATTGGTAACTCACCTTTGTTTGATTGGGACGAAATTAATTTTGCAGAGTGTGCGCGTGAAATGGTTGTTACCGGAAATTACAGTCAGGTTCAATTAAACTATAATCCGTTTTGGGAGAAGCCGCCGTTTTTTATTTGGTTGCAGGCTATTAGTATGAATGTTTTTGGAATTAATGAATTTGCTGCACGTTTTCCTAATGCGTTGTGCGGTGTGTTAACTTTATTGGTAATCTATTTAATAGGTAAAAAAGTTCAATCATCAGCATTTGGACTTACCTGGGCATTAGTTTATGCCGGAACCTTATTGCCACATTTTTATTTCAAATCCGGTATAATTGACCCTTGGTTTAATCTCTTTATATTCTCTTCATTTTATCAGTTATTGTTGCATTTTAATAATCCGGTCGGAAAAGAAGGTACCGTGACTGCAATATTGTCGGGGGTGTTTTTAGGACTTGCTGTACTTACAAAAGGACCGGCCGCTATTGTTATTATTGGTGCATTTTTAGGCGCTTTATGGGGAATGGATCGTTTTAAACGAGTAACATCACTAAAATTTGTTGGCATATTTGTTTTGAGTTTGCTTTTAACCGGAGGAAGCTGGTTTATTATTGAGCTATTGAGAGGTAATGCTCAGGTTATCTGTACATTCTTTGACTATCAGATTCGTTTATTTAAAACAGAAGACTCTGACCATGGAGGTTTTTTATTATATCATTTTGTAGTGTTGCTTATAGGTTGTTTCCCGTCATCATTATTAATGCTGATGGCTTTTAAGAAATCACCTAACGATACACCGTTTCAAAAACACATGAAGCGTGGGATGTTTATTTTGTTTTTTGTTGTATTGGGTATTTTCACTTTAGTAAAAACTAAAATTGTTCATTATTCTTCCATGTGCTATTTGCCTCTTACTTACCTGGCTGCTTATTCTATCATTAAAATTCTGAATGGAGAGTATAAAATTAAACCCTGGTTTAACATTACATTTATTATAATAAGTTTGCTGTTAGGTATTGCCTTTGTTGGTGTTGGGTCAATTAATTTCATTAAACCGTTATTGTTTGAGAATAATTTAATTGATGATAAGTTTGCTGTAGAAAACTTAAAGGCAGATGTAAAATGGCAGGGATGGGAGTGGGTGTTTGGTTTTCTTTTTATTTTGGTTTCACATGTTTCCATTCGCTTTATCAGCAGAGGAAAGACCAAGGTTTTGTATGGACTCTATGGTTTTTATGTGGTGTTTATAATGAGTTTTATCAATGTGTTTATTCCTAAAATTGAACAATACACACAACACGCCGCCATTGAATTTTACGAAGCAATAGCCTATAAAAATTTTTACGTGGAAACTTCAGGATTTAAATCGTACGCTTATTTATTCTATTCTAAAAAGCGGCCTGAGCAAAATCAGAATCCAGAGTGCATTGCAGAAGTGAAGCGCAAACTTGACGATATGGAATCCAGAGGGCACAACCGGTTAACATCTTATGCTTTGGCTTATTTTAACTGGATGCAATACGGGAAAATAGACCGACCGGCTGTATTTGTTTGTAAAGTAAATAATGCTGAACAGTTAATGCAAAACAAATTAATTAAAAAGCTGTACGCTAAAAATGGTTATGTGTTTTGTGTTCGGATGCCGGATAAATAGCGGCAATAAGTTTAAAATCTAAATTGATTTTATGACTTTGGTCATGCTTAAAAGCCTGATATTTAGCTTTTTTAACAAATATTACTAAACATCAATAACATTACCCTCATTTTATGACTATATTTGTTACGTATAAAAAATTAACCTACAAAAACATGAAAAAAGTATTATTAATGTTAGCTTTCACCGGATTGGTAGGAGGCTTATCTGCTGCCAACTTAGGCGATGACAAAGATAAATGTAAAGACAAAGACAAAAAAGAGTGTTGCAAAAAAGGTGAAGCTAAAGCTTGTTGCAAAAAAGGATCAGAAGCAAAAGCTTGCAGTGGCGAGAAAAAAGCTGAAGAGAAAAAAGCTGAAGAGAAAAAATAATCTCAGTTTTTATAAAATAAAAAGCCCGATGAAAACATCGGGCTTTTTTTATGGTTTAAAATTTTCAGTAGCTTTTCTTACGCTTCCGTATTTTAATAACAATTCTTTGGCCTTTTCATAATCTTCCAGTCCGGTGTTTTTCATTACCATCTTTGTACCTCTGTCAACCAATTTGTGATTGCTTAATTGCATATCCACCATTTTGTTTCCTTTCACTCTTCCTAATTTTATCATAACACTCGTACTAATCATATTCAATACCAATTTTTGCGCGGTGCCCGATTTCATGCGGGTGGATCCGGTAACGAATTCCGGACCTACAACAACCTCAATAGGGTATTGCGCCACTTTGGCAACAGGACTTCCGGCATTGCAGGTAATACAACCTGTAGCAATATTGTTTTTGTTGCAATGATCCAATGCACCCACTACATACGGCGTGGTACCCGAAGCAGCAATTCCAATCACAACGTCATTAGAATTTACATTATATTGTTTTAAATCTTCCCAGCCCTGGTTAATATCGTCTTCAGCAAATTCAACCGCTTTTCTAATGGCAGCATCTCCACCGGCAATTAATCCAATCACTCTTCCGTGTTCAATACCATAGGTTGGCGGACATTCAGAAGCATCAACAATTCCTAAACGGCCACTGGTACCTGCGCCGGTATAAAAGAGTCTGCCGCCATTTTTCATTCTCTCAACTATTACTTCTACGAGTCTTTCAATGGCAGGAATTACTTTTTCAACAGCCAATGGTACCGATTTATCTTCTTTATTCATGTTTTGAAGTAATTCCAAAACACTCATATTTTCGAGATTATTATAATACGAATCGGCTTCAGTTGTTTTTTCCATGTTATTCAAATGAGTTTTTATAATCAATAATACTTTTTCTGATTACTTCCTTTGCTTCACCGGCCCCGTAAACAGATGCGATTTCTACAGGCTGCACAGACCCCGGCAGATTTTTATAGGTTAAAAAATAATGTTTTAAGCGGTTTACAATTGCATCTGGACACTCTGATATGTCTTTTAAATGACCATATATTTCATCTTGCTTTAATACGGCAATAATTTTATCGTCAGCCTCACCTTTATCAATCATGCGAAAACCGCCAATCGGAATGGCTTCCACTAAAATATCGCCATTGTTTATCGATTTTTCGGTAATGACACAAATGTCTAACGGATCACCATCTCCATTTGTAATAATGGTGTTGCATTGTTGAGCCGCAAATTTGGCTATTTCTTCACCGCAAAAAGTTTTAGGAATAAATCCGTACAAGGCAGGAACTTGATTAGAAAATTTTTGAGGTCGATCTACTTTTAAATAACCGCTTTCTTTATCAATTTCATATTTAACTGAATCACCGGGTACAATTTCTATATAAGCTGTAATAACATCCGGACAATTATTTCCGGGAGAAACACCGTGCCATGGATGAGGTTTGTATAAATGCTTACTCATTTAAAAAACTTTTTAAACAGCTGTAAGAATAAGATTACAACAGCTAATGATATAAATAAAGTAATAATCAGTTGGGTTTTACTTGGTATAATGTTTCGTTTTCCTGCCTGATTTTCCTCTCTGTCTTTCATAACTTTGTAAGTGCCCAAAGTTTCTCTTAAAAACTTAAGTTCGTCATCGTAATCGTTACCGTATGTTACGGCATAAAAATCTTCTTTTGCATTTTTAATGAATTTTCTGCTTCTGCTGCACCAATCCATTTTAGCGTTATCGGCTTGTTTGTAATTGGTGTAGATGATCCATTCTTCACCAATATTAAACGCTTGCGCGCATTCCACCTCGCATTCGAAGAGCACTTTAAAAGTGGCGTTAATCCTGCCTTTGTATAATTCTAAAATCTCAAATACAGCTTCTCCGTTTTTGTTTATACATCCACTGTTTTTAATGATTTTGCCTCTGAAAATCACATCGTATTTATCACATTCCTGTTTAGAAAGGTTAGTGATAGGACATTGGCAAGCCTCAATGTAACTCGTGTTAAATAGGCAAAGTACAAGAAATAAATATTGGAGGAATCTTTTAAGTTTCATTAGTTAAACTGGCTTGGATGGTAGTTGCGAATAAACTGTAAAGAAGCTTCTAATTCTTTATACATAATTTTATCACTTTCAATAAAATCAACTTTTTTTCGGAACTCGGCCACTAGTTTTTCTATGCTATCAGATGATTTAAGTGGACGTTTAAATTCCAAAGCCTGTGCTGCATTCATTAGTTCAATGGCAATAACACGCTGTGTGTTTTCAATTACCTTAAAACATTTGGTGGCGGCATTAGCCCCCATGCTCACATGATCTTCTTGTCCGTTAGAAGATACTATACTATCCGCGCTTGCCGGTGTGCATAATTGTTTATTCTGACTTACTATTGATGCTGCGGTGTATTGTGGTATCATAAAGCCAGAATCCAGTCCCGGTTTTGCTATTAAAAACGCAGGAAGATTTCTTAATCCTGCAATCAGCTGATAGGTTCTTCTCTCTGAAATATTACTCAATTCGGAAATTGCAATACACAGAAAATCTAATGCAAGAGCTAAAGGTTGTCCGTGAAAATTACCACCCGAAATAACTTCATCGCTTTCAGGAAAAACAGTAGGGTTATCAGTAACCGAATTCATTTCTGTTTCAAATACCGATTTTACATAAGCGGTTGTGTCTTTGGTGGCACCGTGTACTTGTGGTATGCATCGGAACGAGTAGGGATCCTGTACCTGTTTTTTTACCTGATTAATGATTTCACTTCCGTTTAAAACCGTTCTGAAATATTCTGAAGTTTGTAGTTGACCATTATGCGGACGTATAGTGTGTAAATGTTTCTTAAAAGGATCAATTCTGCCATCAAATGCTTCCAGAGAAAGAGCTCCAATTAAATCTGCCCATGTGTTTAACTCTTCTGCTTTAAGTAAACAATAGATTCCATAAGCACTCATAAATTGTGTGCCATTCAATAAGGCCAATCCTTCTTTTGATTTTAATTTAATGGGTTGAATATTTAGTTCTTTTAAAACTTCTGCCGCGTTTTTTCGTTCTCCTTTGTAATTAACTTCACCCATTCCTAAAAGCGGCAGGCACATATGCGCTAGTGGCGATAAATCGCCTGAAGCGCCCAAAGAGCCCAGCTGATAAACTACCGGAAGCACATTGTTGTTGTAAAACAAGATCAGGCGTTCAACCGTTAATAACTGAACACCGCTTTTGCCATAACTCAAAGCCTGAATTTTTAGTAAAAGCATCAGTTTGACAATTTCCTGAGGCACTTCTTCGCCCATTCCGCAGGCATGACTTTTAACCAGATTTTCCTGTAACTGTTCAATATCCTTTTCGGGTATGCTCACATTACATAAAGATCCAAATCCGGTATTGATTCCGTAAATTGGTTCGGGATGTTTTTTTACTTTTTCATCCAGATAATTTCGGCACAAATTAATTTCGTTTTTAGCTTTATCTGAAAGCTCCAATGAAATTCCGGAGCTAATGATGGTTCGTATATCGTTAAGGGTGATTTTTTTACCCGGATCAATTATAAAAGTCATTTGAATTAAATAAAGTTTAAAAATACCAAAGCTTACGAAAGGGCGGAAGCGATGTTATGTAAATTTATTAACCGTTGTAACGCGATATTAATACGGCTTTAACTGTGAAATATGAACCTTTTCCGTTACTTTTACATTATGAAAATCATTTGCATTGGACGTAATTATGCCGAACACGCTAAAGAAATGAATAGCGCTGTTCCAACCGAACCTGTTTTCTTTATGAAACCGGATACCGCCTTATTAAAAGAAGGAGATTTTTACATCCCTGATTTTACAAAGGATTTGCATCATGAAATAGAACTGGTTCTCAAAATATCAAAAGCAGGTAAGCATATTGAAGAGCAATTTGCACATAAATATTATGATGAGATTGGTTTAGGAATTGATTTCACTGCACGCGATATTCAGACGAAATGTAAAGAGAAAGGTTTGCCCTGGGAAAAAGCCAAGGCCTTTGATAATTCGGCTCCTTTAGGAAAAATGGTTAAAAAGGAAGAGCTGGGAGATTTAAATAACATTAAGTTCGAATTAAAAATTAATGGCGAAAGCCGTCAGATAGGTAATTCTAAAGATTTGATATTTAGCTTTGACAAAGTAGTAAGTTATGTTTCACAATTTGTTACCCTTAAAACCGGTGATTTAATTTATACGGGAACACCTGAAGGAGTAGGTGCCGTAAAAATGGGTGATAAACTGGAAGGTTATGTAAATGGCAACCTCTATTTAACCCTGAATGTTAAATAATGAAGTTTTCTTTAAAGCTTATACCTATTTTCCTGATCAAGTTTTATCAGTATGCCATTTCTCCTTTGCTACCTAATGCCTGCCGATATACTCCAACCTGTTCGCAATATAGCATAGAAGCCATACAGAAATATGGCATATTTAAAGGAGGATGGATGGGTTTAAAACGTATTTTGTCATGTCATCCATGGGGTGGGAGTGGCTATGATCCTGTTAAATAATTTTAAGTTTTTTTCTGATTAAATTCAGTGAAATTTAGTCAAATGTTTAGTAACTTTATTATATGAGAAAACTATTGTTTTTTGGAGTTACTGTCTTCTTCTCTGTATGGATGGCATCTTGTAAAAAAGATCCGAAGTTAGTTGAAGAACATGATCATGATCATGATTCGGTAGAGTTTACCAATGATGTGATTGTGAATATTACTAATGTTGCAGATAATGCTATTGTTCAAGTTTCCCGGGATACGATTTATACTTCATTAACCCCTAAATACATTACCGCGCACGGCGATACTTTTTCTGTCACTAAGCTGATGTATTATGTTTCCAATATTCGTTTAAAACGCCCGGATGGTTCTTATTATGTGGAAAAAGAAAGTTACCGTTTAATTGACGCTAATGATACTTTAAACACCTGTCGCTTTGTACTAAAAGATGTTCCGGTGGAAAATTATATTGCAATGGAGTTTATTTTAGGAGTTGATAGTACCCGTAATTGCAGTGGCGCTCAAAGTGGGGCATTAAATCCGATTAATGATATGTTCTGGAGTTGGAATCAGGGTTATATCTTTTATAAGTTTGAAGGATTTACATCAAGTGTTCCGAATTTTGGATTTCATAATTTAACTTTTCATGTTGGCGGATTTACCTCACCATTTAACATGATTCGATGGATTAATGTACCTTTCACTAACACATCGTTAAATGTGGATAACGAACATACCAGTACTATTTATCTGAAAGCAAATTTACTGGAGTCTTTCAGAACGCCTAATACTCTCGATTTTGTAACACTGCATACAGCTACATCTCCTGTGTCATCCAAATTAATAGTGACAAATTATCTAGACATGTTTAGCTTAGCAGCCATTAAACATTAATATGAGAATTAAAATTCTGGTTATATCGGTTTGTGTCCTTTTTACTTTTACTTATTGTAAAAAAGATCCGGAAATTATTCCTGTTGTAAATCCGGCGGCTGCAAATCTGTATGCGCCAGTTGTGCCTTCAGGCTGGCCTGCACCGGTATATAATTTCACAGGTAATGCGGTAACAGAGCAAATTTTCACTTTAGGAAGACATTTATTTTACGAGCCGATGTTATCGGAGGATTCATCAATTTCCTGTGGAAGTTGTCACCAACAAATATTTGCTTTTTCTAACGGACCAAGTCATGCTACCAGTCATGGTGTTCACGATTTATTGGGAAAAAGGAATTCGCCCACCTTGTTTAATTTGAATTGGCATAATAAAATCATGTGGGATGGAGCAGTAAGTAATTTGGAAAATCAACCCATTGGACCTATTGTTAATCCGATTGAAATGAATTTACCGTATAACACGGCATTGGCCCGAATTGCAGCCTCTGCTAAATACAAAGCTTTGTTTAAAAAAGCATACGGAGATACGGTTGTAACATCCGAGCGTTTTTTAAAATCTTTCGCTCAATTTATGGGTTTAATGGTTTCGCATCAAAGTAAGTACGACAAAGTAAAGAAGGGATTGGATAATTTTACCGCTTCTGAAAACAGCGGATATAATGTGTTTAAGGCCAAATGTGCTTCTTGCCATACCGAGCCATTGTTTAGTGACTATTCATTCAGAAATAATGGTTTACCAATAACGGCATTTCAGGACAGTGGGCGCTACCGAATTACTTTTAACCCAAATGATATGTTTAAGTTTAAGGTACCTTCATTACGGAATCTGGGTTACAGTGCTCCGTATATGCACGACGGTCGTTTTACCAGTTTATCCTCAGTTTTAAATCATTATACTTCCGGTGTAAGTAATACTCCCAATTTAGATCCTTTGGTGGCAGGAGGAATTACATTGACGGTACAAGAAAAAAATGACTTAATTAGTTTTCTGGCTACATTAAATGATAGCGAGTTTATTAACGATAGCAGGTTTTCAGAAATTCACTAAAAAATTCAGTTATGAAAAAATTACAACTCATCATACTTTTACTTTCAGTCTTTGCTGTTTTTTCATGTAAAAAAAATGGTTTTGGCGGCAGTTCAGGCGTTTCAGGAATTGTATCACACCATGGTAAGCCAATCCCTGATGCTACTATTTATATTAAATTTAA
>JBBAKL010000045.1:0-23518 GCA_040403535.1 Bacteroidia bacterium
ACATAGTAGGCCACAGTCTAGGTGCCATGTGTGCTCCAATGATTGCAAAAAAAACTAAGGATGTAAGTGGTATTATACTTCTGGCCGGACCTTCTCGCCAGTTTGAAGATGTGATTTTAGAACAAATAAAATATCTAGCTCAGCTGGATAGTGTATTGGATGATAAGGACAAAAAACAAATAATTGAAATAGAAAATCAATGCAAAACGGTAAAGGATGGTAAGTTGCTGAAAAAAGCGGAAGCAAAATCATTACCATTAGGCATGCCTTCATTTTACTGGCAAAGCATAAAACAATATGATGTAATTAAAACCGCAAAGTCGGTAAAACAACCCATATTAATCTTACAAGGTGAACGCGATTATCAGGTTACCATGACTGATTTTAATATTTGGAAGAATGAACTAAGCAGTAACTCTAAAAACAAATTTATTTCCTACCCTAAATTAAATCATCTATTTATTAAAGGCGAAGGAATTTGTACCCCTGCCGAGTATCAGAAATCGGGTAATGTAAATGAGGATGTAATTAAAGATATTGTAGCGTGGATTAAATCCAATTAATAAACCCGTTAATTGGGATTTTTTATTTGCAATTCGCTTGTTCGTTTAAATAACGAAATATTATTTTGCTTCAAAATAAACCGAAACTGTTTTGCAACTGAATCGCCAAATAGTTCATTTAAATCATAATCACTAGCTATATAGTTAATCTTGTTTTTTTGCATAAAAGCCAATTGAGCTGCCGTATGATTGACAAACTTATTTTCTTTTTTAAGCGCATTCATAAATAAAACAAATGGTGTAAATTCTATATGAGACTTTTCAATTTCAGCATACTTAGTGTTTTCTGAAATAGAAATAAGTTGAGGGGCAATATTGGTAGCGTAATATGAAGGGTTAATGCAATGAATAAAGGTAAAAGGTTGGTAAACTTCTGTGTTTTTATCAAATACCGATTGAAAATTTCCAGGTTTTAAAACTACTGCCACATTCGCATTTTTCTCATTACTAAACGTGTTTTGTGCTTTATTATAAGTATCGGAATCAATAACCGAGTACTCTTTCACTGGAAAATGAACAATTAACTGAGCAATAATCAACACATAAGAAATCATTCTAAAACGAGTTGTACTTATTATGGATATACTTATTGCATAAATAATTCCAATGACTGCTAAATACCAATTACTCCAAAACTGAACTGAGTCAAAAATGAAATGAAAACCGGTATATAATACCACTCCGGTTATGATAATTCCAACTAACCACACAAAAGGACCTTTATGTTTGAACCAATCGAACTGTTTTTGTTTCCATAAATAAAACAAAGCGGCAATAAGTATGATGTTGGTGATGAACATTTGTATTATCACTTTAGCGGCAGAATTAAATGTAACCTTAAAGTACGTTCCGGTAAATACATAATTTATGTATTCTTTCAAATTAGCTGACTTATTAATTGGTGAATAATCATCTTTAAAATTGGAATAAAACACAAATATCAGAAAGCCCGTTAATGCATAAAGTAAAAGAAATTTGTAAAACACTGTTTTTGTTATCAAGCGTTGTTTAAACAGAACGCCATTCGCAATCAGAATAAACACAAACACAGTTGGTGAAACTGCTGTGTAAAAAAACAAAAGTGACCAAATAGAAAAATTCATTGCTGTATAATTCTGTTTTACTAAAGCAATAACGCTTAAAACAACAAAAAGATAGATAAACAAAAGTTTAGGCATCATCCATACGGTGGCGCCATAAACATCCATAGCCATTATGCCTGTATTTGGATATAAAAAAGAAAAGGAGGTGTAAAACGGAACAAATAAGGCAATGATTGCCGATCCAAAAATCTTTCCGGGTTTAGCCCAACCAATTAATAAACGATAGGTGTAAAATGAAGAAAGGGTTAACAGGAACGGTATTTGATAAAACAAATATGCCTTAGTAGGATTAACGTGGTTATTTAATGAGAATAAAGCGGATAACCATATGTCGCCATAATGGTAAATGGAATTCCCTTCCGGTTTAAAAGGTGAATAAAATGTATTTTCGCTTCCGCCGCAATTTAAATAACCGGCAAGTCGTCCATAAAATGCCAAATCTTTTACAGGATAAGCAACATAATCTGAGTCTGGGTGTGTCCATAAAAATCTTTGGATGATAAAATAAATCAAAGCAAATGTTCCGAAAACCAACCAATCGGTTTTTAGGTGCTTCTTTTGATCGGAAATAAATTCAGGATAGATGGTTTTAAGCTCTCCCTTAAAGAAAATAAACAAAAGAAAAGCACCAAGCAGATAAATAATAAATTCGGTTCTGCCGCCAGTTTTTATGATTGCATAAACGGGCAATGATACCAATAAACCAATCAGAATACTATGCGGAGAAAATAATTTATTTCTAAATAAAACTGCATGGCTACCCCATCCTATTCCACCTATGATAGCAATACACAGTAAAAAATATATAAACGAAAGAATCAATTTGTTTTAACTCAATCTTCAAATAAATATCTGAGTTATTCTTTGAAGTACCAAATGTATCGAGCATCTAAATTTATAATAAAAAAAGCCGCGATTAAAATCGCGGCTTTTTTGTTTTGAAAATAATCTATTAATTATTTTACTTCTTCATAATTTACATCTTGTACGTTATCGCCGTTACCTTGTTGTTGCTGCTGCTGCTGTCCTGCATCCGCACCACCCTGTTGGTTCTGGTTCATTGCATTGTACATATCTTGTGAAGCTGCATTCCAGGCTGTATTCATAGCTTCTAAGGCTAGCGTTAACTTCTCCATATCTTTTGCACCATGAGAGGCTTTTAAGTCGGCTAAAGCGCTTTCAATTGGAGCTTTTTTATCAGCAGGAATCTTATCGCCATATTCCTTTAACTGTTTTTCGGTTTGGAAAATCATTGCATCGGCCTGATTTAATTTTTCAATCTCTTCTTTAGCTTTTGCATCGGCATCGGCATTAGCTTCCGCTTCACGTTTCATTTTCTCAATCTCTTCTTTGCTTAATCCCGATGATGCTTCAATACGGATGTTCTGTGCTTTACCTGTAGCTTTATCTTTAGCTGATACCGATAAGATACCGTTCGCATCAATATCAAAAGTTACTTCAATTTGAGGTACACCACGTGGTGCCGGCATAATACCGTCTAAATTGAACTGACCAATTGTTCTGTTATCTTTTGCCATTGGGCGCTCGCCTTGCAATACATGTAACTGTACGCTTGGTTGGTTATCGCTGGCGGTAGAAAACGTTTCCGATTTTTTAGTTGGAATAGTAGTGTTGCTTTCAATTAACTTAGTAAATACACCACCGTATGTTTCAATTCCTAAACTTAAAGGCGTTACGTCTAATAACAATACATCTTTTACTTCACCGGTTAAAACACCACCCTGGATTGCTGCGCCAATTGCTACAACTTCATCCGGATTAACGCCTTTGCTTGGTGATTTACCGAAGAATTTCTCAACTGCCGCTTGAATAGCAGGAATACGTGTAGAGCCTCCTACTAAAATTATTTCATCAATATCGCTTGTTGCTAAACCTGCGTTTTTAAGTGCAGAACGACAAGGATCTATAGTACGCTGAATTAAACTATCCGCTAATTGTTCAAATTTTGCACGGGTTAAGGATTTCACCAAGTGTTTTGGTATACCGTTAACCGGCATAATATAAGGTAAATTGATTTCTGAGCTGGTTGTACTTGATAACTCAATTTTTGCTTTTTCAGCAGCCTCCTTTAAACGCTGTAAAGCCATAGGATCTTTACGTAAGTCGATGCCTTCATCTTTCTTAAATTCATCAGCTAACCAATCGATAATTACCTGATCGAAGTCGTCACCACCTAAGTGAGTATCGCCATCAGTAGATTTTACTTCAAACACACCATCTCCTAATTCTAAAACCGAAACGTCATGTGTACCACCACCACAATCAAACACCACAATCTTCATGTCTTTACCTTTTTTATCAAGACCATAAGCTAGTGCTGCGGCAGTTGGTTCATTAATGATACGCTTCACTTTTAAACCTGCGATTTCTCCTGCTTCTTTTGTAGCCTGACGCTGTGCATCGTTAAAATAAGCAGGAACAGTAATAACTGCTTCTGTAATTTCAGTTCCTAAATAATCCTCAGCGGTTTTTTTCATCTTTTGTAAGATGATAGCAGAAATTTCCTGAGGTGTATATTTTCTGTCATCAATTTGTACACGAGGTGTATTGTTATCACCTTTCACTACCGAATACGGTACGCGCGAAATTTCTTTTGTTACTTCATCATAGGTTTGTCCCATAAAACGTTTAATTGAATAAACAGTTTTAGTTGGGTTAGTGATAGCCTGGCGCTTAGCGGGATCTCCTACTTTACGCTCGCCACCTTCCACAAATGCCACTACAGATGGAGTTGTTCTTTTGCCTTCGTTGTTAGCTATAACAACTGATTCGTTACCTTCCATAACCGCTACGCAGCTATTGGTTGTACCTAGGTCTATTCCTATTATTTTTGCCATAGTTCTAATGTTTATTACAATAGTGTCAATAGTTGTGCCAAATGGTTAAAACGGTCACTTTTATGACATGCTGTCAGAATCCGGATTAAACTCTAAAAAAATGACAGTAAAAGCCTGATTTTAAGGCTAAAGTGGCATTAGTTACAAATGGCAGAAGGCGTACCGTCGCTTTTTACAAATCGAAGATTACAGGTTGGCTTTGTAGATGCCATATAATCCAAAAAGGCATTAGCTAAATGCTTAGAAACGTGAAAAGTAGATCGACTACTAAAAATCCCATAAGCATCTCCATCAATATTGGAATAAGTTGGCTTGTCTTGTGCAACCGATGTGGATGGCGAACTGATTTTTAAGAAATCATAAAAATCCTGAGCAATGGAAGTGACAATAAAATCCATTTTAATAGCACGGCGGTACAATAAATTCGGGTTTGATTCGGCTGATAGTTTATTATACATTAAATCATAAAATTCTGACATATAGAACGCAACTTCCAATTGCTCTCCACCTGTTAAGTCGTTAGATGTTACACTATAAAATTTGTAATCAATATATTTTTGAACAGTTGTTCCGCCGATCAATGAATCGATATAATGCAATCGCATTATAGGTTGATATTCTCTGGCATTTGGGATTGAAAAGAATCGGATTTTACGTAAAACAGAAGGAATAGAATAATCCAAATAATACCAGGTTGGATTGGAAGCGTTAAATGGTACCGGGTAATATGGTCCTGCTAAAGGCTGAGAGGTGCTTGTTGATGGAATAATTTTATTATCAACCATCACTGTTTTTGAAGTAAATACTTTTCCGGTTTCTTTATTGGTAATGGTTAACAGGTAATCACCGCTACTGAACAAACGATCGCTAGTAATGTACAAACGCTGAGTAGAATTAAAGGCTCCACTTTGTGTTTGAATTACAGTATCTCTTAAATAAATATTCTTTTTAGTTGGATTTCCGATTGTCGTTAATTGAGGAGATGTACTTGGATAAAGAAAACGCTGAAGTGTAACTTCCAAAACACCTTCTTTATAATTAATAGAATCAGATACCTGAGCCATTTGATAGGCATTACCTTCTCCTAAAAACACTTTATTAATACGCACATACTGAATAGAATCCTGGGCATTTAATAAACCGTAAACAGAAATGGTTTCCTTATAAGGCGCCAAAATATCCAAATCGTTTTTACATGAATTAAACAATGCTTGTGTAAGGGCTAAAAAACCAAATATCTTATGTTTTAAATACATAAACCAAAGATACTACTTTATTTATAATTTAAAATGGAATATACGCTTATGAAGCGCCCAAAGATTGGTGAAGTTTGGTATAAATGTTGGACCAACCCGGGTATAATTCCTTTGCAAATGTCCTTTCATGAAAAACAGTAATCATTAATCCGTTTACCTGTTTAACTTGATTTGCTACCGAAATCATTTCATCTAATGCTTCTTTAACATTTGTATTATCATAAATATAGTAGGCCCCATCCATTGCGGCAAAAGGTACCGCCATTATTTCAAGTTCCTTTTCTTCCTCGAAATCATAATAATAAAACGGCATGCTTGTTCCGGCTCTGAATCCTGTGGAATTGGCAAACCCCATAGTGAAATCGTATTTTATCCCGGCATTTAACAATTGTTTAGGAGTAGTTTTGATGTTAAATCTTAAGTAATGTTGACGGGATGCCTCTACTATAGAACCTGAATTGGTTTCCAGTAATTTTTTTTCATGAAGCAATAATTGTCCATCCTCTGATGAATAATACGAAGGATGTAAGCCAAAAGCTATTCCCTTATTCTTAATACCATTAATCAGCTTATTAAATTGAAAATTTTTCGGATCCAGGGTTCTGTCAAATTCTGTTCCTGTACGGTAAAGAAAAAAATAAATCAGAGGAACCAAATACTTATCGGACAAGTCTATTTGTATATCATAAGCATCAAAAGGGTCTTTTTTACCTGAAATAAGAGTACCTATCCGTGCCAATGCCATTTTTACATTTCCGGCAAGCAGATCTTTAACTCCGCCTCCTAAATTACGGAATAATGATTTACCCTTAAACGCAAATGCATTATCCACATCAATGGTGGAAATATATTGAAACGATCGGCTACTTAATTTAATTTCAGGGAATTTTTCTATCACTATTTTTCTAAAATCATTTATCCAGCAGTCAACTAAAGGCTGTTTAAGTACCGACAACTTATATAAAATGCTGTTTCTGACTTCAAACCGACCGTGTTCATCCTTTACAAATTTTTGCCATTCCTCCATACGAGAAATCAGATAAAACACAGCAGAAAACAAATCAAATCCTAAATCACTTTTTGTATTTGTAAACAACAACACTTTATTATTAGATGTAGTACAAGTCGGTACAAACTCCTTAACTCCACTTTCAGAAAGCAAGCCGGAAGGAAAAATAGTGATTGTATTACTAAACGATTTGTTTGAATAATTGATTTTTATCAATTCTGATTCAACAAAAACTTTTTCGTCATTTGTTATTAAATAACCCGTAAGTAAAATCTGATTAAAAACAAATCTTAACGTATAATTGAGCCGATTGGTTATTGATTCAGAATAAACAATAAACAGTGGTGCAGTATTACAACCATTATATGAATAGTTTTTAAGAATACCGTTTATACTATTTTGACAATTGCTCATTACAAATTAATAATTACATCAAATATTCTCTGAGTAGCTGAGCCATCCCAATTAGGCGGAATTTGTCCTTTTTTATAGGTACCATTTTCAATTTGACTAATATATCCTAACACCGTATTCACATCAAATGGCACAAGTGTATTAGTTCCAACTGTACAGGTTACAGGACGCTCGGTATTCGGTCGTAAAGTTAAACAGGGGATTTGAGCAAAAGTGGATTCCTCTTGTATTCCCCCACTATCGGTTAATATAAACTTGCTATGTTTAATTAATTTTTGAAAAGCGAAATAATCCAATGGCGGAATAAAGACCAAACCTTTTAAAGACTCAAAATCTTTTTTCAACCCCATCAGTTCTATATTTTTTGTGGTACGGGGATGAACAGGAAAAACAATTTTGTATTTATTATTAATTTCCGTTATTATACGAAGTAATTTCGTTAATCCTTCTTTACTATCTACCGTAGACGGACGGTGCATTGTCATTAACACAAAGCCATTGCTTTGAATGTTTAATTCCTGTAAAACATGTGAATTTTCAATATCCTTTTCAAAGGCCACCATTGTATCAATCATGGTGTTCCCAACAAAAAATATACGGTTAGGGGAAATGTTTTCCGATTTTAAGTTATCCAAACCACTTTGCTCGGTAACGAAAAAGTAATCGGTTATTTTGTCCGTTTCAATGCGGTTAATTTCTTCGGGCATTGTCATGTCGTTACTTCTTAATCCGCTTTCAACATGAGCCAATTTAACATTAAGATCTTTAGCCGCTATAGCTCCGGCTAAGGTAGAATTTACATCACCAACAACAATTATCAGATCAGGTTTAAAAGTATTAATGATTAAATGTTTAAGTTCTTGGGCAATAGAACTTATTAACTCTTCACGTCCTAAGTTTTGAGGAATTGTTAAATAAAAATCAGGACTCAAATTAAACTGGCGAAAAAAAACATCAGCCATTTTATCATCAAAATGCTGACCTGTATGAACAATTTTAAGATCAAGTCCGTGTTGAATAGCAGCTTTTTTAAACTGTGTTACTTTTATAAAATTAGGGCGCGTGCCAACTACGGTTAATATTTTTTTCACGAAAATTAAATTTTTGGTTTAGCCGGATTACCAAGAACAACTTTATTTTTCTCAACCGATTTTACCACAACTGCTCCCATTCCAACTAAACTATTATCACCTATTGTGATTTTATTAATGAGTGAAGCAGAAGGTGCTACCCATACGTTATCGCCAATAATGGTGCTTCCTCCTACCATTGCGTTGGCAATTATCAATGAATTCTCACCTACCACGACTCCGTGTGCAATATGCACAAGATTATCAATCTTGGCATTCTTTTTTATTAATGTTGAGCCTAATACTCCTCTGTCAATACACGTGTTGTTACCTATTTCAACATTATCTTCAATAACAACATTACCAATATGCGGCATTAACTGGTAAGCTCCTGCTTCATTTTTTTCATAACCAAATCCGGTTCCTCCAATAGTATTATTGTTTCCGATTATCACGTTTTTACCAATAATGGTGTTTTCAAGCAAAATTGTATTATGACCTATAAAAGAATGATCACCTATAACACAGTTTTCTTCAATAGTAACGTAATTACCTACCGAAACATACTGCCCAATTTTTACACTGGGATGTATGTTAGCTAACTTGGAAATTCCATGGTGCTTATGACCTTTATAAAAGAAATTTAAAATCAACTGCCTGAAATAGGACCTGGGATTTTTAACAATAATGTAATTTACATTTTTATTCAGCTCGTTTTCAAGAGCCTTTTCTGAACAAATTAAATTTCCGGTTTTTAGTGAATTAATTAACACCAAATTTTTGTCATTGCACCAAAGAATAGAGTCTGATTTGATTTTATCAGAATCAATTTGAACCACATTACCGATTGTACACTGATAATGCTTTATTGTTTTTATTGCAGGTAATTTTCCTGTAATGTCTTCTATGGTCATGGTTATGCGATTAAACGTATTACTTCAAAACATTCTGCATACTTAGCGCCAATTTGTGTCCCCCTAACTGTTGCAAGCGATTTAATAAAATCGGAATTAGCGTAAGGACGATGAGCTTGCGATTTGTACTCATTTAACGCGTCGCATTTTTTGTCAATATGTTTTTCGTCTAGAATCACAAAAGATGACGTATTGAAATTTAAATTATTCCATGGCATTTCATAGCAAAAAATACTTGAAAATTTAAAGGCCCTTAAGCCTTCATTAGAGATGGTATAATGATCCTGATGGATATCATTTAAGGAGGGAATGAATACAACATCCGGATTTATTGTGTTTCTTAATTTCACTAAATCTTCCAATATTTCCTGTCTGCGGTAATTAAATGTTCTCACTTCATAATCATGCAGAATCAGATTTTCCGGTTTAATACCCAGTAATTTTGTAGCCGCTTTAATTTCAGTAATTAATATATCCTCAGGAAATTGTTTTAACACCGATTGCTTACATGCAGAAAAAGCAACACAGTAAACATCATTATTATTTTCGAGCAGTTTAACAATCGTTCCGCCGCACCCAAATTCTGCATCATCGGTGTGAGGAGCGACAATCAGAACTTTTTTGTTTTGTATACTTATCATAATAAAGAAAGCATACTAAAATACGAAAAAAATACGTAAACGATACTTAATGCGTAAGCAATTTAATGATTTGGGAGGTAATAGCTGGTAATGAAAACCCACTTACATCGTAAGACTTATTGTAAGGTATATTGTTTTTAAATGAAATTAATTGATTTAAAACAGAATGTATTTCTCCTTTACGTGCGTGATACCCCAGTTTATTAGAGATCAAAAAGTCAGAAGCTATACCCGCTTCCGAAATTAAAAACACAGGTGTTCGTGAATAGATAATTTCATAGAATTTAGTGGAAATATTATCTTTTCCGTAATCTGGATGAACTAACAATACCATGTCATAATTTTCAAATTTCGAAAACAATAGATGCGCGGGAAGAATCTGAAAATAATTAACATTGGTAACTTTATGTTTATCAAAAATAGGTTTACAATTGGGGTTATCAGAATATATGTCTAGTGTTACATCATCAGAAAAAGCCTTTAAGGATTTTACAAGCTCTTCAAAAAAATGACCTGTTTGAATGTAGGTTGTACCGTAATAAACAAGACGCAACTTATTGCTTTGAGACTTCTGTTTAACCGGAATTTCATCCATATCAAAAAAATGCGGTACAATCTGTATTTTATTGGCAAATTCCGGATACATTTTAACAATACTCATTTTCATGGAATCCGTTGGAACAGTAATAACATCTGAATCCTTTAACGTAATTAATTCCATTCTATTTTCTTCCTTCATTCTTTCAGGAGCTAAATTAGAATACCCCCAGTTTGGTGCCCAGGTCCAGGGATCTCTCCAATCGCTCATCAAAAATAAATCAGGAAAAGTTTTCTTTAATAAAGTGGCATAATACAATACACTAAATGGGCCGCCGGTAACAATTACCTTTTTAATCTCATTGGTTTTTATAAGTTCGTTTGCCTTACGGAGCATAACCGATTTCCAAAAAACGGATCGGTCAAGAAAATTACTTTTAGTAAAAAACGGAAGGATGGTAATCCAAAATTTGTAGATGATTTTATTGAGAAGTCCCGACCTGTAATTCAACAAGGATTTAGGAAAACGGGAAGGTAATGTGTGTACAATTATTGATTTATTTCCTTCGATATTCTTTTGCCACAAGGAAATTTTATCAAAGGGATTTTTAGCGCAAATTACATGAACAGTGTACCCCGACTTGGCAAGGTACTCAGCGTGTCGTGCCCAGCGCCTTCCGCCAATTCCATAATAGGGAGGAAAAACATAGGATATCAGTAATATATTCTTGTTATCGAACACTATCTGAGAGTAAATTTTTTAATAAATTTAACCAACTTAAAATACTTATTCCAATAAATACTTTCTGTTTTAAAATGATCATGTGGAACCGGCTTAAAATGCATAATGGTATTAAATTCATTTTCAGTAAAACCAAGCTTCTTTAACACATAGGCTTTATCTTCCATTAGCGTTTTTTCATCGCAAATAGGTTTCTTGATTTCCGCCAATGCTTGTTCCCGTGTTATTTGTTTTGATAAAATTAAATTAGAGAAATGTGCTTTTCGTTTATCAACACCAAATTTCTTTGGAAGAATATAAGACTGATAGAACCGCGTGAATATGGATTCAAAATGTTTACCACCATAATCTTTCCATTCGTATTGTTCCTTCAATAATTTTTTCGCTTCGTCTTTATTATAACTTATATAATTCAATAATTGAACAACTTCCATTTTTAACATAAAGTTGTAGTACATCTTTTTGTAAAATGATAAGTGAGGATATGTTTTAAAAACGGAAAAACCGTTTTTTTCGCAAATATCTTTAATATTAGCCCAATCCTCTTTTTTCCATGTCCAGCCTTTAGGCATAATGGCTTCGGTTGCATAATTAAATCCGCTTAAAACATACTTAATATCATTTTCCTTAGCCATTTTTAACATGGTTGCTAAAATAGCATGATCCGTTAAAGCCTCAATATCGATTACACCGGCTCTTATATATGCTTTTTGCATTTGTTTAAACTCTTCCCAATCGATAATATGTGTTTTGTAATCGAATTGAAGTTTATTCAATAAATTCTGAATGTTAATCACAGAAAGCTCAGAATTCCATCCATTATCTAAATGAATGATCAGAGGTCTTAAATTATATTCTTTACATAAATAAGCAAGATAAGAACTATCAACTCCCCCACTAACTCCTAAAAGACAATCGTATTTTTTTCCTTCACCATAGTTTTTTATAGAGGCAATAATGCTATCTAATTTTTCTTTAGCAAATTTTTGTTTGATAATCTCCGAACTATAATTTAATTCATAATCCGTGCAATAATTACAAACACCATTTATATTAAATGTAATGGATGTGCATCCTGCATCATCTAAAACACAATTTGAACACTGCATTAATCTCTATTATTTAATTTAAGCCAAGACCCTAAACTATATTTAAAAAACAAATCACCCGACATGTTTTTATACGGATCCGGTAAATAGTCGAGGTACTCTTTAAATTGTGATTGATATTTTTCAACCCACTCCTTTTGAGGAGTAGTAAATCCTTTTTTATCTTTTCGGTATCCAATACTTTCAGGCATTTCGGGAACTGCTTTTCGTAAGATCCATTTTTGCCAGCCATCATTAATTTTAGCTTCATCCGGTAGGGAAAAACAATAATCAACCAGGCGATAATCTAAGAATGGATGGCGAGCTTCTACCGAAAACGCCATAGCAGAACGATCGCCTGAACGTAAATAGGTTGGAAGCGTATATTCCTTTAAATCCAGCTTTAGTAAGTCAATCAGTTTATCCGCTTTATTCCACTTTTCATTAAGGTTATTGCTAAACTTTGTCAAGCCTAATTTAAAACGTATCGACAATTTCACCTCACCAATAACTCTTTTGTGTAAACGGTTTAAATCCATTCCCTTTATTTCAGAGTACTTTTTGATTAACGACAAATACTTAAGAATTTTTCCTTCTAAAATTAATTGCCGACAGTATCTGTAAAAATGATGATGATAACCAGCTAATATTTCGTCACCTCCCTGTCCAACCAGTAAAACTTTAACATTATGCCGCTGCACTAATCTGGAAACACACCATTCTGCATAATACGAAGTAGATTGAACCGGAGATTCCTGATGAGAAATTAAATTTTCAAAATCGGAAATATTGAATTGTTCAAGCGGATTGGTATAATTTGATTTTATTCTCAAATCATTTTCTACAATTTTTATATATTCTGATTCGTCTCCATCCATTCCAGGGAATATGGCAGAAAACGTTGTAAGATTGGGATGTGTTTGGTTTGACTTCAATAAATGGTAACCGGCATAGAGTATTGAACTTGAATCTAAACCTCCGGAAGATGCAAAACCAATTTCAACATCACTCCTTAATCGCAAACGCACCGAATCATTTAATAATTCCCTGAATTCTTCGCTATTATAATTATCAGATTTGTTATTAACGGAAGATATTTCGTAGAAACAAGTGGCTTGATAGTGTGTATTCTCGTTCAGATTAATCGCAGCTAAATGTGAGTTCGGAAATCTGTTTACCTCATTAAAAAAAGTAGAATTATCAAAGTCAAGATAGGCGTGGTGAACAAAATTCGTAAAAGCAACTTCGTTATAAGTTAATTTATTTTGAAATGACTTTATTTCCCGTATTTCTGAACCAAAAATAAGTTCGCTTTCAGAATTAAAAACATATAATGGCTTTACGCCAAAACGATCGTTTGCAACAAACAAATTGCTTTTGTTTTTATCGAATAAAACAATAGAAAACATTCCATTGAACTTATTAACGCAATTAGCTCCCCAAACACGATAAGCAGCAAGAATTACCTCTGTATCTGTATCCGTTTTAAACCGAAAATTTTCCTTTTTTAATTCTTCTCGTAATTCAATGTAATTATAAATTTCGCCATTAAATACAATCCAATTGCCATAATCATCGCACATGGGCTGATGACCATTAACCGACAAATCAATAATGCTTAAACGACGATGACCAAATAATAAATCGAATTTAAAATCGGCAACTTCATTTAATGTGATAGTGTTTGGGAAATTTCCTTTAGGAGTTTCATCCGTTATCAAATGACGAAATTCACCGGATTTTGAATTTAACAGAACAACACCTTCACCATCCGGACCACGATGCTTAATTCGTTTTAATGCCGATAAGGATTGACTTAATTGCTCTTGTTGTATACCGTTGCGGTTAAAATATGCAAGAATACCGCACATCTATTATTTATCGTAAGGGAATCTAACGTATGTTAAAGTAAATTTCGGAGCATAAAGCGCGTTGTTTATCCCACCTAAAACAACTCTTTCGGCACGAGTATCTCTGCGTACCACCAACAGTTTATCAGTATTCGCCACCACTATATGGAAACCGTAATTTTCTAACTTGCCACTTACGATATCCTGAATATGACGGGAAATATTAAAAACATAACGTTTATTGACTGCATCATACGTTCCGCCGAATTTTAAAATATCGGCAGAGTAAAACTGATCTTTTACGTAAATTTCTTTTCCGGCAGCATCCAATGCTACCAAACTGATTTGAGGAGGTGCGTCATAGGTGCCAATAGTACTGGCAAAAGTTGGATCCACTTTAAAAATAAGTTCTGCTCTGTTTACTGCAATCGGACATGAATCGGCATAATTCTTCAGATAAGGTAATCGTAAAACAGCCTTGGTACCACCTAATCCCTTTAAAAAAACATTTTGCTTTCCTTTTGTTGAATCTTCATCACTTATTTGCTGCGTTAACAAATTAACACCTCCTGACAGGTAATTAAATTCAATGTTATTGAAACGAGAAGCGTTATCTCCACCAAACTGAAAACGATACTGCTTTGGCGTTTTTACAGCTGATGGTGATCCGTTATGATAATAAACATAAAAACCGGAAACTGCATTATCTAAATCCATCTTCATTAATGAACCCGGTTTGGTTGTTGGATTCAGATTACCGGTGTTTTTAGTAGTGATATAAAAACCCTTATAGGTATTTTGAAGCGTAGTAGTACTCGTTAAATATTCTGGATTATTCATGATTGCGGCAGCAAAAGCATACTGAATAGGAAGTTTAATCGTATAGTTATTTCCGGTTTTGGAAATTCTTCTTACCGCGCTGCATATTGGAGAACTGTTATAAGTCAGCGTAGTATCCAAGTAATACGCTGCTGTTTTATCCATCGTTTGTGTTAACTGATGTACTTCGTACAACAAAGCATTGGTAGTATCTCCAATAAAACCTTGAGTAAAAGTTAAAACCAACTCGGCAGAATCCAATACCGCATCTTCTCCAAAAGATATGTTAGAAACTCCATTAGGCATTGAAAAAGTTGTAAAAATACTGGCATTGGTTCTTCCAAAAACAGGGTCCTGATTAGATCCAATGAATTTAAATTGATCCTGATAAGAACGTGTTCTGGGATGTTTAATGGTGTGCAGCTGAATAGTAGCTGTATCTGAAACTTCTGCATTTAACAAATCAGATTCCGGCTGAACGTCGGTACCTAATGTGTTATTTTGATCTTTTGTACAGGCAAAAATGATAATTGAAAGAAAAAAGATAAAGGTATATTTGGAGAACTTCAACAATTCTTAATTTTTTAGTTATGAGCTTCAAAAGTAGCAAAAGTACCTTAGCTCAACAATAAACATTCAGATAAATTAGATTATTTTATGAAAAAAGGAATATGAATAAAAAAGCCCCTTTTCGGGGCTTTTTTTTAAACATTTACTTCTTCCAGTACCATATCATAAAAATCGTTACATGCATCCATGTATTCCGTTTCCGGTTTAAAAGTTAAATATGGTTTACCGGTTTTCTTAATATACTTTTCAATTTCAGGGTTAATTGTTTCGCTGCCTTGTATTACACCATCTGCAAATTCAATGGATTGTTTTACAAAATTAACGTAACTCGCTTCCTCGCTGATGTTTTTAAGATCTTTCTTGGTAAATCCGTCAAATCCAAGTTTATCAACCAGTTTTTTACTTAATGCCTTTGGAAATTCATCATCATAAACAGAAACCACTAATTTAGTTTCAGCAAATAAGGGATCTTCAGCATAATATTTTTTGATGTAAAGCGGCATTAAGGAAGTAAACCAGCCATGGCAATGGATTACATCCGGTGCCCAGCCCAATTTTTTTACCGTTTCCACTACTCCGCGAACAAAAAACATAGCTCTTTCATCATTGTCATCAAAATATTTTCCGCTGGTTTTATCGGTTAATACAGATTTACGTTGGAAAAATTCTTCATTATCAATAAAATAAACTTGCATTCGGGCACTTGGAATCGAAGCTACTTTGATAATCAACGGATGATCTACATCATTGATTACTAAGTTCATACCCGATAAACGAATCACTTCGTGTAATTGATGACGGCGCTCGTTAATGCAACCGTATTTAGGCATAAATGTTCTGATTTCCTTACCTCTCTCTTGTATTCCTTGTGGCAATTTCCTAGAAATCTTACCAACATACGTCTCGTCTAAATAAGGGGTGATCTCCTGCGACACGAAAAGAACTTTAGCCTTTTTCATATTTTTGGATGGGTTTTTAATTAGTATACAAAATTAATAAAAAAATATCCAAATTTCAAAGTAAATTGTAGCTTTAGCCCTTTTTTTAATGATTATTGTGACAAATAAAACCGATTTAATCTCGCTTCTTGAGCAAGTGAAAGAAAAAGGTAAATCTATAGGTTTTGTTCCAACCATGGGTGCACTGCATCAAGGACACATATCATTAATTCAAGAATCTTTAAAAGCTACTGATTTTACGGTTTGCAGCATCTTCGTAAATCCAACCCAATTTAACGATAAGTCGGATTTAGACCGTTACCCTCGCATGCCTGAAAAAGACGCGTCCATGCTCGAAAAAGCAGGTTGTCATGTTTTATTTATGCCGAGTGTACAGGAAATCTATCCCCAGGAAGATAAAAGACAATTTGACTTCGGACAACTGGATAAAGTTCTGGAAGGTGCACATCGTCCCGGACACTTTAACGGAGTTGGACAGGTTGTAAGCCGTTTGTTTGAAATAGTAAAACCTAACATGGCTTTTTTCGGATTAAAAGATTATCAACAGTTACTTATAATTAAAAATCTTACCCAACAATTAAAGCTGAATATTGAAATTGTGCCTTGTGCTATTTTACGTGAACAAGACGGATTAGCCATGAGCTCACGTAACATGTTACTTTCGGAGGAAGAAAGAAAAGCCGCTTCACTTATTCCTAAACTTCTTAATACCGCTAAAATCCAATTACTGACTGGTAAATCCATAAGCGAAGTGAAACAAGCCGCTTTGAGCGAATTGGCACAAAATCCATTATATAAACCTGAATATTTTGAAATTTGTGATTCTAAGACATTATCCTCTTTAAGTACGCTTACCAAATCGGAAGGAAATATAATTCTAATTGCTTGTTTTGTTGGAAAGATTCGATTAATAGACAACCTTATGGTGAATTAGGAATCTATTAAACAAACCGGAAATTTTCTTTTTATTAAAAATTCATTGCTTATAAGTAGTTATTTCTGGTTTTATAAAATCCCTATTTTTGTGACTTAAAGTATTAAGCTCATGTCACAGAAACCTGAAGACTTTTTTAAGAATATCATCTCTCATTGTAAAGAGTACGGATATATTTTTCCAAGCAGCGAAATTTACGACGGACTCAGTGCCGTATATGATTACGGACAATATGGCGTTGAACTGAAGAAAAATATTCGAGAATACTGGTGGCGCGCCATGGTTCAAATGCACGAGAACATTGTAGGTATCGATGCCGCCATTTTTATGCATCCTACCACATGGAAAGCAAGCGGACATGTTGACGCTTTTAACGACCCCTTAATTGATAATAAAGACAGCAAAAAACGTTATCGCGCCGATGTGTTAATTGAGGAGCATGTTGCTAAAATTGAAGATAAGATCAATAAAGAAGTTGAGAAAGCAGCAAAACGATTTGAAAATTTTGACGCTGCCATGTTTAAAAGCACAAACGCACGCGCAAAAGAATATCAGGAAAAAATTGACAGTATTAATAACCGTTTTAAAACGGCAATGGACAATGGTGATTTAGCCGAGGTAAAGCAAATCATTGTTGATTGTGAAATTGTTTGTCCGATTAGTGGTAGCCGAAACTGGACCGATGTACGTCAGTTTAACTTAATGTTCTCTACCAGCATGGGATCTGTTGCTGAAGAAGGGAATACCATTTATCTGCGTCCGGAAACAGCGCAAGGGATTTTTGTGAATTTCCTGAACGTACAAAAAACCGGCCGTATGAAAATACCTTTTGGTATTGCACAAACCGGTAAAGCATTTAGAAATGAAATTGTAGCCAGACAGTTTATATTTCGTATGCGCGAATTCGAACAAATGGAAATGCAATTTTTTGTACGTCCCGGAACGGAAATGGAATGGTACGAATACTGGAAAACTGCCCGCTTAAAATGGCACCGCTCCTTAGGGTTAGGTACCGACAAATACCGTTATCACGATCATTTAAAATTGGCTCACTACGCTAACGCCGCCTGTGATATCGAATTCGCATTTCCATTTGGATTTAAAGAATTGGAAGGTATTCACTCTCGTACCGATTTCGATTTAAAACAGCATGAACAATTCAGCGGTAAAAAATTACAATATTTTGATCCGGAATTAAACCAGAGTTATGTTCCTTACGTAGTGGAAACATCGGTAGGATTAGACCGATTATTCTTATCGATATTGTCTGCAGGATTTAAAGAAGAGAAACTGGAAGGCGGAGATACACGTATTGTGTTAAGCATCCCTCCTGCTCTCGCTCCAATTAAAGCGGCCGTTTTACCATTAGTGAAAAAAGATGGTTTACCTGAACTTGCAGAAAAAATAATGAAAGAATTAATGCTTGATCATATTGTTACTTACGACGAAAAAGACACAGTAGGCCGTCGTTATCGCCGTCAGGATGCAATTGGCACACCTTATTGCATTACGGTTGACCACGATAGTTTAAACGATAATTGTGTTACAATTCGCGAACGTGATACCATGAAACAAGAACGTGTAGCTATTTCTGAATTAGCACGTATCCTTGACGAAAAAGTAAATTTAAAGAGTTTATTAAAACAATTATAATTCTAAATAAAACCCCGCAAATGCGGGGTTTTATTTAGTATATTTAAGCTTTTAGTCCTATCACGAGTAGATCGTCTACCTGTTCCATATTACCTTTCCAGTTCTGAATGGTACTTTTTATGATTTCGTTTTGATCGTTCAATGGAAGATGCATGATACTTTTTAAAAGTGATTTCATATTCTTAGTCATGAATTTTTTACCTTCCGGTCCGCCAAACTGATCAGGATAACCATCACTTGTTAAATAAACAATATCATTTTCCTGAAGTTGCACCTGATGTTCATCGTAACTGAATTCAAATGGCGTGAACGAAGCCACACTGGCTTTAGTAGGCTTTATTTCCACTATTTCCTTTGAATCGGCCTTTGCAATCCATAACGCCCTATTAGCGCCTGAATAAGTAAGCGTTTTAGTTAATATATTGAATTTTACCAACGCTATTTCCATTCCGTCCTTATTAGTTCCTTCTGCTTTGGCGTCTTGTTTTAAAACCTTTTTTACCGCATTATTCGTTTCATATAAAATCTCTTTAGGAGCTGATGTTCTAATTGAAGATTCTGTTAATTTTTCAGAGCAAATCGTACTCATAAACGCACCCGGTACTCCATGACCGGTACAATCGGCGCATGCGATTAAAAACTCCTGCTGGTTTACCTTATGAAACCAATAAAAATCACCGCTTACTATATCCTTTGGCTGAAAGAAAATAAAAATGTTATGATATGTTGAATTAATTTCTTCCAGACTTGGTAAAATTGATTTTTGTATTCGTTGTGCGTAATTAATGCTATCGGTTATTTCTTTTTTCTGAATTTGCAATTCGTGTTTTTGCTCTTCCAGCAACTCTACCTGTTCTTCAATCGTTGCTGTACGCTGTTTAATTATCCCTTCCAGTTTTAAATTCTGCTCAATTAATCGTTTTGAATTTAATTTAACTACAAATACAATAAACAGAATAAATAAAATAACGTAAACCGCATATGCCAAATACGTACGATACCAGGGTGGTAAGATTCTGAATGGAATATGTAATTCCATTATATCCGTTGACATATCGCAACGGGCTTTTACATGAAGAATATAATTACCTTCATGCAGATTGTTTGCTTTTATTAAATTTTGAACCGACCAATTAGTGTAATTTTCATCATCGCTACCTTCCAGGTAATAACTGTATTCGACCGCGTTTTTATTTTCAAAGCAATTATAACCTAAATGAAAATTAAGCTGATTTCCCGCGTATGGTAATTCCAATTGTATATCATTAATTGCTGAGGATGCTGCTAGATTTTCAACAAGGGTATCTTTTTTTAAAATGACAAAGCTTAAATAAAAGTTATAAGCACGATTGATTTTATCTTTTTGTTTATTTACTAAAAACAAACCTTCGTCTGTACAAATAAAAGTAGTTTTATAAACACTGTCATAAGTTATTAAGTTAGCTTTAGTATCTTTTAATTTATTGGTGATTTCATTATTAATGACCGTATTATCGCCATTTTGTGTAATGTAAATAACCTTATTCTCAATGCGGTTTAGCTTTTTATTCTCGAATGATTGGGAACAGATTAAATCTCCCTCCAACTCTGCACCTCTAAAAATTTCAGTGCCTTTTGTTACCGAATGAAATTCAGGAGATTTAATGCATTGCATGCGATTGTCTGCCGTTTTTTTAACGGTATACAAGCCGCTGTCGGTTCCAATCACTAATTTATTCTTATAAGTAAAAACGTAATTCTCTCCAAATTGTTGAGGTAATCCTTCTTTCTTTTGAATGGAATCCAACAAAAAAGAACGATAATAATTGAGGTAATAAATACCATTGTTCTCGCACCCAAAATAGATATTTTTATTCAGGTCGGTAGCCAAACTTTTTACAGCGGTATTTAAAAGATAGCTTTTAATGTAAGACAGCTTTTTATTCATATAACTGTAAACATCCACTCCTTCGTCAGTTCCGGCATAAATCACATTTTTATTATAAGCGTCTTGTAACAGACAAAAAGATCGTTTATCAGAGGCTTGTTCAATGTTTTTACCGTTATAGATAAAAATTCCTTTTTCAGTTACAATAAATAAGTCGTTATCGATCTTCACTAAATTCCAGGTTTGCTTATTAAACCCTTCTAAAAACTGAAAATCATTGGCGTTTTCATCAATAAACTGAACACCTTTATCGGAACTTAAATACAGTTTGTTATTATAATAACAGGCTCCGGTAACCAATCCGGAAATACCGTTTTGACGATCGTACTTATATAATTTGGAATTTATTTCGATATAAGAAAAACCATAGTAAGTTGCAAGCCAAAGATTACTGTTTATATCCTGAAACGCGGCCTTCACATTATCTTCATAAACGCCGGTATAGGTATTGAATCGTTTTACAATTTTAAGTTGATTGTTAATTAAGAAGGCGCCTTTTTTGTTAGATGTAATTATATAATTACCATTACTTAATTGATAACCATTATTAATTTCTGCGGTGTTTAATTCTTCATCAATAGAAGATTGCCATTTTTCAATTTTGGATAATTCAGGATTATTAGGGCTATAATTGATTTTATAAATACCAATATTTCTAAACCCTAATGCATATTCGTTAGTGCCGGTTTTATAACAGAAGAATGCTTTTTCTGAAACAAAATCGGCTGCGCCTTTATATGAGACAAGTTTTCCATTCTTTAACCAATACACATTATTGTCAAGATCAAACAACAGTAAATCATTTCCAACCGAAAACGCACGAATATGAAATGCATTTTTAGGAGAGTAGGTTGTGAATGAATTTACATTTTTCTCTATCAATTTATCAGCCGATAGGAAATATATTTTCCCATTATGGCTTAAAATTTGTTTAATGGGTTCCTGAGGCTGATCATCAACAGGTAAAAGTACTTTTAACGATGTGTAATGAAATTTTCCTTTTGAATTCTTTTTAATACTAAAAAACTCACCGTAATCAGCCCCAACATAAATACTGCCATCCTTATCTGACATAATACTAAATGCTGTAATTTGGTCAGGTAAGGCAACAATTTGCCAATTTATTCCATCGTAAATAAGAACACCGCTTTGATTGGCAATAAAAATACGGCCTTCTTTATCCTGTGCAATACCGTTGTTAGTAGGAAGTTGATTGTATTCTTTTGGTAGGTAATTGCGAATAAAGTATTCTCCTGATTGGGAAAATAATGCCAACGAAAGAACACAAAAAAGTATGGTATATTTTAGTTTATGTAACAAGATTCAAATTTACAAAAAAAGCGTCATTTGTTAGAATGACGCTTTTAAAATAGTTTGTTATTTAATCTTATTGAATTACCACTTTTTTAATGGCAATAAGTCGGTTGTTTTGTTTAATATTTATCATGTAAACGCCTTGTTTAAATTCAGATAAATTAGCAACTAAATGCTGATTGAGCGATTTGGTTTCATAAACAACCTGCCCAAGCATATTTATAATCTGAATATCCGTTTCTGTCTTATCTAAAGCATTCATATTAATATTTAACACATCATGCGCCGGATTTGGATAAACTTCAATTAACTTATCAAAAGCTAAACTTCCAATATTTGTAACAAACTGCTTATCGTTAGATTGATTACTTTTTGTTTTTGTTTTAAGCACCATCACTTTTGTAGTGGCATTGCAGTTAAATCCAACTGCATCCACAAACCACTTGGTTTGAGTTGGCCAAATTGTATTGTATTGAGGATCGGTTGATAAAAATGCAGTTGTACTAGCTACCAATGTTTCAGTTCCAGTGGTGAGGTTCCTTCTCTTTAAATTATAAATAGAAACCGGAGTAGTTGTTGATGATTCTATTGCATACGGACTCCAATTAAAGTTTCCATTTAATTGATCCTGTATAAAAACAGTTTGATGCCATAAGCTTTTTAAACTTAAATTTCCACATGAGTCTTTTATAGCGATTTTGTATTTATAACTGGTTAAATTTGGGTTCCCATTTGCTGGTCCTATACTTCTATTAGTATCTGTATACATACTGTATGCGGTTCTGCTTACTGCTCCAATTCTAGTATAAATATTACTTGACGTTTCGCGGTATACAATAAAACTATCCGCTTGTGGATAAATAGTTTTATCAAAATATATTTCATTATTATTTCCTAAACTATCTACTGTAACCATACATATATCCGGCTTTTGAGCAAATGTTGAAACACTTACGGTTGATGTATTTTGACAACCATTGCTCAATGTGGCTGATAAAGTATACGTAATAGGCAATCCGGCGGTAACCGTAGGGTTTAGAACAGTACTGCTACTTAAATTAGTTCCAGGACTCCATGAAATTAGTGTCGCAGAAGGAGAACAACTTGCTGATATCACCGCTTTCTGTTTGCATAATAAATTTAAATTAGTTCCCGCACTTACACTTGAAGGTAAAAGATTAACATAAAAAATATTGCTGTTGGCAACACCGCACACAGACGAATACCCAACCGCTGAATAGGTGGTTGAAGCAGTTGGTGTAATAACTAAACTCGTATTATGCAAACAGAAAGCGGT
>JBBAKL010000046.1:0-23022 GCA_040403535.1 Bacteroidia bacterium
GTTATCGTTCGTTTTGCAGTAACATTACTGTTTGGCTCCTCCGCTGAGACCGGAGCCGGAGCAGTTGTTTCAGTTGTTTTAGCAGTTGCGGCAACCGGTGTCTCAATAGGTGTAACCGGAGTTTCAGTAGGTGCTTTCGGAGTTTCCGTTGGGGTTGGTGTAGCTGCAACCGGTGCTTCAGTTTTAGTTTCAGCTGCCGGAAGATTAGATGTTGCAACAGCCGCACCATCTCCAATCGTTACCTCAACAGGAGCCATTTCAACCACCTGTTTATTGTTGTTTTCTATGTAAGAAAATTTAGCTGCAATTGATTTTGCTCCGGAAGCTCCGGCATCAGCAATCAATACAAATTTTACTGTAAACACCGCATCAGACGGTACGCCGGTCCATATCCATTTGCCTATACCTGAAGCAAATGTAAACGAAGCTCCTTTGCTATCAGATTCTTTAACTGTTAAACCATCAGGGACTTCCACTTGTAGTTTGGCGAAGCCTCCCATGCTACCCTTGTTGACAATCAGTTCGGCGGTTACTTCTGTACCCGGTTTAATATTTGCCGGGAAGTTTCCTTTAACTGTTACTGGACCGTCTTCAAAAAACAAGCTGTAAAAAAACAGCGCTATTGAATTGATTGCTACAAAAAGGTATTTTATCATAGTTTAAGTTATTGTTCGAAGAAGAAATCGATCAACCGATTTATCTTCTCTACATTGAAGTCAGACTCCCCTTCGAAGAACATATCGATTGTCTTGCGTATTTCCTCTGCAGATATATAACCATCGTTATTAATATCTGCAGATTGTAGTTCAGCAGGTATAGAAACTTCTTTACCTGTTTTTTGTTTTATATCCTTACCCTGCGTTTCAACTTGTTTTAAATAATCTAAACTTGGCGCATCATTGAACCCGCCACTACGTGATGTAGCTAAAGAATCCCACTCTAACTGACGTTTTGCGTAATTTTCTTCGTTAATTGTTACACCATAACCATCAACGTTCGTGCCCGGCGCGCTTTTAGGTTCATTATCCATATAATCACCAACACCATCTTTATCCGTGTCAATCGGACAACCATTTTCGTCAACCTTTGCCCCTTTTGGTGTACCTAAACAATAATCTTTCAAGTCATTTACCCCATCTCCATCGTAATCACTCTTGTCGATCGATTTAAAATCAATATCATCATAAGGTGTTTTTGGCTTCTTGGCAAATGAATAAGATAAAGTTACATTACCGCCAAGCCAGCTATCATTACCGCCATTTTTGTAATTATCCATGTAATCGGTAAATGCCATATTATAATTTACGGCAACTTTAACGCTCATGCGGTAATCGATATCAAATTTAATCCCCAGGTTAATTGGCAAGTAAAGTGTATTACGGGCGTAATTAACGGTAGAATCTTTTAATTGTGTTTCATATGTATAATCACGATTGATTATGATAGCCATATCCTGGTTATTTGCGGTTTGAGGTAAATCGCGAATAGAACCATCCGACCAATAGTTATAACTATATCCGTATTGATTCTTATTATCTCCCCAAGGATCAAACATTAAGTAACCGATACCAACCGATAAAAAAGGATTGGCAACCCCGTTAGTATCACGCAAACGATCGAAATATGCGGCAATATTTAATTCGCCACCCATAATATCTGTTTTGAAATTACGGTGAGAGTTTTGACTATTATCGGTTCCTTGCAGTTTACCGTAAACACCGTTTAAACCTACGCCAAGAACTTTACCGACACGGTATTCAAAACCTAAATTATAACCCATACGGGCATCGTTAAAAAAATGAGCGTTACGTTCTTTACCAACATCGCCAGTAAATTTTAAACCGCTTACTCCTGCATTAATACCGAATTGCGCATTAGCCCCAAAAGCTACGCACATCAAACTAAAAAATAATACCTTTTTCATTTAGTATTGCTTTAAATTATTTACACATTTTAACTACCAACAACCTCTATGTCAATAGTGTCTATTCGCTTAAAAAAACGAAAGGTTAAAATAGTGCAAAATTCGGTACTAGCAAAACTAATTTAAAAAAGAAACCGCCCTTTTAAGGCGGTTTGAACTTGTAAACAAGAGATTGTTAAAACCATTTAAAGTGAAGGAGTTCTTCCGCCATCTACCGGTAAATTAATTCCGTTAATGTAAGATGCTGCTGGAGAAGCCAGAAATGCAACTGCATTGGCAATTTCAGTAGCTTCCGCAAATCGCCCCATAGGTATTTCATGTATCATTTCGTCTTCCACCGACTTGATTTCTAAATGGTTTTTGGAAGCTTTATTAGTTATAATTGTTTTTAAACGTTGGGTGTTAGTAGCTCCCGGCAAAACATTATTTACCGTAATATTAAATTTACCGAGTTCATTCGCCATCGTTTTTGACCAGTTAGCAACCGCCGCACGTATGGTATTGGAAACACCTAAATTTGGTAAAGGCGCTTTCACTGAAGTTGAAATAATATTAATGATTCTGCCGTAACCAGAGTTCTTCATGCCTTCAATACACGCCTGGGCCATAATATGATTGCATAACAAATGATTGGTAAATGCGGAAACAAACTCTTCGTTTTTTGCCTGAACAATTGGTCCGGATGGCGGCCCCCCTGTATTGTTAACCAGAATATGAATCGGATTATTGCGTTGCATAAAAGCGTCCATTAATTCTTTTAATTTATTAGGTTCAGAAAAATCTACACATAAATAAGAATGTAGTTGACCGCTAGAAGTATTCAGCTCTGATTTTGTTTGTTTCAATGCCGCTTCGTTTCGAGCCACCAATGTAACACTAGCGCCCATATTGGCTAGTTCGATTGCCACTGCTTTGCCTATTCCTTGCGTGCTTCCGCACACGATTGCTTTTTTGTTTTTTAAATCTAAATTCATTTTTCGTTTTCTAAATTCTTTATTGCATCCATTATAACATCCTGCTCAAAACCGCGTGACATAAGGTATTTTATAATTTTATGTTGCTTTTTTATTTTGTTTGATTCTTTAATCTCCTGATTTTTCTTTACAATTATTTTTTCTAAGGTAACAAAATAATCGTTTCCGTTTATTTGATTAAGTGCTTTCTGAATACAGTAGTCGCTCACTTTACGCATCTTGAGCTCTTGTTTGATTTTATTTTTTCCCCATTTTTTAATGCGAAATTTACCACCAGCAAATGCAACCGCGAAGCGCTCCTCGTTTAAATAGTTTTCCTGAATCAACTGAGAAATAATTTGCTCAATTTCGTCTGAAGCTAATCCGTATTCCCATAGCTTATTTCGGGTTTCTTGCTGAGCCCTTTCCTGGTATGCACACCAGTTCCTCATCTTTTCAAGGGCAACCAACGGTGTTAGTTTTTTTTGTGATTTTTTATCTGAGAATACGTTCACGCTACTAAATTATTCATTACACTTGTATTGAAAAAGGTTTATTTTGAAACTACCTGTACAATTTTTAAACAGTATTGCAACGGCAAAAGGATTTGAAGAAGATTCTTTTATAAGAACTCATGAATCTGAGGAAAAACTCACTTCCATTCGTGCAAATCCGTTCAAAAAAACAGCATTTGATTTTGAGTTGTCTGATCAGGTTAAATGGAGTGAAAGCGGACATTATCTTAATCAGCGTCCTTCATTCACATTTGATCCGCTATTTCATGCAGGTTGTTATTATGTTCAGGAAGCCGGTTCTATATTTATTGGATTTGCGATAAAAAACGCTGTCGATTTAAATAATAACCTTACCGTTTTGGATTTATGTGCCGCTCCCGGCGGTAAATCAACTCATATTAACAGTCTCATTTCGGAAGATAGTGTTTTAATAAGTAATGAGGTTATTAAAAACAGATCGGAGATTCTTGCTTACAATTTAAGTAAATGGGGAACCTGTAATTCGGCAGTTACCAATTGCGACCCTTCAGTTTTTTCTCGCTTGCAAAATGTTTTTGATTTAATAGTTGCAGATGTTCCTTGCAGCGGTTCGGGATTATTCAGAAAACAACCAGATGCGGTGAATGAATGGAGTTTAGACAATGTTCACCTTTGCAGTACACGACAAAAAAGGATTATCGGCGATAGTTTAGCCAGCTTAAAACCGGGCGGCACCTTAATATATTCTACCTGTTCTTATTCTATTGATGAAGACGAAGCCATAGCAGAATGGATCATAAATGAATTTGACTTAGAACATATTAAATTACCTATAGATACTTCCTGGGGAATTGTTGAATCCGATTTAGGGTACCGGTTTTATCCTAACAAAACCAAAAGCGAGGGATTTTACTGCGTAGTACTACGAAAAAAAGACGAACATTACCAAACAACGAAAACCAAAAAAAACTCTTTTGACCCGATCAACAAAAAAGAACTTTTTGCAGTTGAGAAGTATGTTAATTTAAAAAACAATCATGTTGTTTTTAAATTTCAAAACGAATACAAATTAGTAAATCAAAGTTTGTTCGCTTTTTTAAACAGCTTCGGCTCACAGTTATATTTTAAAAAAACGGGGACTGCTTTAGGTGAATTAAAGCACAACGACTTCTTACCAAATCACGAATTAGCATTAAGTATTCATAATGCAAAAGAAACACCTCACATTAATTTAAGCAAAGAACAAGCAATAGCATTCTTAAAAAAGGAAAACATAGTTCTAGAAGCTGATAAAGGGATTCATCTTTTGTGTTATAAAAATCAGGGATTAGGTTGGGCAAAAATTTTGGATAAACGAGTAAATAATTACTTACCAAAAGGATTCAGAATTTTGAGTAACGAAACTGATTAATTACCAAGCAACCTTAAACAGGCCCAGATTATTTTCAAATCCTTTTCAACGGAATAATCTTTCGAATACGACAAAAACAGCAAATTAATTTTTTCATCGTTTAACTGGTTTACCTGAGCATTAGCGGGCGTTAAAACAGATGGTTTTAGTTCGGGTAAATCTTTTCTTGGCGCCTTACCATATCCAACCCATGAATGAATACCAAGCAAAACCTTAAAAATATTAGCAATAAAATTAATCTTGTTCTTTTGAATCCAGATGAATAATGGTGAAACCAAAAGCAAGAAAGAAGACACTAACAGATCCAATAATCGTTTTTTACGTTTATTTTCAGGTTTTCCTACATTATTGATATCTATAACATACAGATCGCCTGCAGTATCAATACTGTTACTACCTATTATCGATAAACTTTCGGGAGGTGCAATTTTAAAATCAACCCCCTTAGTTACCAAGGTCAACATTTTATCAATGATACTTTGTGACGATACATTTTTAGCACAGAAAATAATTTCGTTAATGGCGTGAACATCCACAATTTCATTAATCTGATTAAAATTACCAATGTAATACGAATGCTTTACTCCATTGTCGTTATTACTTACAAAGCCTACAAATCCGGCATTAATCCGGGTTTCCTTTAGTAAACCAAACACCCGGTCAAATTCATCTTCACTTCCGATAATAACAATGCGTTTACTTTTTTCTTCTGTTTTAAATTTAAACTGTTTAATTCCCGCGGCATTATAAATAACTCGTGTAATAAGATAAACAAGAACTGCATAGGCTGTTCCTAATAAAATTAAGGCTCTTGAAAAGCGGTAATCTTCCGGTAAAAGGGAATAAATAATTAAAATAAATCCGGTGCCTACTAACACACCTCTCAGCATTTTTAAAAACCTAAAGGGCTTATCGTAACCTCCGCTCAAAAAACTGAAAAACATCCATATTAAAGTGTAAGCAGGAAAAGCAAAATCAGTTAACTTATCGGAATAATACCCCTCTGTAAACTTAAATTCTGATTCATAAATGTCTTTTATAAAGTACAATCCAACCAGTATTAATGCTAAATCAATAGCAGGGAAAAATGCTTGTTTAATAAAGCGTGCACCAATAGCCAATCCGGCTCTTAAAAAAATGGCCAAGTGAATTAAAAAATCAAACAAGCGTGCATTGTTAGATGTAAAATGCTTTTTGGCAAAAATGGCCATGGCTTTGTAAAACACTATTACATAGTTTACACTGCTCTTCTTGGTGCTTTCGCCTTTATAATGAATGATGCTGGAATCGGCGAAATAGTAATTTTTATATCCACCCTGGGTGATCCGGTATGACAGATCAATATCCTCACCATACATGAAAAAAGTTTCATCAAGTAAACCTACTTTATCCAATGTTTCCTTTCGCATCAACATAAAAGCACCGCTTAAAACATCAATCTGATGATTCTTGTCTCTATCAAGATAAGTAAGATGATATTGACCGAACTTTTTTGATTTAGGAAATAGTTTGGCTAAACCGAATATTTTATAAAATGCTACTGCCGGTGTTGGTAAGCCGCGTTTGGATTCCGGTAGGAAATTTCCTTTACCGTCAAACATCTTAATACCTAATCCGCCCGCATCCGAATGCGCTTCCATAAAAGCGACGGTTTTATCAAAAGTATCTTCCTGAACAACCGTATCCGGATTTAACAACAAAATATATTTTCCAGTGGCCTCGCGAATAGCCTGATTGTTTGCCACTGAAAAGCCGGTATTGATCTTGTTTTCAATTAATTTAACCTGAGGAAATTTTTGTTTAATGAAAGGTACTGAGCCATCTACAGAGTTATTATCTACCACAAAAACTTCAACACGCAAATTCTTAGAAGCATTGAATACCGAGTGAAGACACTGCTCCACAAAATGCTTTACGTTATAATTAACAATTATGACTGATAAATCTGTCACCCTTCAAAAAACGTCTAAAATACCAAATAATTGTGGTGTAGAGTATTAAATTTAAGCGTATTATAAATTGCTTGATTAATTTCTTTTAGTAAATTTGTGCCCCCTCGCAAGAGGATCGTTCTTAAGATATTGGTCCCGTAGCTCAACTGGATAGAGCATCAGCCTTCTAAGCTGACGGTTCCGCGTTCGAGTCGCGGCGGGATCACTGGTGCCAAACCAAAAAACCCTCACAGTTTCAAAGCAATTTGATTCGGGCTGAGGGTTTATTTTTTTACGATATTGAATTCTCAAATTACGCATTATGGATACAAACAAATTTATGTCAGAAGCCATTCGGCTCTCGAAAGAAAGTGTTACAAAACATCACGGTGGACCGTTTGGTTGTGTTATTGTGAAAGATGGCGAAATTATTGCGCGTGGCTTTAATCAGGTTACAGCTAACAACGACCCAACCGCCCATGCCGAAATTGTAGCAATCCGAGAAGCGTGTAAAAAATTAAACTCCTTTCAGCTCACTAATTGCGAGATTTATACAAGTTGCGAACCATGCCCAATGTGTTTAGGAGCTATTTACTGGGCACGCCCCCAAAAAGTATTTTATGCCAATACCCATGCCGATGCAGCTAAAATAAATTTCGACGATCAGTTTATATACGAAGAAATTAAATTGAGCCCTGCCAACCGTAAATTAAGTTTTACCCAAATCAGCCATGATGAAGCGATGGAAGCTTTTGAAATGTGGGACAAAAAAGAAGACAAAGTCAAATACTAATCTTATTGAAATTCAGTTAATTTAATTAATAACTCGTTAACATATAACGGTTAAAAACATTCCTTTAAGCACCAATAACCTCAGCGCCTTGCTCGTTACCTTTATACGATAATGGCCGCTGAACGCAAAAATAAATTCAGGGATAACCCTGTTTTAGAAACACCTCAAGAAGAGGATGAAAATCCGTTTCATGAAATTGAAGAACCAAAAGCAGATAAAAAAAATAGCGAACGTACTAAAAACAAGGCTAAAAAAACGGAAGAAGCTCCTCCTGTAACCAAAACAAAAAAAGCTAAAATTGAAAAGCCCGGCTTTACCGAAAATTTACAACAACGAATTGAAAAAATTAACGCCGTTTACTCGAATGAACGTACTCAAAAAATTATCGGTTTAAGTTTCATTCTGTTTGCCTCTTATTTATGTATTGCTTTCATCTCCTATTTCTTTACCTGGGATGTTGATCAGGATAAAGTTATGGGTCCGCTTTCCGAATTATTCAATCCCGATACAAAAATTAAAAACTGGCTGGGAAAACTTGGTGCTTTAGTATCACATCAGTTTATGCATAAATGGTTTGGTGCTTCTTCATTTATTTTTGTTCCGGTTATGGTACTTTACGGATTGGAGAAATTACTGAATAAGTCCTTTATTAAACCTCAGGCATTTAATGCTAAGTGGTTATTTTTAATGGTTTGGAGTTCATTATTACTCGCGTTTGTTTTTCACGACAAGTGGTTCTTTTGGGGCGGAGGTTTCGGATATGTTTTAAACATGGAAATCTCTAATTACGTTGGCAGTGTAGGCTTGTTGGCGTTACTTGGGTTTTCTATGCTCACATTCCTTGTAATTAGCATTAATTTAAATTTTAATCTACCAAAGAAAACTCAGGAAGAAGTTCAGGATGAAATTGAGAAAGAAAATAGTATTCAGGAAGAAGTAAAAGGTCCTGTATTTGCAGTAAACGAGCCCGCTGAAGAAAAATTATCTCCCGAAGAAGAAGCTGCAATGCTCAACTTCGAAATAAAAAAACCAGTTGAAGAAAAACCCTTTGAACCAATAGCAGAAGAAAAAAAACCGGAACCAATTATTGAAGAAGTAAAGGAAAAAGTTCAACCTATTGTATTAGAAACTCAGCACGAAGAAATTATTCAGCCCGCAAAAGAAGGTGAACCTGTATTTGCCATCGAAACCGGACCGAAAGATGACAAACTGGAATCAGAAAATAAAGCGGCAAAACTAGTGGAGGAATTTGGCGAGTATGACCCTACATTAGATTTAGGAAATTATCAGTTTCCGCATTACGATTTATTGAATGATTACGGTAACCAACATTCTAAAGTAAATCAGGAAGAATTAGTAGCGAACAAAGACCGAATTATTGCTACACTTAAAAATTACGGGATTGAGATTGACAAAATCATGGCAACGGTTGGTCCGACGGTTACTTTGTACGAGATTGTTCCAGCAGCAGGTGTACGTATTTCTAAAATTAAAAACTTAGAAGATGATATTGCATTAAGTTTAGCCGCACTTGGAATTCGTATCATCGCCCCTATTCCAGGTAAAGGAACCATTGGTATTGAAGTTCCGAATCAAACACCTGAGATGGTGCCGATGCGTAATATTTTGGCATCAGAAAAATTCAACAACAGCACTTTTGATTTACCTATTGCTTTAGGTAAAACTATTAGTAACGAAATATTTATTGCCGATTTAGCTAAAATGCCTCACCTATTAATGGCAGGTGCTACCGGTCAGGGTAAATCGGTTGGTTTAAATGCTGTTCTGGTTTCATTACTTTACAAAAAGCATCCGGCACAAATCAAGTTTGTATTAGTTGATCCAAAGAAAGTAGAATTAACCTTATTCAATAAAATTGAACGTCATTTCTTAGCGAAATTACCTAATTCGGAAGACGCGATTATCACCGACAATACGAAAGTAATTCATACACTGAATTCGTTGTGTATCGAGATGGATAACCGTTATGCTTTATTACAAGATGCACAGGTAAGAAATATTAAAGAATATAATGCAAAGTTTATTCAGCGTAAATTAAATCCAAACGACGGACATAAATTTTTACCATACATTGTTTTGGTGGTTGACGAGTTTGCTGATTTAATTATGACAGCAGGTAAAGAAGTAGAAACGCCAATTGCACGTCTAGCTCAATTAGCCCGCGCCATTGGTATTCACTTAATCATTGCCACACAGCGACCATCTGTAAATATTATTACAGGCACTATTAAAGCCAACTTCCCGGCACGTATTGCCTTCAGAGTAACAAGTAAGATTGATTCGCGCACTATTTTAGATGCAGGTGGTGCCGAGCAATTAATTGGGCGCGGTGATATGTTATTAAGCACGGGAAATGATTTAATTCGTATTCAGTGTGCTTTTGTTGATACGCCGGAAGTTGAAAAGATTACAGAGTTTATTGGTAACCAGCGTGCCTACCCGAGCGCCTTTATGTTACCAGAGTATGTTGGCGAAGAAGGTGAAGGCAGTAAGGAAGATATAGATCTAAGTGAGCGTGATAAAATGTTTGATGAAGCTGCTAAGTTAGTTGTGCAGTTTCAACAAGGCAGTGCTTCGTTTTTACAGCGTAAATTAAAATTAGGATATAACCGCGCCGGTCGTATTGTTGACCAATTAGAAGCAGCAGGAATTATTGGTCCGTTTGAAGGTTCCAAAGCCCGCGAAGTACTATGCAAAGACATGGTGCAATTGGAAGAGATTCTTAAAAAAATTAAAGGTTAATTCACCATTTCCTTTTAAAACTGATAAATCTCATGCGCTAAATTGACAATTATCCAGGTCGATTTTACAGCATTTATTTAATATTGATAAACGAATTTTATGAAAAAATATTTCACGTTTATCTTATTTGTTGTTCTTGGTTTTTCCGGTTTAGCACAGCTGAAAAAGTTAACTTTTAAAGAAATCAAACCGAATTCCTGTTTCACTCTGAGAACCTATAAAATCAACGCCTTTGATGAACTGAATAAAGACTACCTGCTGGTAAAAGGAAAAGCGCCTCTTAAGCCCGAATACGCTTTTATTATACCGGATAAAACAGGTAGACACACCTTTAACACTATGGTTCGTACCTGGTCAAAACGCAAACGGATTGCAAAAGGTGATGAAACAATTTTCCGTATCGTAGCAAATTCTATTTTATTACCTAAGGAATACATTGGAGCAAAAGCAACTCAAAATAAAACGGTCATAAACGAGAGCGAATATATTTTAATAAAAGAGTATGAAAAAACTTACAATGCCTACGAAAATGATACCATTGAAATGGTTCAGCTAACCTATGTAAAACATTTAACAGAATACACAAACGAGTTAGTTATTGTAGATTTACTTGAAATTAATAAGGACATAGATTTAGAAAAATGTAAAGAAAATTTAAACGCTTTTATCAATCACATCTCCTTAATTAAACCCTTTTACAATAAAAAATGGGATGTTAATTCAACAGTAAATATTCCTTTTGGCTACAACAGCTATCCAACCGACTTAGGCTATGTGGTTAAAAATAATCTAACCAAGGAATATTTACCTTATAAAATCGATTTAAATCCCGGAAACATAACCGGAGGCGGAATCAACGTTGGGCATCATATTTACAGAAATCTATGGGTAAATCTAGGGATTTACAACTATGGAAATAATTCAAAAACCTACGACTCACTTTACAGAAGAGGTGATTATTTAGGTAAAATAATATTGTACGATACGAAATTTTCTTCAGGCTCAATTACAAGCTATAAGTTAAATATTGAAAAGCGAATCTTTGTCGGAAGGTCGCAATCGGTCGATTTAATAATTGGTGGTAATTGTTATGCACCTACGTATTTCTCTATAACTGAAAAAACGACTAAAAACGGACCGGTTTACGAACATCGTATCAACTATGATTGGAGTTATGGCTTCGAATTTGGCTGTAAATACAGGGCATTGTTATTTAAACAACGATTAGCGCTTACTGTTGGTTGGAAATCACTTTCCATCACTTATAAGTTTAAAAATTATACAGTGAATGAAGTTGCCGGAGATTTTAGTAAGGCACCTTATTTTTTACCAAGCATAAAGAATCTTAACGTTTCGGGATTTGAAATTTTGTTTGGTGTAGGATATCAGTTTTTTTAAGATTTACAACTTAAAAGGCTATTTAACTGCCGCTCTTTTTAAACGATCGTTAATAGCGCGACCTAAACCGGTTTCGGGTAAAACTTCAACTAATATCACATCTGTTTTGCTTTCATCCATTTGACGCAGTGCAGAAAATAAATTTGCAGCAGCTTCTTTCAAATTCTTCGAAGGCGATAAATTAAATTCTGCCACTGCCGACTTATAATTTGTATTACCAAATGAAATCACAGCAGCATTTTTATATTTCATTAAATTTTCATTTATGTTACCAATAATTAATTGTTTCATTGGTGCATAATGACTTTTTAATTGTCCGGGCGCAGCCGGATTATTGGATGAATTTATTTTCAATTCAACTTTACCACAAACCTTCTCCAGTTCCTCAATTACTAAACCACCTAATCGGTATACGCAAACTTTCCCGTCTTCCATTCCTACAATAGTTGATTCTATTCCAACTTCACAGTTTCCTCCGTCTAATATATAACTTACCTTATCACCTAACTGTTTGTTCACGTGGTCAGGACTAGTAGGACTAACATATCCGAAAGGATTAGCGCTTGGTGCTGCCAAAGGAAATGGAATTACTTTCAGCAATTCTAGGGTTAAAGGATGATTTGGTATCCGCACGGCAACCCTGCTTAAACCCGAGGTAACCAAATCGGGCACCGTTGCTTTTTTCTCTAGCAATAATGTTAATGGTCCGGGCCAAAAGGCTTGTGCTAACTGCCTAAGTGTTTCAGGGAAATCATGTACATATTCCATTGCCTTTTGAACCGAATAGGTATGTAGGATTAAGGGGTCAAATTGAGGGCGGTTTTTAGCCTCAAATATACCTGCAACAGCATTGGTATCAAGGGCGTTAGCGGCAAGGCCATATACGGTTTCGGTAGGTATGGCTACTAACTTACCCTGCATTAATAATTCAGAGGCAAGAGATGTATTTTTACCAATGGCAGCCATTACGCAAAATTAGCAAAAAAGGCTATATTTGTTAGCTCATTATGCAATTGGTTACTTTAAAAGATAAACAGTTTAAACCCTACATCAGCTCAGACAAAATTGAAGCGGCCGTAAAAAAGGTAGCTTCTCAAATTAATGCTGATTTAAAAAATGAAATGCCGCTCTTTATTGCGGTATTAAATGGCTCTTTTATGTTTGCTGCCGATCTGATGAAAAACATGGAGATGCCTTGCGAAATTTCATTTGTAAAAATGGCTTCTTACCACGGCACACAAAGTACAGGAGTGGTAAATGAATTAATCGGATTGAATCAAGATATCAGCGGACGTACAGTTGTGATTGTTGAAGATATTGTGGATACCGGAAATACTATTGAGAAGTTGGTAGAAATTTTAAAAAAGAAAAACGTAAAAGATTTAAGAATTGCTACGGCTTTACTTAAACCATCGGTGTATAAAAAAGACATCAAGATAAATTATGTAGGTATGGAAATACCAAACGATTTTGTTGTGGGTTATGGCCTGGATTATGACGGATTAGGAAGAAACTTTAAAGAAATATTAGTAATTGCATAAATAAATTTAAAAATTAAACACCATGTTAAACATTGTTTTATTTGGCCCTCCGGGCGCAGGAAAAGGCACCCAATCACAAAACTTAATTAGCAAGTATGGATTGGTTCACTTATCAACCGGCGATTTGTTGCGTAATGAAATCAGCAACGGCACTCAATTGGGTTTACAGGCGAAAGCTATTATGGACCGTGGTGAGTTAGTTAGCGATGAAATTGTAATTGGCATGATTGAAAACAAAGTGGATGCCAACCCGAATGCGAACGGTTTCATCTTTGACGGATTCCCTCGTACAAAAGCTCAGGCGGAGGCACTAGATGATTTGTTACAGAAAAAAGGAACTGCCATTAGCGCCATGATTGCTTTAGAAGTAAACGATGAGGAATTAACCAAGCGTTTATTGGAGCGCGGAAAATTATCTGGCCGTGCGGATGATCAAAACGAAATTATTATCAGAAACCGTATTAACGAATACAACAATAAAACGTTGCCGTTAAAAGAATATTACTCTGAACAAGGTAAATTCCATTCCATTAACGGTGTCGGAACCATTGATGGAATTTTCAATGATATTGTGACAAGAATAGTGTTTATTGAAGCTGAAATTGAATTAACCCAATTAGAGAACGATATTGAACATTTAGATTTAACCATAAACGATTTTGAAGTTGCTACTGAAATTTCTCCTGAGTTACAAAAAGACATTGAAGAAGTAAGAAAAACAGCTGAGAAAACAGAAACTTCCGCGAAAACTGTAAAACCAGCTGCACAACCGACTAAAGTAAGTAAGTCGGCCCCTAAAAAAGCGGCTAAACCTGCAAAAGCTAAAAAAGCAAGTAAACCTGCTAAAAAAGCTGCTAAACCTGCCGTAAAGAAAACAGTAAAAAAAGCGGTGAAGAAAGTTACGAGAAAAGTAACTAAAAAAGCTGTTAAAAAAGTTGCAAAGAAAGTAACTAGGAAGGTAGTTAAGAAAGCGGCTCATAAAAAGAGCAGTAAGAAAATCGTTAGTAAAAAGAAGGTGGCTCCAAAAGCTAAAAAGAAAGTTGCTCCTAAAAAAGTAGTTAAGAAAAAAGCAGGCAAGAAAAAATAAATGAAGTGCAGACTATTTGTTCTGCCAACTACGAACTAAAAACTACGAACTAAATTGGATACTAACTTTGTTGATTACGTAAAAATTTGTTGTCGCAGCGGAAAAGGCGGTGCCGGATCCGTACACTTTCACCGCGATAAATTTACCGCTTTTGGCGGTCCGGATGGTGGCGATGGCGGGCGCGGCGGACATATTATTTTACGAGGCAACAAACAACTCTGGACTCTTATCCATTTAAAATACCGCAAGCATGTAATTGCTGAAGCCGGTGAAAACGGAAGTTCTGCCAACAGCTCCGGTAAAGAAGGAAAAGATGAGATATTGGAAGTTCCATTAGGAACTGTAGCCCGTGATGCAGAGACCGGAGAAATTGAATTTGAAATTACAGAAGACGGACAGGAAGTAATTATTGTTCCGGGCGGAAGAGGCGGATTAGGTAATGCGCATTTTAAATCTGCTACAAAACAAACCCCGCGTTATGCACAACCCGGAGAAGATGGCAGTTCCGAATGGAAAATTTTAGAATTAAAAGTTTTAGCAGATGTAGGTTTAGTTGGTTTTCCGAATGCCGGTAAATCTACTTTACTTTCTGTTGTATCAGCAGCAAAACCGGAGATTGCAGACTATCCTTTTACCACTATTGTACCGAATTTAGGAATTGTAAAATACCGCGATTTCAAAAGTTTTGTGATGGCGGATATACCGGGAATTATTGAAGGAGCACACGAAGGAAGAGGTTTGGGTTTACGCTTTTTACGGCACATTGAACGCAACTCCATTTTACTGTTTTTAGTAAGCTGTCAAAGCAATAATATTTACGAAGAGTATAAAATACTTTTAAACGAATTAGAAGCGTTTAATCCTGAATTACTTTATAAAAAACGCGTATTGGGCATCACCAAATGCGACACCATCGATGATGAATTGATTGATGAATTAGAAAAGGATTTAAAGAAACGCATGAAAGGTAAACACAAAATACCTTACATTTTCTTCTCGTCAGCCAGCGGTAAAAATGTTCAGGAATTAAAAGATTTGTTGTGGCAGAACATTAATTCGTAATTACCACTTAAAGCAATTATCTAGTTTTATCTTATTCCGTTTCTTAAAGCTTAATCTGGCAACCAGTTTACGGCTTATTTTTTTGATTTTGCCTTGCAAAACTATTAATTGATGTTTGCTCGTGTAGCCTTCCGAATTATTACGCCTAAAAGTTTTACTTACATTCAGTTGAATATTTAGCAACTTCAATTCCAAATCGTTTCTTGTTCCAATTTGTATTTGCGGCGGCGTTATATTTGAAATTTGCTGTAGTTGAATTAACTGAAAATTGTTCATGTCGTTGCTCAAATTTTTTTCTGCTGCATTTGATTGACTCTGCACATCCAAATTTTGAATAGGTAATGAAGGATTTGCGTTATGATTAACCACCTGTCGGATGGGTTGTCTTTGTATACTTTGACGCTGTGGTTTATTAGTATTAGTAATATTTAATGCAAATACCGAATTGCTTTGCTGCTGCATCACCGACTGATTGGTTAATCCGATATTTGAATATTGTTGCTGGATTATGTTTTGTGAAACACCTTTAGCTGCTATTACAAGCATTAATAAAATAATGACTTTTTTCATCATGTGTCAAAGATTAATTTTTTCTTTCAAGAGCTTTTTATTAGAGATGTTAAAGAAGCTTTAAATCCATATCGCATTAACAAATTTTAGGCTCCTGCACCATTAAAACCCTCAATTAAGGCCCAATAGCGTAATTAGTGTCTAATTTTGTACTTTTGTAGTCTTGGTTAAAATCGGAAATATCGAATTGGGAGAATTCCCATTACTTCTTGCGCCCATGGAGGATGTGAGCGATCCGCCTTTTCGTTACGTCTGCAAACAATATGGCGCCGATTTAATGTATACTGAATTTATCAGTAGCGAAGGACTCATTCGCGATGCTATTAAAAGCAAAAAGAAGCTGGATATTTTTGAATACGAACGACCAATTGGTATTCAGATTTTCGGTGGTGACGAGGAAGCGATGGCGCTCTCCGCAAAAATTTTGGACGCTACCAATCCCGATATTGTTGACATTAATTTTGGTTGTCCGGTAAAAAAAGTAGTTTGCAAAGGTGCAGGAGCCGGTGTATTAAAGGATATTGATTTAATGGTTCGCTTAACAAAAGCGGTGGTTAACTCCACTAAACTTCCTGTCACTGTGAAAACACGTTTAGGTTGGGATGACAGCATGATCAATATTATGGAAGTTGCCGAACGCTTGCAGGATGTAGGTATTCAAGCACTCACTATACACGGTAGAACACGCGCGCAAATGTATAAAGGCAGCTCCAACTGGAAATATATTGCTGAAGTAAAAAACAATCAGCGCATCAAAATACCAATTTTTGGAAATGGTGATATCGATTCTCCTGAAAAAGCACTTGAATACAGAAACACTTACGGTGTTGACGGCATCATGATCGGAAGAGCCAGTATTGGTTACCCATGGATTTTTAATGAAATAAAACATTATTTTAAAACAGCCGAACACTTACCTGCTCCAACCATTCACAACCGCGTAGAAGTTTGTAAAACACATTTACTAAAGTCGGTTGAATGGAAAGGCGAACGACAAGGTATCTTAGAAATGCGTCCGCATTATACGAATTACTTTAAAGGTATTCCTCATTCTAAAGACACCCGAATGAAATTGGTAACTACTGATTCATTACAAGAAATTCTTGAAATCTTAGAAACTGTTCCTGCTAAATTTGAATTACAAAATCAGGAGTAATGAAACAGTTCATTATACTGCTTATTTTCTTTGTAAGTAATTTATCTATTGCTCAAAATTTTACCAAAGCCTGGGAGTCTATTCAGCAAAGAATAGACAAAGGCGAATCATTTACAAATGAAGAATTAACTCAGTTCTTAAAAAAACACGAGAAAGATCTTGAAGTAAATAAAATTGAAAAGTCGGTTTTATATGACTATTTAGGTTCCAATGCATTCAAAGAAGAAAAATACCCGGAAGCAATTTCCTATTTTGAAAAAGCAATTCAAATTACAAAAGAAATAAATGACACCATTTACCGAGCCTTTTACATTTTTGATTTAGCCTGCTTATACAGTCATGTTGGCTATTATACAGAAGCAGAACCGTTGTTTTTAAAATCATTACCAATTCTGGCGGCCGTTTACGGACAAAGCAGTTTACAATACACCCTACGTTTTAAAATTTTAACCGAAATGTATGTGGAAATGGGTAAGTATAACGAAGCTAAACAATACAACGACGCCCTGCTTTACTACTTTAAAACTTTACGTGGCGAAAAAGATCGCGATTACGTTCTTTGTTTAAATAATGATGCCAGAATCAGTCAGGGAATCGGGGAATACACTAAAGCCATTGAAACCTATCATCGTATTTTAGAGATTCACAGTTCAATGCCCGCTTTAGATACACTGGGTTATATTACTATTTTAAATAACATTTCTGAAGCTTATCGCCAGATATCTGATTTTGACAAGGCAATACAATACCTCAACGAAGCTGTTCACCTATACACCATTGGTAAACGCTCCGATCAGTTAATGCTTGCAACCATTTATAATAATTACGGATTAAGCTACAAATCGCTTGGTAATTATCAGCAAGCAGAAGAATCGTTTGATAATTGTACGTCCATTTATAAAAAACTAAAACTGGACTATCTGCCAGAATACACCAATTCGTTAAGTAATAAGGCTGATTTATTCCGATTGCTTGGCCGATATAAACCGGCTGCCGACCTTCTGGCAGAAGTTATTGAAATAAGAAAAAACACTTTAGGAACAGATCACGTAAACTACGCTAACGCCATTAGTAATTTAGGTCTGGTATATTTTGATATGGCTAATTACAAAGCGGCTGAACCTTATTTCAATGAAGCTAAAGTTATCTATAAAAAACAATTAGGCGAATATCATCCGTACTATGCCAATTGTCTTAACAGCTTATCGGGAATCTACCTCCATTTAAACCGCCTGAAAGAAGCGGAGGAAATGAAACTACGTTCGTTAGAAATCATGAAAGAAATGCTTGGCGAAGACAATGAACGATATGCGTATTATTTATCCGGAACAGCAAGCTTATATCAAAAATTGGGAAATTACGACAAAGCCATTCAATTAGTGGAAAAATCTAATTCCATTTTAAAAAATAAATTCGGACAAAAACACATAGGATATATTGATGGTATATTTCTTCTTGCCGAATATAAAGTGTTAACGAAAGATTTGAAAACCGCAAGATCCTTATACACCGAATCGCTAAATGCTTATTGCAAACAGTTTGACCGTTTCTTTGAAAGCATGAGTGAAGATGATCAAAATGCATATTACCGGTTATTGGAAAATCGATTTGACAGCTATAATAGTTTTGTATTTTCTTACATCAATGCATTTCCAAAAGAGAACCATAATTCATTGATGAATGAATGCCTCAATTATCAATTGTTTATTAAATCACTGCCACTTAGTAAAAGTATAAGCGCGCGCCGAACAATATTAAGCAGCAAAGATAGCGCTCTGATTATGAGATATAACGAATGGTTAAATCTGAAGCAAACCTTATCTAATAGCTTTCGTGACCTGGATTTTGAAAACAAATATTGGAACGAAGCTGAATTAGAAAACAAAGTCAATAAGCTGGAACAGGAAATAAAGAAGAAAAGTAATGCATTTGTTAAATTAACCAATTACAGTATTAAAGACATTCAGTCGAAACTCAACTCTAATGAAGCAGCAATAAGCATTATCAGAAAACCAAATCGTATAAACGATTCCGTTTATAAAACAGAATATACTGCTTTAATTATTAAAAAAAATAGCGTCGCGCCTATTGCGGTTCAATTTGAGAAATCACATTTATTTGAAAATGACTACATCCATTATTACAGCGAACAAATGGAAAATAAAAGTGATGATAACTTCTCGTACGATCGTTTTTGGAAACCGGTACAAAATCAGCTTAAAGACATTAATAAAATATACTTAAGTAACGATGGAATATTTCATCAGTTAAATCTGTACTCGCTTAAAAACACCACATCCAACAAGTACCTGATTGACGAACTAAACGTTGTATTGCTTCCAAACTTAAGCGCATTAATGGAAAACACCGACGTTAACAACAGCAACACTGCAGAATTGTATGGCAACCCTGATTATGAATTTGATTTTACTAAAAAGAAATCATTAACCAATACAACTAATGCGCTTGCACTAAGCAGATTTGGCTTTACAGAATTACCTCCCTTACCAGGCACTCAAACAGAGGTAGACAACATTTCAACTACACTTAAAGCAGGTAATTGGAACTGCAGTTCTTTTGTTAAAGAAAAAGCTACCGAAGATCAACTAAAAAAAACAAATTCGCCAAAGGTTTTACACATTGCAACGCACGGATTTTTCTTAAAAGACATTGAAGAAACCGAAGACCCCAGTATTCTTGGATTTGAAACAGGGAAAATACTATCGAACCCTCTATTACGATCAGGAATAATGATGGCAGGTGCATCGGTAGTTGCAAGAGACTCTGCAAACATACACAAGGAACAAGATGGAATTTTTACTGCATACGAAGCGTCGTTACTAAACTTAATTAACACAGACCTGGTAGTTTTATCGGCCTGCGAAACGGGTTTAGGGGTTGATATGAATAATCAGGGTGTTTTCGGATTACAACGAGCCTTTTATATTGCCGGCGCAAAAAAATTAATCATGAGTTTATGGGCTGTAGATGATGAAGCCACGCAAATTTTAATGAGCGAATTCTATAAAAACTGGTCCGCAAATCCTTCTCATGAAAATATTTCGGTTTCTTTCAAAAATGCACAACTTCAAGTAAGAAGTAAATATCCTCACCCTAATTATTGGGCAGCATTTGTTCTTTTAGGAAAATAAAACCGCGTATTAAAAATCAATATCGATTCCTATTAAGAAACCTTGAGAAAATTTTCCATAAGGCCCGTACCCTAAGGCATAATCGAATCTTATTAATTGCAATATTTTTTCTACTCCAAAACTTAATTCATAATATTGATCCATTCTGTCATTAACCAATACATGCGCCCCAATAACTTCGGTAATTCGAGTCTTTTTCAAAAGTGGGATTTTATTAAAAATAAATCCGTTAAAATGATGTTCTGCGTGTCCTTCTGCATACCAGTTTTTTGTGCTATATGTATAATATGGCAACAATTTAAATGAGCCTAAACTATTTCGGTTGGCCAATACAGTTTGATTTCCATTAAAATGTTTATAATCCATAAAGTACATGGTTTTGTTGTTTAAAAAATAACCTGCCATACCTCTATAAGAGAATGTACCCAACAAACCCATTTTTATATTATCATCTAACTGTATTGTTGCTAAATCGTAATCGGCAACGGTATTTAAATCTGGTATGGCTTTTTTATAACCAATATTTATGCGCGGATATTTTGAGCCTGAAATAATTTTCCGATTAGGAACTGTGTAATAATTTTGTTTAAATCGAATTCTGAACATCACATCAATTACAAATGAATTATTTGTTTGAAATAAGGAATCGTGAGTTTTTATATGTAAAGGATCGTTACTGGTAAATAATTTATTTTTATCGTCGGTAATCAACATATCGGTTGAATTTTTTAACGGAGATCGCTCGGCATATTCAATGTTTCCATAAAAATACAAGCCGTTAACCAACTCTCTTCTGTAATAAAACTGAACGGATGTTTTCTTATACAACTTCATGAAATTATCGTTCAGATACAACGTATAAATCGAATTCATACTTTCAGAAATCGGATTTGAGTTGTTATATTGGTTTACCATCGACTGGACGTTAACAGCAAACTGCTGGAATTTCTTGGGATTTTGCAAATAACTCCAACCTACTTTACCTCCCAATAGGTAATTAGAGAATCCATAACGGATACTCCCGTTTATTTCATGATTCTTAAAGTTTTCAAATTCTTTTGTAAACTTAAAATTCATACTGGCATTAATGCCTTCAACGGTATTATATTGTACACCGCTGGTTAACAAGCCTGTTGTTCCGAAATTTATTTTATTATAAGTGCTGCGATAATTATATCCAAGGATTAATGATTGCAGTTTAAATCGGTTGAATTTTTTATCGACCGAATCTTTATAGTGCTTTGTATCGGTAATTTTTGAAATGCTGTCTTTCTTGCGGTAATCGTATATTTCTTCTTTTGTGAGCGGAATAGGTCGGTTGTTTTTCCAGTAGGACGTATCTTTCTTATTGGCATCATCTTCCACTTTAAGTAATTCATTCTTAAAAAACTTATCGGAGAAAACCGGATTAATCTCGTAATCGGACACTACTGCGTTGTAATACCCATTTCCCCTGAACCCGAAAATCTTAAACTTAAATCCAAAGTTAAAAGAGATGGGCATCCAAATTGAATCTCCCTTAACCGGAGCATATAACTGACGAATTTCAAGTGTATCAACAAATTTTATTTTAGACTCTTTGGTCATGTGCAAATCAGCGCTATGAATGCGCCAGGAATTTTCGGTAATGTAAATTATTCCTCTGAAACAAGGATCGGTACCGCGCTTTGGAGTAACTTCAATTTTGTTAATCATTTTTCCATCCTCGAATGTTGTACCCAATAGTTTATAACGGTAAGAAAGAAATGCATTTTCATTTATAGGTGAAATAAATGGCCGGTCGCTTAATCCTCCTATGCTCACCAAATTCTCATAGAAATTAAATTTCATATCACTAAGTTGATTGAAACTAAAACCACTATTATTACCACTCACCTTACTGGAATACATTATTTCCTTTTCATCATTTGGCTTTTTAAAATAGTATTTACTTTCACTTTCTGACAAATAAATAACGCCTAGCATATTTGTATCAATTGGATTCTCGCCGGTAGTTATTTTCAAAAGCTTGCCAAGATTTTTTGGTATTTCGTAGAGTCTTTGCAATCCCTTTATATAAGCACGACAACTGTATGCGTTTACCTGATTCAAATAAAACTTACGTTTTTTTATTGCTTGTCTTATTACCTCGTAAGCCGGATCTTCGCCGGCTTTTATTTGCACTTCTTTTAACTCATAATTCTCGGAATTTAACACAACATCAACACTTAAATCTTTGGTGAGTTCTATACGTTTCATTTCCTTTTTATATCCAACATACTGGAAAAGGATTTCATAATTGCCGGGCTTCAAACGTAAATTGAAATTGCCTTCGGCGTTGCTGTTGGTACCAATTGTGGTTCCTTTTACAATTATTGAAGCAAATGATAAGGGATTACCTTTTGTGTCGGTGATTTTACCTGACAGCAAAAAAGATTGCGCAAAAACAGAGGATGTACAAAAAAATAAAATTAAATAAACTAATTTCCTCATTTTATTGATTGACGCTAATTCAGATATTAAAGTTACAGGAATTTATAAATTAATAGAGGAAGTTGTTTTAAACGGAAATAATAAATTGTTAGCGGACTAATTCTTAAGTGTAAATGCGTAAGAAATAATATTTGCCCCCATTTTTAAAGCCTTTTGTCTTGTTTCCTCACTGTCTTTATGAACCTCAGCACTCTCCCATCCATCACCCAAATCACATTCGTAATCGTAAAAACAAATTAATCGTCCATTAAATATTAAACCAAATCCTTTTGGAGCTTTGTCTTCGTGCTCATGAATTTTCGGCAAGCCTTTTTC
>JBBAKL010000047.1:0-22563 GCA_040403535.1 Bacteroidia bacterium
AAATAAAAAGAAATTACTATTTGTTTTCTATTTCTTTTTTTATTTCCTGAATTTGTTCTTGAACAGTTCCGCTGATATTGCCAGTACTTTCCTGGATATCGCGTTTAATGCCTTCGCTGGCATCTTTAAATTCGCGAATGCCTTTACCTAAAGCCTTGGCTACATTAGGAATGCCTTTTCCTCCAAAAAGCAGAAGGATCACAAATAAAATTAATACTACTTCACCTCCGCCAAGATTTAAAAACAGTATGTGTAATGTATTGGTCATGTTATTTTTTTCGCATAAAACGGAAAACTGTAATAGCTCCGATAATAAAAATGGCGCTGATAAAAGCAATGATAAATATATCTCCAAGGTCCATTTTATTCATTTTGTAAAGATATTAATTCTATTAGGTTTTTAGATGTTAAAATTGTTTATACTCAGCTACATTTAACTCTTTATTGCAAAATTCAAATTCTTCTTTAACGGAATTTGAACAAACAATAATGGTTTTATGAAGAGCAAAGTTGTTTACTAAATTCTTAAACCAATCAATAGCAACTTTATCCAAATTTGAAACGGGTTCATCCAACAAAAGTACGGGGGCATCCGCTAAAATAGCCAAGGTTAACCGTACGCGTTGTTTCATGCCACTGCTATAATTCTTTATAAACTTGTTTTTCGCATGTGCTAATCCGCTTAACTCTATTATTTCCTTTGTTTTTAAATTATTTAAAAATGCCTTATAGGTTGCGCAATGATTGATGATTTCTTCCAGCGAATAATCTTCAATTAAATCCAGGTAGGGTGATGCAAGGCTTATATAATCTTTTAGAACTTCATTGTCTAGGGTCTCGTTATTTAGGGTATAAGTAACTTTACCGTTATTGGGTAATACGTAACCTGAAATTATTTGAAGCAAAGTAGATTTACCACTTCCGTTACCACCTAAAATCACTAATTTATCACCCGGATGAATAGTAGCGCTGATGTTTTTAAAAATCCACTCCGTTGCAAACTTCTTACTTAAATTTTCTAATTGTATTTGCAAAGTATTGGTTGGCATTTGCGCTATTATTACTTCTTTAAAAACAGGCTATTTATAATTTATTTAGTTGTTGGAAGCAAATTGCACTCAGCTTATTCCACCTTAATTTTAAATGCCTTTTACAATACCGTCTTTGCAGCCTTTTATGAAATTTAGAATTTGATTTCTGATTTCTGTTTCCGGCATTTCAGATTCTACAGCATCAATGGCTTTATTGACAGAATTGTTATGTACAAATATGGTTCGGTAAATATCTTCTATCTCCTGTATTTTTTCTTTTTCAAAACCTCTGCGTGCAAGACCAACTGTATTTACGCCAATATATTGAAGTGGTTCACGAGCAACACGGATAAAAGGAGGAACGCTTTTTCTGATTAAACTTCCGCCGGCAACAAAGGCATGTGCGCCAACCGTTATGAACTGTTGAGCCCCAACATTCCCTTCTAATATTGCGAAATCTTCAACGGTAATATGTCCGGATAAACCGCTGTAGCTAGCCATAATTACATTATTGCCAATAATGCAATCGTGAGCGATGTGCACATAGGTCATTAATAAACAATTATCTCCAACTTTAGTGGTCTTACGATCAGCTGTTCCTTTATGAATGGTAACGTATTCGCGAATGATGGTATTGTTTCCAATAACGGTATTTGCGGGTTCTCCTTTGTATTTTAAATCTTGCGAAACAGCGCCTAAACAGGCACCGGGGTATATTTTACAATTTTGACCAATGATTGTGTCAGGAAAAATAACAACATTTGGGCCTATCCACGTGTTATCACCGATCTCCACGCCTTCATATACAGTAGCAAAGGCGTCAATGGTTACATTGTTACCAATCTTTGCTTTGGGGCTTACATTCGCAAGGTTAGAAATCATAATTTATACAGTTGCTACCGGTTTTTCTAAATTTCTAACTTTTACAATTTGCGCGGTCATATCCGCTTCACAAACTAATTTGTTTCCTACATAAGCCATTCCTTTCATATGACACATGCCTCTTCGAATCGGATCAACAAGATCCATTCGGAACACCAAGGTATCACCCGGAACTACTTTCTGTTTGAATTTGGCATTTTCTATTTTTAGGAAATAAGTTTGGTAATTTTCAGGATCCGGAACAGTTTTTAAGCATAAAACACCACCGGTTTGTGCCAGAGCTTCCACAATAAGTACACCTGGCATTATTGGTTCGTCAGGGAAGTGTCCTGCTGTCCAGAATTCGGTCATAGTAACATTTTTAACACCAATCACGTATTCAGGAGTTAACTCCATGATCTTATCCACCATTAAAAATGGCGGACGGTGTGGAAGAATGTTCTGTATATCGCGCACATCACATACCGGTTTAGCAGATAAATCAAGCTTAGGAATTAAGCGCTCGTTCTTCTGCTTTTTCATTAGTTCTTTTATTTTTTTTGCAAACGCAACGTTTCCTGCATGACCCGGACGGGCAGCAAGCACGTGAATTTTCATTGGCTTACCGGCTAATGCAAGGTCACCAACAATGTCCAATAATTTATGACGTGCAGGTTCGTTGTAGAAGTGAAGTTTAGTGTTATTTAAAACACCGCGACCTTTAACCTCTACATGTTCCTTGTTAAAAATCTTTTTAAGATGATCCAGTTTCTCTTTTGGAAGTTCTTTTTCTACTAAAACAATAGCGTTATCCAAATCACCACCTTTAATCAAGTTGTGAGCCAATAAAGCTTCCAGTTCGTGTAAGAATACAAATGTTCGGCATTTAGCAATTTCTTCTTTAAACTCGCCAATATGGTACATGCCTGCATGCTGGGTACCTAATACTTCGCTGTTATAATCAACCATTACAGTAACCCTAAAAGTTTCCTGTGGTACAGCCAGCATTTCTACTTTTTTTATAGGGTCTTCAAAAGTTAGATTTTCGGTTAACTCGAAATATTCGCGTTCAGCTTCTTGTTCTACTATTTCTGCAGCCTCTAGAGCTTCAATAAATTTCCATGAACTGCCATCCATTATCGGCATTTCGGGACCATCAACCTGAATTAAGCAATTGTCAATTCCTAATCCAACCAAAGCAGCCAATACATGTTCGGTGGTATGAACGCGAACGCCGTTTTTTTCTAAAGTAGTGCCGCGGGACGTATCAACAACTAAATCTGCATCCGCCTCAATAATAGGCTGACCTTCTACGTCGGTACGTTGAAATTTAAACCAATGGTTTTCGGGTGCTGGGTTAAAAGTTAATGTAACTTTCTGTCCGGTATGAAGGCCAACGCCGGTTACCGAAACTTTTTGTTTGATGGTGTGCTGTTTATCGCTCATTATAAAAAATACAAGTTTAGGCAGTAAAACTGCTAACGGCTAAAATAAGAATTTTTTGCTAATTACAGCCCCCGCAAACAGAGTATTTATTTAGAGTTTTTGAGCTGTTTTTCCAGTTCCCGAACGCGATCATTTAACTTGGGTAATCCGCGGAATAAAACATACGCACGCTTGTATTCGCCAATACCAAATGCAGGAGAACCCTGAACAATTTCGTTTTCGGTTTCGATATTACTTCCGACTCCCGACTGACCGGCAATTTTAACACCGTCGGCAACCTTTAGGTGACCGATCACTCCGGCTTGTCCGCCTATCATTACATTTTTGCCAATTTTGGTAGATCCCGCAATAAAGGCACCTCCGGCCATAACAGTATTTTCACCTACTTCAACATTGTGGGCAATCTGAATCAGGTTATCAAGTTTAACCCCTTTTCTGATAATAGTTGAGCCTAAAGTAGCGCGATCGATGGAAGTGTTTGATCCGATTTCTACATGGTCTTCAATCACTACATTGCCAATTTGAGGTACTTTTTTATAATTGTTTTCAGAGTTGGGAGCAAAGCCGAAACCATCGCTACCAACCACTGAGCTTGCGTGAATGGTTACGTCTTTACCTATTACACAATCGTGATAAATTTTTACACCGGCGTAAAAAACACAATCATCACCAATAGTAGTGTTATCGCCTATATAACACTGAGGATAAATCTTTACGTTATTGCCTATTTTTACATTTTCACCAATATAGGCAAAGGCACCAACATAGCAGTCTTTTCCCAAACTTGCAGTTTTAGAAATGTATGAAGGTTGTTCAATTCCGTTTTTGTTTAGTTTGAACTGATTATACATTTCAAGCAGTTTAGCGAAACAACCATAAGCATCATCTACCCGAATTAATGTGCAAGTGGATTTTACCGGCTTGTCTAGTTGTAAGGTTTTATTAACGATTACAATTGAGGCATCGGTTTCATAAATATGAGGGGTATAAAGAGGATTTGCCAAAAAAGATAGGGTTCCCGGTTTGCCTTCTTCAATTTTAGACAAATTAGAAACGGTGGCGTTTTCGTTTCCTTCGATTGTTCCGCCTAATAATCCTGCTATTTGTTGTGCTGAAAATTCCATGCTTAAAATTAAAAAATTATTCGATTGAAGTGATAAGGCTTATGAGTTTTTGTTTTTCTAATTGCCAGTTATTCTCTTCATTTACTTTTTTTGTATTTTCTTTCCACTGCGAAATCAAACCCGATTGTATCATGTAATTGATTGTGTCGGCGATGTGCTTTGGATCGTGATTATCTATAAAACATCCTATGTTATACTTATTTACCATGTTTTCTACTTCGGGCAATCTGCTGGCAAGAACAGCCAGATTGGCCTGTGTATAATCAAATAGTTTATTGGGAAGGCTAAAATGATAATTAAGATTGGTGTCTTTATCAATGCTAATCCCAATATCAGAGTTAAAGGTATAATGGAGTAGTTCGGATTTAGGCATTTTTGACAGGATGGTGATTTTATTTTCAAGTTTAAATTCACGAATCATTTTTTTTAGAATTTCAAATACGTCGCCGCCACCGATAATCAGTAAATGAGCATTTTCTACATATTGCATTGCCTGAATTAATTCTTCGGCTCCGCGTTGAATGTTTATGCCTGCTCCTTGTAAAATTAAAATTGTTTTATTGCCCGGAATTCCTAATTCGGATTTTGATTTAGATTGAAATTTTTCGCTTAAATGGGGAATGTTTCTGATAGCAATAAAATTGGTTTTGTATTTTTTATTGAACCAATCGGCAATGCTTTGGTTTACGGTAATGCAGTGTTTTAAACGAGGTAAAACATTGCCTTCAAGTTTTTCCCAAATATTTTTCTTTAAGGGTGTATTTTGAAGTTCTGGAACTTCGCAAAACAACTCGTGGCTATCATAAATTAACGATGTTTTTTTGAGTTTTGCAATCAGGTAATTAGGTAATAGGGTGTCTAAGTCGTTCGAGAAAAGTAAATCGGATTTATTGATGAGTAGGAAAAAAAACAAACGTATGTTGTAAAATAAATAGAATAGAGGTCCTTGCTTAAATAGCATTTTAACACGCACACATTTGTAAGGTAATTGTGAAACTGGTGCTGAGTTTTTTAACAGCCTGCCAAAAAGAATCACCTGATAACCCTGTCCACTTAAAACACCTGCGGTTCGCAATACGCGTTGGTCGGTAGCCAAGTCGTTTATAACGCTAACAATAGCTGTTTTATGTTTAGTTGTAAACAAGGTTTTTGTTGATATTGCCCTAAAGTTAAAAAAATAAAGCCTACCTAATTATGTACTTTTGAAATATGATAAAAATTACCGAAAACGCTCCTTTAAAACACTTGAATACTTTTGGTATAGAAGCAACCGGAAGTCATTATACTGAAATTCATTCGGTGCAAGATATTAGTGAATTAGTGAAGAATGAGGTTTTTCAAAAATCAAACAAGCTGATATTAGGAGGGGGGAGCAATGTTCTTTTTACAAAAAACTTCGACGGAATTGTCGTTAAAAATAATCTAAAAGGTATTGAGGTGGTGTTCGAGGATGAGCAAATAGTTTTGGTAAAGGCCGCAGGAGGTGAAGTTTGGCATGAGTTTGTGATGTGGTGTATTGGAAAAGGGTATGCAGGACTGGAAAATTTATCATTAATTCCGGGTTGCGTTGGCGCTAGTCCGATGCAGAATATCGGTGCTTACGGTGTAGAGATTAAAGATGTGTTTGATAGTTTGGAAGCTGTTAAAATTAGTGATGGCACAATAAAGCGATTTAACGCAGCAGATTGTAAATTTGGCTATAGAGAGAGTGTGTTTAAACACGAATTAAAAGGACAATTCATAATCACATTTGTTACTTTTAAATTAAACAAGTTGCCAAGGATAAACACTTCGTACGGGGCTATTAATACCGAATTGCAGGTAATGGGAATTACCAACCCGGGTGTTAAGGATGTGTCGCAGGCAGTTATTAATATTCGGTCATCCAAGTTACCGGATCCTAAAATTGCCGGAAATGCCGGAAGTTTTTTTAAGAATCCGGAAGTTTCAAAAAACGATTACGAGCGGGTAAAATCAAATTACCCGGAGGTTGTGGCTTATCCATTGGAAAACGGAAATTATAAGTTAGCGGCGGGTTGGTTAATTGAAAACAGTGGATTAAAGGGGTACAGGCTAGGGAATGCCGCTGTACATGATAAACAGGCATTGGTTTTGGTAAATAAAGGAGGCGCAACAGGAGCGGAAATATATTCGCTTAGTGAATATGTTTTGCAGACGGTATTTGCTAAATTTGGAGTTAAACTCGAACGCGAAGTAAATATAATTTAAGTGGGCTGGATAGATATTGGGATATTCTTAAACTTGTTTTTTAACGGCTATGTTTTGTTTGAAAAACAATTGCCATTTGAGTTTTATGTAGGATACGCACCATTAATTCTTTTGCTTTTTATTTTCATTTTCAAGTTTAAGTTCCCAAGAGAAACCTTATATGTTTTATTACCATTATTGATTGCTGGAATTTTGAATGTATATATCGGCAATGACACTTTTGGTAATTTTTTTAAAATATTCGCAAATCTTGCTGTAAACATCATTTTTTACCGGTACGTTATAACCTATTACGACTATGATATCAAGCGAATATTTCAGCTTTACATGAAATTCGCATTTATTGTGGCGGTACTCGGATTGTTTCAATGGGTGAGCTATCTGATTGGCTTTAAATACGGATATAATTGGCATTATATTTTACCTTTAAATAAATGGATGGTAAACTTTGGAGGAATTGGTATACGAATCAACAGTACTTTCAGTGAACCATCGTATTTTGGAACCATTATGGCTCCTGCATTCTTCATGGCATTTTATGAGCTTTTATTTAATCGTGAAAAATTTCAGGCAAGACAAAAAAGTTTAATAATTGTAATTACATATATACTTTCTTTTTCAAGCCTTGCGTTTTTGGGTGTATTTCTAGCTGTTATTTTTATTGCTGCAAATTTTGGATTAGTGCGCTATGTCTTAGTGGCAGTTCAGTTGGTTTTTGTACTTTATTTTGTCGCTTATAATAATAGTAAGGATTTTAAATCCCGGGTAGATGGAATGAAGGCTTTATTCATTGACCGAATAATTGAAACAGAATTGTCTGGTGACATGAAAACTGCCACTAGGATTTATAAAGTCAGTAAAGTCTTGCCCAAAATTCATGGATCTTCATTTGTATTGTATAATAATTATCATGTAGCTATTGAGAACTTTAAGCAAAATCCATTATTTGGAAGCGGATTGGGTTCACATGAATTAGCCTTTAAAAAGTACAAATTGAATTATTTGTTGGCAGGTATTTATGAGTTTAATACATCGGATGCGAACTCAATGTTTTTAAGGATACTTTCTGAAATCGGTTTAATGGGTGTGATTTTTGTATTCATGTTTCTTGTAAAGTTTTATGTTTCAAAAAATATTGGCGGAAATGAAGACGAAGATTATTGGCTTATTTCAAACGCGTTATTGATTCTAATTGTAATTCAGTTATTACGACAAGGGAATTACACTTTTAGCGGCTTTATGTTATACGGATGGATGTATTATTTTAACCGTGTCAATTATATGGAGTACTTAAGGGATAAAAGTGATGAATCAGAAAACGTAATTGATGAAAATAGAGAAATTAAACAAGTTTCAAATTAAAATTTAATCTAATTAACCAACCAAAAAATATTTATTTCACCGGATTAAATGGACTACGTTTTTTTGCTGCAATAGCTGTTGTGATTACGCATATAGAGTTGTTAAAGAGTCAGTATTTAAAGCCTAATTTGTGGGAATCTGATAAATTAATTTTCGAGCTGGGAGGTTTAGGGGTGGTGTTCTTTTTTGTATTAAGCGGCTTTTTGATCACATTTTTGTTATTAGAAGAAAAACAGAAAAACGGAACTATTTCTGTTCGTAAATTTTATGCCAGACGTATATTACGAATTTGGCCATTGTATTTTCTGATAATGGCAATCGGTTTTTTTATTTTACCAAATTTCCATTCGTTTGACCACGTATACCTGTCACAATTTTTAGAAGATAATTTCTGGAGTAATTTAATCTTGTACATTATAATTCTTCCTAACCTGGCTTTAGCATTATTTAAACCGGTACCTCATATAGGTCAATTGTGGAGCATTGGTGTAGAGGAGCAATTTTACGCGTTATGGCCATGGTTGGTTAAATACAGCAAAAATTTACTTAGGGTTTTAATTGGAGTTATTATTGTTTGTTTGGTATTGAAAGTTGTTTTTCAGTTGTTTGCCTTAAAACATCCCGATAATTTACAACTTCAGAATATTAAAACGTTTATAGCCACTTTGAAATTTGAAAGTATGGCATTAGGTGGAATTGGTGCCTGGTGTTTACACAAAAAAAAGTACTACGATTTTTTACTTAATAATGGTCTTACGATAATTTCTCTTATTTTAATTGTGATAAGTGTTTATTTAACACCACATGTGTTACAAGATGGGATTTTCTTGGTTCAATCGGTGTTGTTCTTAATCGTTATTATAAACGTGTCTTCAAATCCGAACTCGATAATTAAATTAGAAAACAAGTATTTTGTTTTTTTAGGGAATATATCGTATGGTATCTATATGTACCACATGATTGTAATTGTAGCTGTAATCTTATTAATGGATAAGTTAGGTATAATGGTTGATAATAGTTTATCAAGCCAAATGGCTATTTATGGCTTATCGGTAGGGTTTACAGTTTTAATTGCTTTTATCTCTTACAATTACTTCGAAAAGTTTTTTATTAAGCTTAAAAAGAAGGTAACGGTAGTAGAAAGCGGCTCCAATTAAATTACAGCGAATTGAATTCTTTTATTTTCGACTTTTGTCGTCTTAAATTCATATTTCCTAATGAGAATTTAACTGCTCCTATAGTCCAAAAGCATTCCGTGTTTATACGTTTAATAAAGTTAGGATCAGCCAATTCTTTATTGCAACCGGCAATGGTTGTGAAATGAAAGCTGTAAAAAGAATTAATTATTTCTTTTGATTCTGAATTTACGCTAAGTAAGGTATTGTTAATACTACAGAAACTATCAATTTTCAAATTCAGTTTTTTTTCCAAAATGATTTTTGATTCAATAATCTCTTCTGATAAAAAATCCTTATCAGTATTTCCGGCATTCATGGTGTGATTAAGTGTATGTGATCCAATCAAATGTTTTTTGCTGATGTTTTCTAAATCTTCCCACGAAAGTGAAGTAAAATCTTCTTCGTATTCTTCAATAAAAGGGTTTACAATAGGGCGAATATTTTTGAGATAGAATTCTTTTTGATTTTGACTTTCAACAAATGATGGAATGATAAAAAAACAGGCAGATAAATTACGTTCATTCAAAACCCTAACAGCGTGCAAGTTGTTTTTTAAGCCATCATCAAAGGTCAGTAAAAGTTTATTGCCATTAATGGTTTCTTCTTTATTGAGAAGTTTAAAAAATGTATCGGGACTAATTATTTCAAAATGTTTTCCAAGAAAATCTAGTAATAATTCAAAGTCAGGAATAAATTTCAAAGGAGTTCCATGAAGGTTTAAAACAAATAATTTATTTTTTGGTTTCGCAAAATAAAACTCTATAATTCCTAAAATTGTTTTTAAGAGATGAGGATAACCATGTATATGCGCATTGAATTTCAAATTACCAGGTGTCTATATCTGCTCTGCCAATATTCCACAAAGACGCATTTGTAAGTTGAATTTGGCGGTTTATTGGCTTGTAGATGAAAAATATTTTGTTTTCTATTTTCTTGAATTTAAGTTTCTTTAATAAAGTGGAAAGGCTTGGTGATTCTAGTGTATCATTAATTGCACAAGAAATGATGGATACACATAGAGATTTTTGTGCTTTTTTCACTAAAAAATTGATAGCTTCTTCTACAACAGAAGTACTGGTGCTGTCATACCGGATATTGCCAATAATTAATTCGTTAATGATTTTTTTTCTGGTTTGAATTTTCAGATCAAAAATCACTTTACTTGACGTCGTTTCGTAAACGAATTGAAAATAGTTTTCGGGCTCATATACCAATTGTGATTTCCAATTATAGAAGTCCTTTTCTTCATTTAATTTTATTAGCTGTGTGTTATTCACAGTAACACAACTATTAGATTTTGAAAACTGTTTATTTAAATTACTTTTTGAAAATAAAAACCCAAATGGGTTAATAACTTTTACATGCCAGTTAAGGTTAAATAAATTATTCCAGCCGTTTTTAATAAAACTATTATAGGATGATTGAACAGGAAATCCTACTAGAAAATCTATGTTAACTCCAATCGGGTTTTCTGATATAAAATTCAGCATTCTGGCAAATAATCGTTTTCCCCTATAATCAGGATGAACAAGTGAGTTACCAGATTGATAGGAATTATAAGTTTGATTTGCGTAATTATATGGCCAATAAAAGAACGACTGAAAACCCACTACTTTATCACCGTCTACAGCTACTATCATGATACACTTTTTGTTTTGATAAGGGTGTTCATACAGGCGAGACATGAAATCGGAAAATTCTTTATCAGAAATTTTATATTCCAATTCAAATAGTTTAGCTACCTGTGGTTTCATCCAGTGCTCATACAATTTTATATCTATCTCATTGGCTAATTTTGTCACAATTTCGTGTATATTTGTAAGTAAGATGCCCTCCCAAAAAAATATTCTTGTTCTCTATACAGAATTAGCTTATTATACTGTTAAATGTTTCTCCGAACTTGCTAAAACCTATGATGTAAATATACATATTTTACGTTTGCCAGTAAATAAGTCTGCCCCCTTCAATTTCACAGGATTAGGAACTAATCTTGATTTTTATGATGTTACATCTTTTGATGAAGCTAAGCTGGAAGAATTGTATAACTCAGTCAATCCTGATTTAATTTACTGTGCTGGTTGGACCAACCCTTTATATTTAAATTTTTGCAAGGGTAAAAAAGGTAAATGCAAAATCTTATTAGGTATTGATACCCCTTGGAATGGAAGTTTGCGACAGGTTGTAGGTTCACTTTATGCAAAGTTTGTTATTACTCGCTTATTTAACTTTTGCTTTGTTCCGGGAAAGGTGCAGTCTTTTTTGGCTGAAAAAATGGGTTTCGCATCAGAACAAATTATTACAGGTGCTTATTCGGCCGATGTAAATTTCTATTCACAAAGCTATAATGAGGAAGTTGATCGATCTAAAGTATTGCTTTTTGTAGGGCGTTATGCAAAAGAAAAAGGCATAACTGATTTATGCGATGTGTTTATTGATTTAAAAACAAAAGGCGAATTGGCCGGTTGGCAATTATGGTGCGTGGGAATTGGTGATTATAAAATCCCTGCGCATAAAAATATTAAAGATTTAGGGTTTAAGCAGCCTAATGAGTTAAAAGAATTAATGAAGGAACCCGGAGTTTTTATATTACCAAGCACTTATGAGCCTTGGGGTGTTGTAGTACATGAGTTTGCCGCAGCCGGATTTCCAATGATTTGTAGTGATAAAGTGGGATCTACAGAGGTGTTTCTGCAGGACGGTAAAAATGGATTTCTATTTAAAGCGGGCAATAAGGCTGATTTGGCTGAAAAAATAAAAAAAATGTGTAATTTAAATCCTGAAACATTAAAGCAAATGAGCAGGGTTAGTTACGAGCTATCGCAAAAAATAACCCCTGCCACATGGGCACAGTCACTTTATAATATAATTAAGTAATGTCTTACTCTAAAAAAATACTTGTTACAGGTGGTGCCGGCAATGTTGGCAGCGCTTTAGTACGCAGATTAATTGAGGATAAAAAGAATTTTGTTGTTGTAATTGATAACCTGAGTACCGGTAATATTGAAAAATTGCCCGAAGCTGTTAATTTGCGTTTTGTGAAAGCCGATTGTAACGAATTCTCTCAGTTATCGCAGGTAATGTACTCCAATAATTTTGATTATGTGTTCCATTTTGCAGCGGTAGTGGGTGTGCAGCGAACTCAGGAAAATCCGGTTTTGGTATTACAAGATATTGATGGTATTAAAAATATTCTTACACTATCTAAAAACTGTAATGTAAAACACGTTTATTTCTCTTCATCTTCTGAGGTTTATGGTGAGCCTGTTGAAATTCCACAAAACGAATATAAAACACCATTAAACTCGCGTGTACCTTACGCGGTTGTTAAGAATGTTGGTGAATGTTTTTTCAGAAGCTATTGGCAGGAATACCAAATACCGTATACTATTTTCCGTTTCTTTAATACTTATGGTCCTAATCAAAGTACCGATTTTGTTATACCACGTTTTTTAGCTGCCGCTTTAAAAAACGAAACTATTAATATTTATGGCGATGGTTCTCAAACCCGAACTTTTACTCACGTTGATGATACCATTGATACAATTATTGCCATTTTTAATAAGGGCTTATTAAGGAATGACGTGATCAATATTGGCAGTGATAAACTGATTTCTATTCTGGACTTGGCTAAAACTATTATTCAAATAACAGGGTCAAGCTCTAAAATAAATTTTCTTCCGCCATTAAAAGAGGGTGATATGACCCGTCGTCAGCCTGATAATTCAAAAATGAAAGAAATTTTAAATAGTGAGTTAGTTCCTTTAGAAACTGGAATAAAAAATTTAATGAACGATAAATTGTTTTTGCAGTTAACCGGCGTAAAATAAAATGTGTGGCATTGCAGGCTTTTCAGTAAACGAATCGGTTCATAATTACCAGGAGGTAGTTAGTGTCATGGTTGATGCCCTTAAACATCGTGGACCTGATGCTCAAAATATTTGGAATGGCGCGAATGTTTATTTAGGGCATGCCCGACTTTCAATTATCGATTTAAGTGAAAATTCTAATCAACCTTTGCACAGTAGTGATAACCGCTACGTAATTGTTTATAACGGCGAATTGTATAACTATCAGGAATTAAAACTTGAATTGCAACGCGTTTCCTTTGGAAGTAAAGATCAAGCTTATTTTTTTAAAACTAATTCTGATACGGAAGTGATAATTGCCGCATATCAGCGTTGGGGTGTTGACTGCCTGAATAAGTTCAATGGTATGTATGCATTTGCCTTATATGATAAGGTTGAAAAATCGCTTTTTATTGCACGTGACAGATTAGGAATTAAGCCGCTTTATTATTCCTTTGCAAATAGTAAGTTGGTTTTCGCAAGTGAAATCAGAAGTATTCTTGCCTCTGGTTTTGTTCCGCGTAAATTAAATAGGGAAGTTATAAATGAGTACTTCTTGTACCAAACAGTACATGCGCCAAACACCATAATTGAAGGCGTAAAAATGCTGATGCCTGGTATGTTTATGACTTTAAGAAATAACGAGTTAAAGTTTTTCAGGTATTGGAACGCTCCGGATTACGCACGTGTTAAAAATGATCTGGATTATAAAACAACATGTAATAAAACACAGGATTTACTGTTTCAGTCGGTGGAAAGGCGTTTGGTGGCCGATGTTCCATTCGGAGCATTTTTGTCTGGAGGTATAGATTCGAGCGCGGTAGTTGGTATTATGAGTAAATTATGCGCTCGTAAAGTTGAAACGTTTAATGTTTCATTTGATGAAAGCGAATTTTCGGAGGCAATCTATGCCAAAAAGATTTCCGAGTTGTTTAATACGCAGCATCACGAGATTAAATTAAAACCATCTGATTTTTTAAATGAATTACCTCTCGCGCTAAAAGCTACCGATCATCCTTCGGGCGACGGACCTAATACATTTGTTGTATCTAAAACCACAAAAAATGCGGGAGTAACCATGGCCTTGTCTGGGCTAGGCGGAGATGAACTCTTCGCAGGCTACGATGTATTTAAACGCATGGTAGATGTTGATAAGAAATCGTACTTGAATTTATTTCCTTCCTGGATGAGAGGTGTGCCGGCTTCTGTATTAAAAGCAAGAAGTAAATCTGTGGCCGGAGATAAAATGCATGAGGCTTTAACTCAGGATAAATTTAATATTGCTTCCATATACCCATTAACACGTAAGAGTTTTTCTAAATTTCAAGAGAAACAGTTGTTGGGGAAAAATTCAAATCCATTATTAAACATTGTAAAAGATTTAAATAAAACTGTCGGTGATAAATTGCTATCGCATGTTTCATTATTAGAAATGCAAACGTACATGCAAAATGTATTGTTACGTGATACCGATCAAATGAGTATGGCAGTGGCATTAGAAGTTAGAGTGCCATTTTTAGATTACAAACTCGTTGAGTTTGTTTTGTCTGTAAACGACGAATTTAAATACCCTTCAAGTCCAAAAAAATTATTGATAGATTCCTTGAAAGGTTTGTTGCCGCAAGATATCGTAAACAGACCAAAAATGGGTTTTACCTTGCCTTGGTCTAGTTGGATGAAAAACGAATTAAGATCTTTCTGTGAGACAAATTTAGAATCACTGGCTAAACGTGATTTTGTTAATGAGAAGGCTGTAATGGAATTATGGCAAGCATTCTTAAAAAACGATAAGCGAGTAACCTGGTCACGCATCTGGCATTTGGTTGTGCTCGAAAATTGGTTAACAGAAAACAAGGTAAATTAAAGTGAATAAAAAAAGTATAGTAGTTTTAATCGATTGGTTTTTGCCCGGTAATAGGGCAGGCGGACCGGTAAAATCGGTTTTCTCTATTTTGAATTTATTACATGCTTATTTTGATTTTTCGGTAATAACTAACAATAAAGATTTGGGAGTTAATGAAACCTATAAGGGAATTATTCCGGATACTTGGACGAATTTTAACGAAATACCTGTATATTATTTTTCTCATGAAAATTTTAATGGCGATAAATTGGCAGAGGTTATAAATTCAAAACAGCCGGATATTGTCTATCTGAATAGTTTTTGGTCGTACAACTTTTCAATTTTGCCATTACAATTAAAAAACTCAGGGAAAATAAAATCTAAAATAGTTTTGGCGCCGCGCGGCATGTTGGGTAAAGGCGCTTTGTCTATTAAGCCAATTAAGAAAAAATTATTTATGATGTTTATGCAGATGGTTAAGATACATAGAGGGGTTACGTTTCATGCTACAACAGCGGAGGAAGAAAAAGAAGTACGCGCATATTTCAAAAATGCAGAAATACGTATTGCCTCTAATTTAAACACCATGCCCATCCTGAAAAACCGAATAAGCTCTAAAACTAAAGGCCAATTAAAGTTATTTTATTTATCACGGATTTCAAGAGTTAAAAATTTGCATTTCGCGCTTGAGGTTTTAAAATCCTTACCAACACAAGCTCAAATTGTGTATGATATTTACGGTTCTAATGAAGATGAGGTATATACGAAGGAATGCGAAAAAATCATAAGTACGTTACCTTCAAATATTGATGTAAAATTCAAAGGGGAATTAAGCTACGAACAGGTTCAGCCAACCATTTCAAACTATCATTATTTGTTTTTGCCTACGCTAAATGAAAATTTCGGACATTCAATAGCTGAAACCTTAAAAAGTGGAATTCCGGTTGTGATCAGTACTACCACACCTTGGACAAAAATAAATGAACATCATTGCGGATACGCTATTGACTTAAGCAGAAAAGAGGAGTTTGTGCGTGTGCTTTCAGAATTAGCTGAACAGAATAACCAAGATTATCAAAAGATTTCGGGGAATTGTATTAAATTTATGGAAGCCAATAAAAACGATCAGAAAGATATTGAAGATTATATAAAACTTTTTAATTAATGTCTTTAAAAACCGATTTATCAAAGTTTAATAATTCCTGGTATAAACCGGGCGGTAATAGTATTAGCCGTACACTTTGGTATTTTATTAACGCATGGGTAATTAACTCCTATATGCCAATTAGCTCTGTGCGAATTTTATGGCTACGTTTATTCGGAGCAAAAATAGGGAGTGGAGTAGTAATAAAGCCTAAAGTAAATATTAAATATCCTTGGCGCTTAACAATTGGAAATAATGTTTGGATAGGTGAAAACGTTTGGATAGATAATTTGGAAGATGTGGTGATAGGTGATAATGTTTGTATTTCGCAGGGCGCATTTCTTTTATGTGGCAATCATAATTACAATAAAACAACATTCGATTTAATGGTAGGTAAAATTGTTTTGGAAGAGGGTGTATGGATAGGTGCAAAGGCTATTGTTTGTCCGGGTACAACTATAAAATCACATGCAGTGTTAACGGTTGCTTCTGTAGCTTTAGGAACATTAGAGTCGTATAAAATTTATAGCGGAAACAAAGCAGTGGTAGTAAAATCACGCCACATCGAATAAAAATATGTCAAATCTCGATACGTATGTTCAGGTAACTATTGCACTGCTTATTATCTTAATTGGAGCGCAGCTATTTGGAAGATTGATTCGTTTAATTGGTCAACCAACTGTGGTTGGCGAAATGATTTCCGGAGTTGTATTAGGACCAACGGTATTAGGGTGTTTTTTTCCACAAACATCCAATCTTGTTTTTTCACCACTTGTAATGCCGCATTTATTTGTTTTGAGCAATTTAGGATTGTCTGTTTATATGTTTTTGGTAGGTGCTGAGATTGATATTAAATTGTTTAACAAAAAAGCTCTTAAAGATGCAACCGCTTTGTCTATCTCTGCGGTTATTGTTCCTTTTGTTTTTGGGACCTTTGCTGCTGTTTTGTTTAGTGATCAAATAAATAAAAAACATATTGATTCTGTATCGATGATGGTTTTTATGGGAGCGGCATTAGCCATTACAGCTTTTCCGATGTTGGCAAGAATTTTACAGGAACATAAACTTGTAAATACGCGTATAGGTGTGCTCTCCCTATTATCGGCCAGTATACAAGACGTAATAAGCTGGATTTTTTTAGGAATAGTTACCGTTATGGCTAATTCTAAAAATTTCACTTCAATAGGTGTAATGATAATAGGAGCTGTATTGTTAGTTGTTGTTATGTTCTTTTTTGTTAAACCGCTTTTACATAAAAGTGCAAAGAAGGTAAATAGCATAAAAGAATTAAATAAATCAACCTTTGCTCTGGTAATGTTTCTGCTGTTAATGTGCGCATTAATAACCGATAAGCTAGGTTTATATTCGGTTTTTGGTGGTTTTATTTGTGGTTTAGCCTTACCTCGTGAGAGCAAATTTATTGAGGCAATTGAATCACGAATTAAAGATTTTACTGTTGTGTTATTATTACCTGTGTTTTTTGCATATTCCGGATTAAACACCAATTTATTGCGAATGGGCGAACTCAATTTATGGTTTCCTGCGTTTGTTATAATTCTGTTCGCCTTTATTTCGAAGTATTTTAGTTGTTTGCTCACGATGCGTTATATAAGCGGGTTTAGCTGGCGCGAAAGCTCAGCTATTGGCGGATTAATAAATTCACGCGGATTAATGGAATTAATAATAGCCAATATTGGCTTGTTTTATGGTTTAATAGACGGTAGTTTATATTCCATTTTGGTTCTAATTGCTATACTCAGCACATTAGCAGCTATGCCTATTTATAATTTTTCAATGCGATCATTTCAAAAAACTAAAACAGTAATAAATGAATAAAGGCATTAAACGTTTCGAATATATTCATATAAAACACAGAATATCATTATTTTAGAATTAGTCCTTTTTTTATTATGGTTCGTCGTAATAATGTTTTTTAAATAGATTTAGATTTTATCTTTGTAAAGATGTCGGAGAACAAATATATCATACCAAAAACAAATCAAACCCCTCGTGTAGAGTTTGATACATTAAATGGTACACTAACCATTCATGGTAAAATTGTTCCTGAAAATCCAATCGCATTCTTTGAACAAGTTGATCAAACAGTTGAGAATTATTTAAAGAACAATTCCGCTAAACTTGAAATTAATATACGATTGGATTATTTCAATACCGTGTCATCAAAAATGCTTTCTAAATTTTTCAGAAAAGTAACCACTACTCATAAGCCAACATTAAATTGGTTTTATGAAAAAGATGATATTGAATTGAAAGAAGCCGGTGAGGATTATTCTCAAATATTAAATTATCCAATAAATCTGATTGAGTTAGACGAGTAATTTTACTCGTCTTTTTCTTTTAAAAGCTTTTCCAGACTATACATTTCATCACGTAATCTTGCAGCTTCAGCAAAATCCATTTCTTTCGCTGCTCTAAACATGGCGCTTTTAACTTTGGTAATCTGTTTCTTTAATTCTTCGGTACTCATATATTGAACTACCGGATCAGCAGCTATATTTATTTCCTCATTTTCAGCATAAGCCCTAATTAATTTCCCGTCTACCGTAACTTCCACACCTGAGTTAGGGGTTAATAAGGCTTTCTTTCCGGCTTGTTTTGGTGTTACTCCGTGTTTAAAATTATATTCAATTTGCTTTTGTCGGCGACGAAGAGTTTCATCAATTGTAAATTGCATACTCTTCGTCATTTTGTCGGCATACATAATAACCCTCCCGTTTACGTTTCGAGCGGCTCTTCCAACGGTCTGCACCAAGCTCCTTTCGTTTCTTAAGAAACCTTCTTTATCGGCATCCAGAATAGCTACTAAGGAAACTTCAGGCAAATCTAATCCCTCTCTCAATAAATTAATCCCGACCAACACATCAAACATGCCCACGCGCAACTGCCTTAATATTTCAATGCGATCGAGTGTGTCTACTTCCGAATGAATATAGCGGCAACGCACATTCAGTTTAGTCAGATATTTTGTTAATTCTTCAGCCATGCGTTTGGTTAATGTTGTAACCAAAACACGCTCGTCTTTTTCAACCACTTTATGAATTTCATCCAGCAAATCATCCACCTGATTTAAACACGGTCTCACTTCAATCAAAGGATCCAATACTCCCGTAGGTCGAATTAATTGTTCTACTACAATACCTTCCGATTTTTGGAGTTCATAATCAGCCGGTGTAGCGCTAATAAATATAGTTTGATTTACTAATGATTCGAATTCTTCAAATTTTAGCGGGCGATTATCCAAAGCTGAAGGCAACCGGAAACCAAATTCTACCAGGTTTTGTTTTCGGGATAAATCGCCGCCGTACATCGCTCGAACCTGTGGAATGGTAACGTGACTTTCATCCACTACCAGTAAATAATCATTCGGAAAATAATCCATGAGGCAGAATGGGCGGGTGCCTGCATCACGACCGTCAAAATAACGCGAATAATTTTCTATTCCACTACAATATCCTAATTCGCGAAGCATTTCAAGATCGTAATTGACGCGTTCTTCCAGGCGTTTAGCTTCGAGTGTTTTTCCAATAGATTTAAAATATTCGGTTTGCTTCACCATATCTTCCTGAATCATGTGCATGGATTTTTGCAAAGTATCCGGTGCTGTTACAAATATGTTAGCAGGATAAATATTAAAACCTTCAAATTTTTGAATTACATATCCGTTAGCAGGATCAAATGTTTCAATGCTTTCAATTTCATCGCCAAAAAAACATACGCGTAAACTGTGATCGGCATATGCCAGATTTATATCCACTGTATCACCTTTAACTCTGAAGTTTCCTCGTTGAAAATCCGCAGTGGTTCTGCTGTACAATGCGCTCACCAACTGGTGAAGAAATTTATTGCGGGATATGGTTTGCCCTGTCTGAATGGTAATAACATTCTTTTTAAAATCGGAAGGATTGCCAATGCCATAAATGCATGAAACGGATGAAACCACTATAACGTCGCGCCTGCCAGAAAGTAATGAAGAGGTGGCGCTTAATCGTAATTTTTCAATTTCATCGTTAATAGCTAAATCTTTTTCAATATAAGTATCAGTAGTAGGCAAGTAAGCTTCCGGTTGGTAATAATCGTAGTAGCTTACAAAATATTCCACCGCATTATTCGGGAAAAATTGCTTGAATTCACTATACAATTGTGCCGCTAATGTTTTATTATGACTTAATATCAGAGTAGGGCGATTAACATTTTTAATAACGTTAGCGGCTGTAAATGTTTTACCGGAACCTGTTACTCCCAATAAAACCTGATTTTTGGTGTTGCTTAAAATACCTTCTGTTAATTGTCTTATTGCTTCCGGCTGATCTCCGGTTGGTTGAAATTCGGATGTAAGTTCAAAAGGCATTTGCCAAAGTTAACCATAAAAAGGCCCAAGTAGTAAACCGGTACGAAAAAAGATGACAATTAACATTTCTTTACTATTTCATTGTGATTTTTCTACCGTTCATAAATTTTTATGTCAGAGCTACTGTATTTTGATGTAATTTTAATTAAAATTTTAAAACATATGAGTAAAGGATTAATTTTTGCAATAGTATTTGGACTAGTAGTAATGTTTGGCGGCTTTTGGGCATGCAGCAAACGTAATAGTTTTGTTGGTTTACGTGAAGACGCTAAAGCACAATGGCAGCAGGTAGAAAGTCAGTACCAGCGCCGAATGGATTTAATTCCGAATATTGTTGCTTCGGTAAAAGGCGAAGCTAATTTTGAAAAAAGTACTTTAGAATCAGTAGTTGCAGCCCGTGCATCCGCAACACAAGTGAAGGTAAATTTGGATGATATGACCGACGAGTCGATTGCTAAATACAAAGCCGCGCAAGGCGATTTGAGCAACGCCCTAGGTAGATTATTAATGGTAACCGAAAATTATCCGAACTTAAAAGCGAATCAGGCTTTTTCGGATTTACGTGTTGAATTGGAAGGGTGTGAAAACCGAATTGCCACTGAGCGCATGAAGTATAATAACTTATCACGCGATTTTAATAAAGCTATTCAGATGTTTCCGGGAAGTTTATTGGCAGGCGGATTTGCTCCAATGCCTTACTTTGAAGCTGAAGCCGGTGCGGAAAAAGCGCCTAAAGTTGAATTTTAATTTAAAAGCCCTATCCAAACGGATAGGGTTTGTTTTTTAATATGATTTTAAACTCAAAAAACTTTTTTACCATTGAAGAGCAGGATTTAGTGGTTGATGCCATTAAACAGGCCGAGTTAAATACATCCGGAGAAATCCGAGTACACATCGAGAATTACTGTTTTGGTAATTCTCTGGTAAAGGCAGAAAAAGTTTTTACTAAACTTGGCATGCAAAACACGAAAGACCGTAACGGTATTTTAATTTATATTGCAGCGGTTAGTCGTAAAATTGCAATTGTTGGCGACAAAGGCATTCACGAAAAACTTGGGAAAGAATACTGGGATAAAATCGTAAACGATATTGTAGAGTGTTTCAGAAATAATAAAAAAGCGGAAGGATTGGCAAAAGGAATTTTATCATGCGGCGAACAACTTAAGCATTTTTTCCCTTATCAATCAGACGATAAAAACGAATTAAACGATTCAATTTCTTTTAAAGCATGAAAAAGTACTTAATCTACATTGTTTTATTTCTTTCAGCTTTTTCATTTGCTCAGGTGGCCCCACGTCCAACACCACAAAAATTGTATAACAATTTATCGGCTGAATTTCCTGATTTTTTAAAGATCGATGAAGCCAATGCCATTGAACAAAAACTGGCAACATTTAGTCGTGAAACAAGTAATCAGATTTGCGTAGTAGTGGTTGATGATTTAAATGGGATGGATGCTTCTTCGTATGCCATTGAATTAGGAAATACCTGGGGTGTTGGTAAAAAAGATTTTAATAATGGAATAGTCATTTTAATTAAACCTACAGGTGGTAAAGGTGGTCGCGATTTATTTATTGCGGTGGGTTACGGACTTGAAGGTGCAATTCCTGATTTGGCCACTAAACGAATTCGTGAAGAGGAAATGTATCCGTATTTAAAAAGCGGAAACAATTATACGGCTATTGATAATGCTGTTACCAAATTAAGCGAGTTAGCAAAAGGGGAAATAAATGTAAAGGATTATGCCAAAAAAAATGATGCAGGCGATTGGGTAAAAACAATCATTATCATTATTGTGATTTTAATAATTGTGAGTCGGTTTTTTAAAGGCGGAGGTGGTTACACATACACCGGCGGAAGCAGACATTATTATGGCGGTGGCTTTGGTGGTGGTCGCATTTCCGGTGGTGGCGGCGGATTTGGTGGCTTTGGCGGAGGAAGTTTTGGTGGCGGTGGATCCGGAGGGATGCCCCGAGGACACGATCGCCGCCGACCGGGGCGTGTTCATCGAGCAGAGCCGCCGTATGCACCCCGACGTGTGCCGGTTCATCTCCGACCGCATCTACGGCGGACGCCTCGAGAGCTGGCCCGACTGCGCCCGCCAGGGCACCACGGTCGGTACCGGACTGCG
>JBBAKL010000048.1:0-22442 GCA_040403535.1 Bacteroidia bacterium
TTATTCTCCTTCAAAATTAGCCGTAGATGTTTGGGTAGCATTTGAGTCAACAGCAATTGTATATCTTTCTTTTTTCCCAATGGTAATATCAATTACGCTTCCTTTATTAATAGGATCTCCCGGTTTAATGGCTCTTCCTTTTATAAATTGTCCAAGCACACATCCATTACAATCGCCCGCAACCTGAGTAACCTTTCCAACTTTTAAACCATAACTTTCAATCATTAATATGGCTTGTCGCTCGCTTCTGTCAATTAATTTCGGCATTGCCATTTGAGGCGGCAACATACCGGTAACGTATAAATAGATGGTTCTATTGCGTTTAACCAACGCTTTTTGTTCCGGATCCTGCCTGATAACTACTCCCGGTTTTTCTTTAGGAGCATAAATGCTATCTATTATCAGATAACGGATGTCTTTTCCCTGAACAAATTGCTCAAGTTCTTTAACAGACTTTCCTTTAAAATCAGGGACTTCAACACTTTGACCATGCTGGGTATAAGAATTCATGCTTCTAACCAAAATCCACAACACAATGAAAACACTCAGTGTTGCCAATCCTGCATGAATTAAAAATTGTTTGGTTTTTATAAAGGCAAAAAATCCCTTCATGATAGTTTTGGTATTTCCTTTATAAATGGGTTAGAAATTATGACTTTTTTCTAATGTTTAGTTCATCTCGAATTTTTGATGCCGTTTCGTATTGCTCGTCATCAAGTGCGGCTTGCAACAAACTTTTTAACTCTTCTGTACTTTTGTTTTTCAGATCTTCCTCTCCCCCTTCCGATTCTTTAACGGTTGCTTCTGCTTCAATGTTTCCTGAAATGCCGGCGTTCTCATCGTCTAATACAATACCGGAAGATTTTAAAATAAATTCGTAGGTATAAATCGGGCAGGCAAAGCGCACGGCAAGCGCAATGGCATCGCTCGTTCTTGCATCTATCTCAACATCTTTGGTTCCGTCGTTGCAAATTAGTTTTGCGTAAAAAATACCTTCAACTAGATTGTAAATTAACACTTCGTTTACCTGTATATCAAAAGTTTCGGCAAAGGTTTTGAATAAGTCATGGGTTAATGGGCGACTCGGTGTCATTTTTTCCAGCTCAATGGCAATTGCCTGGGCTTCAAAGCCACCAATTATAATTGGCAAACGGCGAGTACCGGCGCTTTCTCCAAGAACAAGCGCATAAGCGCCCGATTGAGTTTGACTGTAAGATAAACCTACAATTTCCAGCCTTACTTTTTTCATTCCCATGAGTATCTAATTTACGAAAAAATGCCGGAATTAGTTCTGATTAGCTTTAAATTTTTTAACTGCTTCTACAAATTTAGGAACAATGGTAAAGGCATCTCCAATTATTCCGTAATCGGCCGATTTAAAAAACGGAGCTTCTTTATCGTTGTTAATTACAACAATTGTTTTACTACCGTTAACCCCTGCCAAGTGCTGAATAGCACCGGAAATTCCAATTGCAATATATAAATTAGGACGAATAGCAACACCTGTTTGTCCTACGTGCTCATGATGCGGACGCCAGTGCATATCGGCAACCGGACGAGAACATGCGGTAGTAGCACCAAGTGATTTTGCTAATTCTTCCACCATTCCCCAGTTTTCAGGACCTTTCATTCCTCGGCCTGCACTTACTACTAATTCCGCTTCAGGAAGAGGAACCATTCCTCCTACATCGGTTGATTTAACTTCCTTAATAGTGATTTTAGATTTAATTGCGCCTAAATCAACATTGAAGTCAGTTACAGTAGCAGTATTATCGCTTAATTTAACAGGAAAAGAGTTGGGTAATAAGGAAATGATCTTCACATCACTGTGAATTGTGTAAACAGCAGTTGCTTTACCTGAAAAAACATTTTTCTTTATTTCAAGAGCGCTGCCATTTACCTGCGGGTAATCAACTGCACCGGCAACTAAACCTGCTTTTAATTTGGCAGATAAACGCGGAGCAACAGCTTTTCCCGTAATATCAAACGAGAAAACAATCACTTTTGAACCTTCATTCTTTGCCGCTTGTTCAACAGCTGCAGAAACCATCATGCTGTCTGAGCCCTTAAGTGAATCATTTTTTACAGAAAGAATCTTTTTTGCCCCTGCTTTACCAATTTCTTCCAATTGAGCAGCATCGGCATTAATGGCAATTGCGGTAACGCTAGTGCCGGTTAATTCCGCGATTTTTGCACCATAGTTAATCGCCTCTAATGAAGCCTTCTTAACTTTTCCTTTATTGATTTCAGTATAAACTAAAACTGACATATGATAATGTTTTTAAAATTCAACAATTAATTAAATAACTTTTGCTTCTGTGTGTAATAGATTTACCAATTCATCTAAATTGTTTTCATCTATCATTTTGCAAGTAGTACGTCCGGCAGATAAAGCGTAAGACTTCACGCTGGTAAGTTTTTCGGTACCAATGGCAGCCACAACCGTTAAAGGTTTAGTGCGGGCTCCCATAATTCCTTTCATGTTTGGAATGCGCTGTTCAGCCATGCCTTTTGCACACGATAAGACCATTGGTAATTCGCAGTCAACTACCTGTGTTCCTCCATCAACATCATGCTCAACAGTAGCCACATTCCCGTTTAAATCGAATTTAGTCGCTAATGAAACGTACGGTAGGTCCATAAAGCCTGCAATCATTCCGCCTACAGACGAACCATTGTAATTAATGGTTTCCTTTCCTACCATGATTAAATCATAACCGTTTGATTTAGCATAGTTTGCAATTTGTTCTGCCACATAAAAAGCATCCGGTCCTTCAGCATCAATACGCACTCCATCGTCGGCACCTAAAGCAAACCCTTTTCTAATAGTTGCTTCACTATCAGCAAGTCCGACATGTATTAGCGTAACTTTTTCAGCCTTTCCGGCCTCTTTTAATTCTAATGCGCGCACTAGCGCGTACCATTCGTCGTAAGGGTTGATAATGAACTGAACACCTGCGGTGCTAAATTTTGTATCGTTGTCGCTGAAAGCAATTTTAGTTGTTGTATCAGGAACATTACTGATGGCTACTAATATTTTCATGGTATAATATTAAAATTTAAACGGTTTGCAAAGATAAAAATTTAGGTTGTTTGACAAAAAAAAGTTTAGCCCCTTTTATCCTAGGATATAAACAGAAAAACCCTAATTTTGTTGACCAAAATCTTTGTTATGAGAGTTATCGAATTTCGTGAAGCCCTTAGAGAAGCAATGAGCGAAGAAATGCGCCGTGATCCTAATGTTTTTTTAATGGGTGAAGAAGTTGCCGAATACAACGGCGCGTATAAAGTGAGTAAAGGCATGCTGGCCGAATTTGGAGCTAAACGTGTGATTGATACACCAATTGCTGAACTAGGTTTTGCGGGAATAGGTGTTGGCGCAGCAATGAACGGTTTACGTCCGATTGTTGAATTTATGACATTCAATTTCTCATTAGTGGCCATTGATCAGGTGATTAATTCCGCCGCCAAAATTTTAAGTATGAGTGGCGGACAATATAGTGCTCCAATTGTATTTCGTGGACCAACTGCAAGTGCGGGTATGTTAAGTTCTCAGCACTCTCAGGCTTTTGAAAACTGGTATGCAAACTGTCCGGGTTTAAAAGTAATTGTCCCAAGCAATTGTTACGACGCAAAAGGTTTATTGAAATCTGCTATTCGCGATAACGATCCTGTAATTTTCATGGAAAGCGAGCAGATGTATGGGGATAAAATGGAAGTTCCGGAAGAAGAGTATTTAATTCCGATAGGTGTTGCTGATATTAAAAAACAGGGAAGCGATGTTACCATCGTTTCATTTGGGAAAATATTAAAAGTAGCCATGGCTGCTGCAACTGAACTTGAAAAAGAAGGTATTAGCGCTGAGGTGATTGACTTAAGAACTGTTCGTCCGATTGATTACGACACGGTTATTGAGTCAGTGAAAAAAACAAACCGATTGGTGATAGTAGAAGAGGCGTGGCCTTTAGCTAGTATTTCCAGTGAAATTACTTTTAATGTTCAGAAAAACGCATTTGATTATTTAGATGCACCTATACGCCGCGTTACATCTGCCGATGTTCCGTTGCCATATGCACCAACATTAATCGACGCTTCTTTACCCAATGTAGAGCGCACCGTTAAAGCTGTAAAAGAAGTATTATACAGATAGTTTCAGAAAAGCATGTGATTTCACATGCTTTTTTTCTGATTGAAAAAATAAATTATGGTTTCTTTCGACAACACTCAAATCGCTTTTATTTCTAAAAGTGATTCCGATTTAAATCAATCGTATTGGTTATTTAAGCTTATTGGAAATCCAACTTTAGTTAAATATGGAGGCGGACTTGCTCCTTTAGGTTTAAAATTAGGCTTTAAAGGCCTTATTAAAAAAACCATATTTAAACAGTTTGTTGGTGGTGAAAACATTGCCGATTGCAACAAAACTATTGAGCAACTTGGTAAGTATAATATCGGAACAATTTTGGATTATAGTGTTGAAGGAAAAGAAAGTGAAACAGATTTCGATAATTGCTGCAAAGAAACAATTGAAACAATTCACCGTGCAAAAAACGATAAAAATATTCCGTTCAGTGTATTTAAAGTAACTGGATTGGCTCGCTTTGCTTTACTTGAAAAAGTAACCGCAAAAGCAACATTAACCGCTGATGAAAAAACCGAATATGAGCGCGTTCGTGAGCGTGTACGTAAAATTTGCGAAGAAGCATTTACAAATAATCAGCCTGTGTTTATCGATGCAGAGGAGAGCTGGATACAGCAAGCAATTGACGATTTAGCAAATGAAAACATGGCGCGTTATAATAAAAATGATGCCATAATATATAATACCTTTCAATTATACCGAAAAGATCGTTTAGCTTACTTAAAAACTTCACTGGAAATGGGTAAGGCTAACGGTTATCACGTTGGGGCAAAGTTAGTTCGCGGTGCTTATATGGAAAAAGAACGCGAGCGCGCCATTCAAATGGGATATTCGTCTCCTATTCAGGATACAAAAGAGAATAGTGATAAAGATTATAATTTGGCTGTTGAGTTTTGTGTTGAAAATATCGAAAGAATGGGATTATGCGCAGGAACTCATAACGAAAAAAGCAGTATGCTTTTGGTTGAGTTGATGAACAAGAAAAACATTGCTGCCGGTGATAAAAGAATCTATTTTTCTCAATTGTTAGGAATGAGTGATCACATAAGTTATAATCTTTCTCAAAGCGGATATAACGTGGCCAAATATGTTCCTTATGGACCGGTTAAAGAAGTGCTACCGTATTTAATTCGTCGTGCTCAGGAAAACACGAGCGTAAAAGGTCAAACCGGACGCGAATTAGCGTTAATCATAAAAGAAAAATCAAGACGAAAAAAGGCAGCTTAGGGCTGCCTTTTTTATTTATTGTTTTCGCTCTTTAACTACCAGCATATATACCGGGAAGTGATCGCTATAACCGGCAGTGTAGGCTCCTCCCGAATAAGTTCTGAAAGGATATCCTTTAAAGTTGCCGAAATCACTTTTTAAATACGCTTTATTAAAGACAACCGCTTTGTAATATTGAAATGATTGAAAATCGGTTGGCAAAAATGGTTTATTGATAATGGTTTGATCAAACAAATTCCAAGAATCCTGCCAGGCCAGTGTACCTATTCCTTGTTTATATAAACTTTCCATCGGATTGAAATATTCGCCTTCACGCATTTTTCTATGGTCGCCCGAAGTGTTGAGGTGTTTTTTTACACTTTCATTAGGTGGATCGTCATTTAAATCGCCCATTAATACAATTTTTGTAGCCGGATTGGCTTTAGAGATCGAATCGGAAATATGTCGTGCTAATTTTGCAGCAGCAATTCGGTTTGGGCGACTTGCCAATTCTCCACCACGACGGGAAGGCCAGTGATTAACGATTATAGCCATAGGTTCTCCTACAAAAGATCCCGTTACAACCAATTGATCGCGCGTTTTATGTGATGAATCGGTTGGAAGTGTTAAACGATAATTAATGGCTTTTTGTAATTTAAAGTACGTAGGGTTGTATAATAATGCAGGATCAACACCACGGGCATCTGGTCCTTCAATTAGAACTATCTGATAATTTCGTGATTTAATTTGAGGATCTTTTACCAAATCCTGTAACACATTTTTATTTTCAATTTCACATAATCCTAAAATTGCTAAACCATCCGGTGTTGCATCTGTAGCCATTTCAGAAATAACTTTCGCCAAATGATTTATTTTTTCCCAGTAGCGTGAACCAGTCCAGGCATTGGTGCCGGATGGTAAAAACTCTTCATCGTTTTTAATAGGGTCGTTAATGGTATCGTATAAGTTTTCAACGTTCCAGAATCCTATAGCAGAAACATAATAGTTTTTGTTTTTCTCTAAAACCTGTGCCTGAGTAAATAAAATGGAATTTACCAGCGAAATAATAAGGGTTAATTTTAATTTCATATTAATATTGGACCAAAAGTAAACATAAAAATCTACTAAAATGTTAAGTCTAAATTTGACTAATTCTTTTTAGACAATTTTAGCTGATTGTTAAAATTAATGATTTGTTAAAATAAATGCCATTTTTGTTTACAATTCTGTAATAATGGCTTTTTTAAATTTCTATATATTTGCCCATCCACAGTGAGAAGTGATCACCCTTGACGAAAACATCAGGTTCTCTTATGTTTTACCGAAACCGCTTCCAAAATGAATAACAAATAAATTACCTCATTAGAAATGATCAAAAGAATAATAATAGCAGCTTTGACAGGTATTGGTTTTTCTGCTTCTGCTCAGGTTGACAGTACGGCAACGGATACGGCAACCGACACTACACATTCTTCAACCACATTTAATATTCCTATATTTAGTACTTCAGGGGGGGATTTAGATGCTGACCTTGAGCAACAGGATGTTTCGTCTCTGTTGATGTCAAGCAGAGATGTATTTACACAATTTGCAAGTTTTCAGTTTGGCGCAGCGCGTTTTCGTATGCGTGGTTATATGGCCGAAAACCAGCAGGTAATGATCAATGGTGTAAACGTTAACAATCTTGAAACAGGATTCAGTTCATGGAGCAGCTGGGGCGGATTAAACGATGTGACGCGTTACGTAGAAAATCGTTTTGGAATTGTTCCTAATCGTTTGGGTTTTTCCGGTCCGGGAGGTTATACCAATATTGATTCAAAAGCATCTTCTTTTAAGAAAGGTACACGCATTTCATACGCAAGTGCCAATCGTATTTTTCAACACCGTGTAATGGTTACGCATTCCACAGGTATGTTAGAAAATGGATGGGCCATTACATTGTCTGCGTCAATGCGACAAGGTGATGCGCAAAATGCTCCTAAAATTTATGCGCCGGGAACATATTTTAATGCATACGCATATTATTTATCAATTGACAAACGAATTAACGATAAGCATTTATTAAGCTTTACCGGTTTTGGCGCTCCAATTGAACAAGGAAGATCCAGCGCTGCAACTCTTGAAACATTTGAGTTAGCCGGATCAAATTACTATAATAGTTTATGGGGTTATCAAAATGGAAAGGTGCGTAATTCAAATGTTTCACAAACGCACCGTCCTATGTTAATGTTGTCGCACGTTTTTAATATGGGACCAGGAAGCAAACTTACATCCTCTGTTTTCTATAATTTTGGTAAAAGCGGTTTAACAGGTTTAAACTGGAACGATGCTCCAAATCCTCGTCCGGATTATTACCGTTACTTACCTAGCTATTATTATATGCAGGGAGATACAGTTAATGGTGATTTGCTTACAGCTAATTGGCAAAATAACGTAAATAGCACACAACAAATTAACTGGGATCGTTTAATTGCTATGAACCAGGCAAATTTATATACACTGCCTTCACAAATCGGTCAGGGATTAAATACAACCGATACACGTGCCCGTTATATTCTTGAAAATAAAATTGAAGATTTGCAAAATATTGGTTTAAATACCGTTTATAATAAGCGAATTGATAATTTATTTTTAAGTATAGGATTAAATGGAAACTTGTATAAAAACAGAAAATACAAAGTTGTTGAAGATTTATTAGGCGCAACGTTTTGGTTAGATGTTGATCAGTTTGCGGAGAATTTAGGAGTTGACCAAGACTACCAACAAAACGATATAAGTAACCCTAATCGATTAGTGAAAGAAGGAGATAAATTTGGATATGATTATTCGATTAACGTTAATCGCGCAGAAGTATGGGCACAAGCCGAATATACTTTTGACAAGTTTGATGTTTACGCGGGTTTAACGGTTTCTAACAGTCAGGTTTGGCGCGAAGGTTTTATTGCTAATGGCAAATTCCCAACAAACAGTAAAGGTGAAAGTGAAAAAACAAATTTTTTAAATTATGGCGTTAAGGCAGGCGCTACTTATAAAATAACAGGACGTCATTTTATAACCGCTAACGGAACGTATTATACAAGAACTCCTGAGTCTAATAATATATTTATTGCCCCTCGTGTAAGAAATGATTTAGTTAAAGGTGTAACAAACGAAGATGTTATTTCTGCAGATATCAATTACCTTGCAAAGTTTCCAACATTTAAAATGCGTTTAACTTACTATTATACGCAAATTAATAATCAGGTTTGGTTACGCTCGTTCTGGAATGATCTTTATAATAATAACGTAAATTACATTATGACAGATGTACACCAGAATCATAGTGGGGTGGAGTTAGGATTAGAGAAAACTTTATTTACTGCCCACGTAATTCAAGCAGCATTTAACTATGGTCAAAACGTGTATTCTGGTCGCCCTGTTGCTCAGGCATGGCAGGATAATAACAACACTCAGTTATTTACCGACCGCACTGTGTATTTGAAAAATTACAGAGTAGGCGGCTCGCCTCAAATGGTGGCAGGTATTGGATACAAATACAATGCTAAGAAGTTCTGGTTCGCAGGATTATATTTTAATTACTTCGACGAAATTTATTTGGAACCAAATCCTGACAGAAGAACTCAGGACGCTGTTTCACAATATCTGGATAACGAAACTGAATTGGTTAATAAAGTAATTGAGCAGGAGAAATTACCTTCTTATTTTACCTTGAACGCAAATGCCGGTAAATCATTCCGTATACAAAAGAAATATTATCTTAACTTCAACTTAAGTGTAAACAATATACTTAACGATCAAACTATTCGTACCAGTGGCTTTGAGCAATTGCGCTGGGACAAAACAAACGTAGATAAGTTCGATAACAAATATTATTACATGCAAGGAATTACCTACATGTTAATTGTGAATTTTAGTTTTTAATAGTAAATTTAATAGAGCATTACAATGAAAAAAATAGTTTGTTTATTAATGTTGGTAGCGATGATTGCAGGAATTACTTCTTGTAAAAAAACGCCTGATACGCCGCCTTTAACAGATCATCACATCCGTTCGTATTCTGTTCCGGAATTAAAAGCTATTGCCAGCTGCACAAATTCTTGTCAGAAACGTTTTTCTTCAAACGTATATTTTGTAGGTGTGGTAATTGCTGATGAAGTTAGCGGAAACTTTTATAAAGAAGTTTATCTGCGCGACCGCTACAATACCGGTGCAATTCGTATTGATTTAACTTCAAGCTCATGTAATTATTTTATTGGCGATTCTATTCGTATTAACTTAAACGGTTATGATGTTAACTTTAATCAGACAACCGGAATGCTTGAGATTGACTCATTGGATTGTGAGAAACATGCTGTGAAATTTGCCGGTGGCGCTAATCCTCAACCAATTCAAATAACACTTGGTTCAAATTACTCTAATTATTTGTGTGATTTGGTACAGATAAATGGAGTTGGCTTTATTCCTGCGGATACCAATAAAATTTATGCCGATGTGATTGCTCAAACATCCGGTAACAGAACTATTAAGGATTGTGGCGGAGCACAGTTAATTGTTCGCACAAGTAACTATGCGAAATTTGCTTCTGAAAAAACACCTAAAGGAAACGGTTCAATTATAGGTATTGCAACTGCGTATTTAGGAACCAATCAAATGGCCATCCGTACAACCAAAGAAGTAAACATGACCGGATCAGGATGCACTTTGTATCACAAGAAAGACTGGAACGATAACAGTTTAACAAGTGGTGGCTGGTCGCAGCAATCGGTAATTGATCCGGCTGTGCAATGGAATGCAAGCACCTTTAGCACCTATCAGTTTGCGAAAATATCAGGCTTTTATTCATCAGCCAATCATCTTTCTGAAAACTGGTTAATTTCTCCGGCTATTAATTTAAGTGCGTCTGTTAATCCGATATTATCTTTTGTAACTGCTGCAAAATTCGCGGGTAATACATTAGAAGTTTGGGTTTCTACCAATTATACATCAGGTGCACCAAGCACTGCAACCTGGACTCAATTAACCGGCTTTAGTTTATCGCCGAATAATCCTGGAAATTACACCTGGACAAACTCAGGTCCGGTATCCTTATCAGCATTTAAAAATGCAAACACACGCATTGCATTTAAATATACCAGTACAGCTACAGCATCTACCACCTATGAAGTAGATGATGTTATAGTTAGAGAAAACTAAATAAAAACGGAATTATGAAATTAAAAAATACATACGCGTTAATCATTGCAGTTGCTTTAATTAGCACATCCTGCAAGAAGAAATTTGAAGAACCTGCTCCACCTGTAGCACCTGCGGTAAGCGGGTATATTAAAATAGACTCCATCTATAAATTATTCACATCGTATTATGTTACATCAACAGTAACTCCAACTAAGCTTTTTCGTTTTTCAGGAGATGTGAATTTAGAATGTACGGTAGCTGCCGATGAAACCAGCGGAAACATTTACAAAACTGTTTATGTAGAAGATGCTACCGGAGCCTTGCAAATTAAATTGATAAATACCGGAGGTTTATACGTTGGCGATAAAATCCGAATCAACTTAAACAATGTGGTGCTAAACGATTATGGTAACATGGTGCAGTTGGATTCGATAGACATTGAAAAACGTGTCGTGAAAATTAACAGCGGTAATCCGGTTACGGCAACAAAAATGACATTCAATCAAATTACTCAGTTAGTAAGCGGTAATATTGCGAAGTATCAATCGCGCTTAGTATTGCTTGACTCTGTAGAGTTTTCTGTTATCGATAAAGGAAAAACGTTTGCGGATGCTATCAATAAATACAGCATTGACCGAACTTTAGAAAATTCATTTGGAAAAACAGTTCTAGTTCGCACTTCAGGTTATTCAAATTTTGCAGGAAGCATAGTTCCTTGTGGTAGAGGGTCTTTAATAGCTATATTAACCCAGTATAATTCAGATATTCAGTTAACGATTCGCGACTTTAAGGAAATAAAACTTGCATCAGGCGGCTGCCCTATAAATCTAAAAACATTTGAAGATAATAGCTTAACATCATCCGGCTGGTCTCAGTTTAATGTGAGCGGAAGTGTAAACTGGTCTGTTCAGGAATACAGCGGCAATAAATACGCTTACATCAGTAATTACATTTCAGCAACTAATGTTCCTTGCGAAACATGGTTAATTTCTCCTGCTTTTGATTTGAATAGCGCTGCTAATCCACGATTCGCTTTTTCAACTGCAAAAAATTATACCGGTCCGGTATTAGAAGTTTTAGTATCCACCAATTACACATCCGGAAATCCGACTTCAGCAACCTGGACATCTTTATCACCAAATTTATCAGGAGGTTCTTGGGCATGGGTTGCAAGTGGGGCGCAATCATTAACTTCGTTTAAATCGGCTAGTACACGCATTGCTTTCAAGTATACCGGAACAAGCACTTCGGGTTCAACCTGGGAAGTAGATAATATAGCGGTTTTTGAGGAGTAATAATGTTTCTTTTTTAATTCATTACTAATCAAGGTACTTACGAATTCTAAAAATAATCTAAATGGCGGGTTACATACCCGCTTTTTTGGTATTAATAAGTACATTTGCAAACCAAAAAAATCCTAATTCATATGAAAAAATTCAAATTTATAATTGCGGCTTTATTTTTAGGCGTAGCTACTATCAATTTTACAGCATGTGGTCCTGGCGAAAAAGAACCAAATCCTTTGGCAGACAGTTTAAGTAATGTAAATGGTGAGTTAAGCGGAAAATTATCTGAGAAGGAAGCTGCTTTACAACAGTTTGTAACTACTTTTAACGAGATTCAGGATAATTTAAATGCTATTAAAGAAAAGGAAAAAATTGTTAGCGGTTCTGCTAAAAGTGGCGATGTAAAAAGCAAAGAAGATCAAATTAAAGAAGATATTCAGGCTATTTATGATTTAATGGGTAAAAACAAAAACCGTATCAATTCATTAACTAAAAAATTAAAAGCAAGTAAAGTTAAGATTGAAGGTTTAGAGCAAATGTTGGCAACCTTACAAGCGCAGTTAACCGAGAAAGATAATGAGATTACTGATCTTAAAGGACAAATCGAAGCCTTAAACATTGAATTAACTAATATCAATACTAACTACGAAGAAATTGAGCAGGAAGTAGAAGTAAAAACCGAAAAATTAAACACTGCGTTTTATGCTTTCGGAACCAGCAAAGAATTAAAAGAAAAAGGTATCATCACTAAAGAAGGTGGGTTTATCGGAATGGGCAAATCGTCAAAATTAAAGGATGATTTCAACCGTGATTACTTTACAAAGATTGATGTTACTCAAACTACGGTTATAAATATTGGAGCTAAAAAGGCAAAAATATTAACTACACACCCAACCAGTTCTTATAAATTAATTGGTGAAAAATCAGTAGAAAAAATTGAAATTACCAATGCGGAAGATTTCTGGGGTGCATCCAAATATTTAGTAATTATAATAGAGTAATCTGCATTAAGCTTAATTTAAAATGCCTTTTCGTTAATCGGAAAGGCATTTTTGTTTTTATGATTTATGCTTTAGGGTTCTTGACTTATTAAATTAACACATACTCAATTACAAAAATTTTGTATCTTTAATATAGGTAACATCAGGCCTAAAGCATGACGAATGAAGAAAAAATTCAGTTAATCGGACAAAAAATATTTGTACTATCAAACAATCTGGATAAATACAAAAACGAGCTGTCCGATCTTCAGGCACAGCTTAACGCACTGAAAGCTGAAAAATCAGAATCTGATTTTACGACAACTGAAAAAGTCAATCCTGTTGAAGAAGTTATACCAAAGCCCGTAATTCAACAGCCTCCAATTCAAGAGCGGATTGTTGAGAAGGAGTCTTTTTATGCTTATGAAGGTGAAGTTAAGAAATCATTTACGGCAGGATTAAATTTCGAAGAAAAAATAGGTGCTCGTTGGTTTAGCATCATTGGTATTATCACACTTGTATTAGGTTTAGCTATTGGTGTTAAGTATGCAATAGATAAGGAATTGATTAACGAAACAACACGTTTTGTTTTAGGTTATTTATCGGGTACAATTATTTTGGGATTAGCACTGTTGTACAAAAAGAAATACGATGTATTTAGTGCTGTTTTGTTAAGTGGTGCAATGGCTGTTATGTATTACACGACTTATATTGGCTATTCGCATTACCATTTTTTCTCAGCGCCTGTTGCTTTTATTATCATGGCACTATTCACTGCCTTTACGGTATTAGCCGCCCATGTTTATAATTATGAAATAATAGCCTTAATAGGTTTAATAGGAGGTTATGTTTTACCGCAGTTGTTGAGTACAGGTAGCGGTGAAATACAGTATATGTTTGGCTTTATGCTCTTGTTGAATTTAGGTGTTCTTGTTTTGGCATTTAAGAAATACTGGAAGTTTGTTAATCATGTGGCTTATGCATTATCGTGGTTGATTTTTGTAGGCTGGATGGCATCTTCTTACGAAGCAGAGAAATATTTTAATCGTACGGTTTTCTTTTCCACCGCTTTTTATCTGGTATTTTATTTGTTATTCATTAGCTATAAAGTATTCAGGAATAAAGCGTTTAGTTTGTGGGATATTGTTCTGGTATTAAGTAACAGTTTAATTTATTTCGGAATTGGCTACAATGCGATGAACGATGATTATTATGAGCAATTTCAGGGATTGTTTTGTTTGGTAAACGCGTTCATTCATCTGGGCTTTGCCTGGTTGTGCAAGAAAAAAGAAGTTCAGGATAAAAGTATTTTCCATTTCATTATTGCTATGGTCATTAGTTTTATCACCATGGCAATTCCGGTACAATTAAACGGGAATTATGTTACACTAATCTGGTTATGCGAAATGATTGTATTACGTTGGATGACTGCAAAAACCGGCGTGTCTACTTACAAAAAATTATCGCATATAATGTCACTGCTTGCGTTTTTGAGTCTCATTCACGACTGGACCAGCTACGCGTATTTCAGTAACAATACCGACACAACACTAGCCTTTCAACCTATACTGAATCGTTATTTCTTAACAAGTATAATTGGAAGCATAGCCTACGCGGTTATCTTTTATATGAACCGTTTAGAACAAGGTATAAGTAACTGGTTCAATAAAGTAGCAAATGTGTCGGTAATTGTAATCGGACTGCTGGTTGCCTACATGACTTTTGCTAACGAAATATTATTGTATTTTGATATTCAGTATAAATTATCTGAATACAAACACATAGGTGAGTATGGTTACGAATGGACAGACCATGATCATTCCTGGAATTCTTATTCAGCCATTTGGATGATAAATTACAGCATTGTATTCGTTGCGGCATTAATTGCACTTGCCGTATATAAATTCAAGAATACTGTTTTTGCTTTTTCAGGCTGGATATTGCTGTTAGTTGTTTCTTTTATCGCATTTACTGCGGGCTTATTACTAATTGATGATTTAAAAACAGAAGCTGTTTATAATTCTCCTTATGCTCATATTACTACCTGGAATTATAATATTCGTTACGCCTTTATCCCTTTTGCAGCATTGATTATTGCTGTTGTGCTTTTAATTCGCAACAGTGAAATCCTGAAACGATTAAAGGTTGTAAACACATGTCTAATCCACGTGTTTATACTGATTCTGTTAAGCAATGAATTGTCGCATGTTATTACCATGCTTCATCTCGATGATTATTACCACTATAAAAAAGTGGCCTCGCGAATGGGTTATACAGTCCTTTGGGGTATTTATTCATTGACTTTAATTGCCTTTGGAATTTTACGTAAACAAAAAACTTTGCGTGTAATTGCCATAACGTTGTTTGGATTAACTATTTTGAAATTGGCCGTAGATGCAATGAGTATGACAATGGGTTATCGCTTAATTGTATTTATCACTATCGGAATTATATTATTGTTGGTGTCGTTTATGTATCAGAAATTTAAACATCTTATCTTAGACGAATCAAACCAAAACTTAGAAAAACCGGAGTAACTATATTTTATGAAACAGTGTTTAAGATTTTGCCTTTATCTATTTTTATTTGCCATTAGTATTAAAACTAATGCGCAATATGTTACATACGACTATTCGCGAGAGGTAAAACCTGTAAACGAAACAGGATTTTATAAAATTAAAATAGGTTCTGCTGTTATTGATCGTACAGGGCATTACCGTGTTTTTGAAATGAATGAAAAAGACACGCTGGAAGTTCCATACGTGATTGAAGAATACGACAACAGTACTTACGATAAAAACTCCTTTAGATATTTAAATATTATTGATAAAAGTTTCATTGCCAATAAAACATCCTATACAACACTTATCGTTGATTCAGGAGTAACCTATAGTTCTGTTTATTTAAATTTTTCAGCTCCGGAGTTTTTTAAGGATGTAACACTAGAAGGCAGTAATGACAATAAGATTTGGAAAACCATTATTGAAAACGAAAAAGTTTTCCATTATTTCCGTCCACCATACGATCATTATTACCGTAATAAAATATCATTTGAGCCTATCACGTATAAATACATCCGAGTTATAACCGACGATAGCGATGCCCCTAAACTGGATTTATCATCAGCCTATTTACCCTTAATAGAGGAGGTAAGTAATGGCGATGGTGAATTGCTGCCAACAGGTGTAATCAGAACGGAAGATAAAGCAAATAAAAAAACAGTAATTGAATGTTCATTCAGAAGAATGTATTTTATTGGATGCATTCAGATAAAAGTTGACAACGAGTTACCATACCGCAGGGAAGTAGAGGTCGAATTTTTAACCCAGAATACTTCAAATGATAAATGGGTGGTTTTTGGCAAAAGTGTAATTTCCTCCAACTCTTCTAATAAAATTTATTTTAAAAATTACTCATTACGTGACGCAAATTTTAAAACCATTAAAATGCGCGTAACCATTCTTAATCTTGATGACCGGCCATTGGGAAATATTTCGATTGATGCGTTTACCCATCAGGAAATTTTAAAATGCCGTTTGGAGAAAGGAAAAAAATACGCATTGGTTTATGGTAAGGAAAACGATAATATACCTCAATACGATTTAGCTTATTTTAAAAATGCTATCCCACTAAATTTAAAGTATGCCGAATTAGGACTTGAATCTAAAATTGCAAAACCATCAACTGAAATAAAAAGACCGCTAATAAGTAAACAGGTCTGGGTATGGATTGCTTTAACGGCGGGTGTGTTATTAATTGGAATTTTTGCTTTAAAATTACTGAAGCAGGAAGAGTCGGATGATCAGAAATAAAAAAACCACCCTAAGGTGGTTTTTTGATTAAGTTGTTTTTTAAAATTCGTCTTCATTAAAGAAGAAGTCATCTTTGGTAGGGTAGTCTGGCCATATTTCTTCAATATTTTCATAAGCTTCACCTTCGTCTTCCATTTCTTGTAAGTTTTCAATAACTTCCATTGGCGCCCCCGAACGCATGGCGAAATCTATCAACTCATCTTTTGTCGCCGGCCACGGAGCATCTTCCAACCACGATGCCAATTCTAAGGTCCAATACATAGTTAATGTTTTAAAAGGTTATTTGTCTCAATTAATTTTGTGCAAAGAAAAAAATTTTATTTGATTTTACGCTAAAAAATTAATAAAAGTTACAATCCTTTTAAAAACTTTGCAAAGTATTGCAATACAGTACGTTATATTTCAAATTCTTTATCAATAAAGGTCTCGTTCTCGGCCGCTAACAGCATTTTATACTTTCCTTTCTTAAAACCCTTCACATTCAGATTAACGGCATAGTCGTGGGTACCAGGTAATAACCATTGCCCAATTATTTCTCCCACTTTGTTTCCTAAACTATCCACAACAAAAAAGTAGGCATAACAGGTATTGCTTACGTTATAATTTACGCTGGCTTTTAGTTTAATCGGGTATTCGTAAATTCCTCCTGTAGATGATATGTGTGCTTTCTTTCTCAGAGTGTACCACGGAACGGGTTCGCCTTTAACCGAAGCAACAAAATGCCTTAAATTTTCCGTTAGAGAATCATTAGCCCCGGTGATGTTATTGGTAGGGCGGTTGTTACTAATGGCCCACACGGCATATTGTTCGGTATTCGAATCAATATTTCCGGCATTTAAATATTTTGCGAGTAGCATCAATCGGCTTTCTGCTAATTTGCCGGCACTATACTTTAAACCATTTATTGGTCCGTTATTGGTGTATTCGCAGCAATATCCTTTTATTTCAAACGACTTGGTTTCGTTTTCGCGCAAGGCTAAAATTTGTTCGTGAGCAACCAGTATATCCTGATAATTTTCTTTTTCCGCGTCTATTCGCCAGCCCGATGGAACAATAATTTTTATCGAGTCGGGGGTTTGGTTTTTTATTTTGTAATTGAGCACCAATCCTCCTTTACAAGTCACATCGGTTTTTATGAGTTTTTTATTGATTGCTTCTTCAATATTTACGCAGTTTGTCGCGTAACTGTTAAAACTAATTGCAATAAGTGAAACGCTAATTTGTTTTGCCGTGATTGTCATATTAACCTCCTTGTTTTTTTAATATAATGTTCATTAAGTGTGTTTGGTTACAAACATTTTTATAAAACTTATTTTTATCTTGCTTAAATAAATTTGACTATATGGAAAGATTTACCGGCATCCTGGGCATACTTACAATACTGGGCCTGGCATTTTTAATGTCTAATAACAGAAAAGCAATTAATTACCGTTTGGTAATTAGCGGCGTTGCTTTGCAATTAACCATTGCTTTGTTGGTTTTAAAAGTTCCGTTTATTACCAACTTCTTTGCATTGTTAGGACGTGGTATGGGAAAAATAGAGCAATTTGCCACACAAGGCGCTTCGTTTGTGTATGGTGGAATTATGATTGACACACACGATGGCGCTTCAAAAAGTTTTGGCGCACCTCACACTTTTGTATTTGCATTTAGTGTTACTGCTACTATCATTTTTGTTTGCGTATTGGTGGCAATTTTATATCACATTGGCTTTATGCAAAAAGTAATTTCCGTTATTGCCAGAGTAATGAATTTTATTATGCGCGTAAGTGGAGCAGAAGCATTAAGTAATGTGGCCAGCGCATTTGTAGGACAAGTAGAAGCACAAGTGATGATCCGTCCGTATTTAGCTACTATGACACGAAGTGAATTGATGGCTTCCATGGCAGGAAGTATGGCGTGCATTGCAGGGGGTATCTTAATCGTTTATGTGAACATGGGTGCTAAAGCCGAATATCTTTTAACCGCCAGTTTAATGGCAGCGCCAGCTGCATTAGTGGTTTCTAAAATCATGTACCCTGAAACCGAAGAATCACAAACCAAAGGAGAAGTAAAACTGGAAGTGAAAAGTCCGTATACCAATGTGATCGATGCCATCTCTCATGGTGCGGCCGACGGAATGAAAATTGCGATTAACGTTATTGCCATGCTAATTGGTTTTATCGCCTTAATTGCATTAATTAACTGGGGACTCGGAAAAATTTATCCGCAATTGTCATTAGATTTTATTTTCGGAAAGTTGTTTTATCCACTGGCTTGGGTAATGGGTGTGCCTGCCGCAGATGTGGAGACCGTTGCCACCTTAATGGGACAAAAATTAACGATTAACGAATTTGTAGCATTCGATACCTTAACGCATCGCTTAGCAGAACCATTAAGTGAAAAGGCAACAATTATCGCAAGTTTTGCTATTTGTGGTTTTGCTAACTTCTCATCCGTAGGTATGCAAATAGGCGGAATTGGCGCTTTAGCCCCTGAAAGAAGAAACGATTTGGCCAAATTGGGCATCCGGTCGTTAATTGCAGGTACTTTAGCCTCTTACCTTTCGGCTTGTATTGCCGGAATGCTGGTGTAAATCCTTCCAAAAAATCCCTATCTTTGCAGCCTTAATTTTTAGCAATGATTTCGGTTAACGGCGCAACAGTAGCTTTTGGTGGTTTCACCCTGTTTGATAATATTTCCTTTTTAATTAATCCTAAAGACCGTATTGGTCTGGCAGGAAGAAATGGTGCCGGTAAATCTACCATGCTTAAATTATTGGCCGGACAACAAAATCCTACCAAAGGTGAGATTGCAATCCCTCGCGAATGTAAAATCGGTTATTTGCCTCAGGATATGACGCATCAGCACGGACGCACCGTTTTTGCTGAAACGGAAACCGCATTTCAGGAAGTTCAGGAAATGCAAAAGCGCCTGGATGAAATCAATCATCAATTGGAAACACGTACTGATTACGAAAGTGACAGTTACATGAAGCTAATTGAGGATTTAACCGATATAAATCACCGATTAGATATTGTTGGGGCAGGTAATGTTGAAGAAGAGATTGAGAAGATTTTAAAAGGCTTAGGATTTGATCGTAAAGATTTGCAGCGTCAAACATCAGAGTTCAGCGGCGGCTGGCGCATGCGAATTGAATTAGCGAAATTATTATTGCAAAAACCGGATGTGTTGTTGTTAGATGAGCCTACCAATCACTTAGACATTGAAGCGATTCAATGGCTGGAAGAGTTTATGGAAACGTTTCCGGGAGCAGTGGTGCTTATTAGTCACGATAAAACCTTTTTAGATAACGTAACCAACCGTACTATTGAAATTGTAAATCAAAAAATTTACGATTATAAAACCAATTATTCGCGCTATTTGATATTGCGTAAAGAACGTAAAGAACAACAAGAAAATGCCGCGAAAAATCAGCAGAAAATTATTGATCAAACCGAAGTGTTGATTGACAAGTACCGTGCTAAAGCAAACAAGGCATCGTTTGCACAATCCTTAATTAAAAAACTCGACCGTATGGAGCGAGTGGAGGTAGATGAAGACGATACAGCAGCCATGTATTTCCGCTTTCCGCCGCCTGCTCACAGTGGTAAAATAGTTATTACCAGCGAACATGCCGGAAAAATGTACGGTCCGAAACGCATTTTCTCTGATGCAAATTTCATTATCACCAAAGGAGAAAAAATCGGTTTTGTAGGAAGAAACGGTGAAGGAAAGTCAACCATGATGAAAATGATTGCGAAGAAAGTTGATCATGAAGGGGCTGTTACCTTGGGTCATAGTGTAATGATGGGTTATTTCGAGCAAGATCAGGAAGAGAAACTGGATGGCGATAAAACCGTGTTTCAAACCATTGATGATCTGGCTGTGGGCGATATTCGTAAGCGTGTACGTAATTTATTAGGCGCATTTTTATTCAGCGGCGAAGACATTGATAAAAAAGTGAAGGTGTTGAGTGGGGGAGAGCGCGGACGTTTGGCCTTATGTAAATTATTACTGGAACCTTATAATTTATTATTGCTGGATGAGCCAACCAATCACTTGGACATTCGTTCGAAAGAAATCTTAAAGCAGGCTTTGTTAGATTATGAAGGTACGGTGGTGATGGTGAGTCACGATCGTGATTTTATGAAAGGCATGTGTAACCGTTTATTTGAATTCAGAGACGGACACGTAAAAGAACATTTAGGCGGTATCGAAGAATTTATGGAATTACGTAAGGTAGAGCGCTTAAATGAACTAGACTTGGATAAAAAAGCAACGGCTGCCAAAAAAGAGGCTGTTGTAGAAAAAAAGCAAGTTGTAGATTCAAACGATCAGGAGCAAAAGCAAATCCGTAATCAGATTAAAAAAACCGAAGCTGAGATTGAACGTTTGGAAGCAGAAATAAAAGCTTGCGATGATAAGTTATCGAATACAGAAACCTATAATCAATTAGTAAACGATATAGCGTTTTTTGATAACTACAACAAACTAAAATCTTCTCTCGAAGCAGAAATGCAAAAGTGGGAAGAGTTTTCGGCGAAGTTGAGTTAAATGCTCTGTTTTTTAAATGGTCATCCCGAACTTGTTTCGGGATCTTTACAAATCCCAATCTTTTGCTAAATCATTCATTTCAGGGTTTAGCTCTTTTATCAGGTTAATTTTCCATTCACGATGCCAGTTTTTTAGTTGTTTTTCTCTGGCAATTGCACTTTTCATAGAAGAAATTTCTTCATAATAGACCAAATCAGTCAATTTATATTTTGAGGTAAAAACAGAACCCTTTAAAGATTTATGTTCCTTAATCCTACGTTCTAAATCGTTAGTGACGCCGATATAAGATGTGGTTCGGTTATAGTTGGTAATAATATAAATGAATGCCCGTGTAATCCGCATAATTATTAAAAAGATGCTGAAACAAGTTCAGCATGACTATCTTCTCCAAACCATTACGAAATCATTCATCACGTATCCGTTTCCAATATCAAAATCGGCCACTTGTTCAATTTTAAATCCGTTTTTAAAATAAAAATTGATGGATTTGTAATTCTGGCGATTTACAGTTAAACGCAGCTCCTCAGGTTTTAAAAGTTTTAAGAGTTCAATAAACGCCGCTGTACCGGTTCCCTTACCTGCTAATTCCTGTAACAAATAATATTTATGAATAAAATAACTGTGCTTAGCATTCTCCATTTTACTCACCGCAATAAAACCGATAACAGACTCATCTTCGTGTATTAAATAAAACACATGGCCTTTTTGAGTCATCTGTTCGGTTAAGCTGGGATAACTGTACATCATGTCCAGCATGTAATTGATTTGATCGGTGCCTATAATGCTGGTGTAGTGCTGATGCCAGATGATTTCGGCAAGTTTAGCAATAGCAGGAATATCTTCTGTGCCGGCAACTGATAATTGTACACGGTGGTTTCCCATGGTATTAGTATATTTGTGTTGTGGCAACTAAAATACTCAATAAGGTTAACATAGAAAACCGTCGCGCTAAATTTGATTACCAGTTCATTGAAAAACTGGTAGCAGGAATGGTTTTAACCGGCACCGAAATAAAATCCATTCGTGAAGGTAAAGCGGCCCTGGTTGACAGTTATTGTTATTTTAGAAACAACGAATTGTACATTAAAAACATGCACATTTCAGAATACTCAGAAGGCACACATTACAATCACGAACCCAACCGCGAGCGAAAATTATTACTCAATAAACTGGAGATTAATAAGCTTCAGAAAAAAATGAAAGATCAGGGATTAACCATTATTCCTGTTCGTTTATTTATTTCGGATAGTGGTTATGCCAAGCTTGAAATTGCTTTAGCAAAAGGAAAGAAAGAATTTGACAAACG
>JBBAKL010000049.1:0-21491 GCA_040403535.1 Bacteroidia bacterium
TATCGATAACGAAGTGCTTACCATAAGTGCAGAAAACAAAGCGGAGAAAGAAGATAAAAATGAAAAGTATACCCGTAAGGAGTTTTCATATAATTCCTTTACCCGTTCGTTTCAGCTGCCAAAAACAGCCAATTCAGATAAGGTTGATGCCAAATATGAAAATGGTTTGTTAAAACTGGAAGTTGCAAAAAAAGAAGAAGCAATAAAACAAGGACGTAAAGAAATATCCATTGGATAGAGTAATCGTTCCCGAATAAAAAAGCCCTGCATGCAGGGCTTTTTTTATGTATAACAGATCCTTATCTAGTTTTGATTGTAAAAAACCGGATCGCCATGTATTTCCGCAATTTCTTTAAAAAACTTTTCCAGCAAAGCTTGTTCCCTAGGAGCCACAGGTTCAAAAGCTTTGGCAACTTTTTCCATTATTCGGATAAATGTTTCTTTCAGTTTTGGGCTTAAATAATGACTGTTGGTTCGGATTTCCTTCATGGCCCAGCTATAAGTAGTTTCACTGTCCATATCGTCTTTATCCATTAGTTTAAAAACAATGTCAGATACATCAAAATTATAATCTTTTGAACGTAGTTCGGCAGCAACTATGCTGTGAAATTTTTCGCGTTCTTCTTTTTGAATTTTTCCGTCGGCTTTAGCTATTGAAAAAGCTAATTCACCAATGGCATAATGTAAATTTTCAATAGGTGTCATTTTTTTATTTTAAAGGTAATTAATATTAGTCAAAAGACCGAATATTTTAATTGATTATATATGATTTAAGTTAATTGGTGTTATGACATTTGTCATAAATGCTCTTATGCGCCTCCGTTAAATTTGTGCCTGTTATCTTACTAATTTGATTAAAGATAAAAAAATAGATGTCAAGCAGCTGTGTTACCATTGCGGTGATGAAGTATTAAAAGAAAACATTGTTACGGATGATAAATCTTTTTGCTGCGAAGGTTGTAAAATGGTTTATGAGATCATCAACCAGAATAACCTGTGTAATTATTATGATATAGAAAAAAACCCCGGAATTACGCAAAAGCATAAAGTACGTGAGGGTAAATTCGCTTTTTTAGACGATGCTTCATTAACAGCAAGCCTGGTTCACTTTACCGAAAAAAATCAAAGTCATATCATTTTCTACCTGCCTCAAATGCATTGCAGTTCCTGCATTTGGATTTTAGAGCATTTAGGGAAGTTGCAACCCGGAATTATAAAATCGCAAGTAGATTTTTTGAAGAAGGAAATTTTAGTTGTTTTTGATAATACGCAAACTGGATTAAGGAAAATTGCAGAAACATTAACTTCTATTGGTTACGAACCACATATTAATCTGAGTCATGTTAACAGTAAAAAAATAAGCAAACACGATAAGGCTCGAATCTTTAAAATTGGTGTTGCAGGCTTTTGTTTCGGTAACATCATGATGATGAGTTTTCCGGAATATTTCTCGCTCGGCACATTTGAAGATGAAAGTTTAAAAACGTTTTTAGGATATTTTAATTTAACCTTAGCATTACCGGTTTTCTTTTATTCGGCTTCTGAATTTTTCATATCGGCCTGGAAAGGTTTTAAGCAGAAAATTGTAAATATCGATGCGCCCATAGCACTGGCCGTATTAATAACATTTGCGCGCTCATTTTACGAAGTGGTTTCAGGTACCGGTGCCGGCTATTTCGATTCCATGTCGGGAATTGTGTTTTTTATGCTGGTTGGCCGTTATTTCCAGAGTAAAACTTACGAGAGTTTATCCTTTGAACGCGATTATACATCGTATTTTCCTATTGGCGTAAGTGTGTTAAGTGATGATGGTAAAGAATTTCAAATTCCAGTTTCAAAATTAAAAGTAGGACAACGCATAAAAATTCATAGTCACGAAATTATTCCCGCTGATTCCATCTTGTTTTTAGGGAAAGCAAACATTGATTATAGTTTTGTTACCGGCGAGTCATTACCCATTGAAAAATCGATAGGCGAAATTATTTATGCAGGCGGTAAGCAAATTGGTGGCGCTATCGAATTAGAAGTAGTAAAAGAAGTATCGCAAAGTTATTTAACCAAATTATGGAATAATGATGTGTTTAAAGAAAATGAGGAAGAGAAAAAAGAATCATTCATCCATTCGGTTAGTCGTTATTTTACGGTGGCCTTGTTCTCAATTGCAGCTGCTGCAGTTGTTTATTGGTCAGTTTATGATTCTTCAAAAGTTTGGAATAGCTTAACTGCCGTTTTAATTGTTGCTTGCCCTTGCGCTTTATTGCTGAGTGCCACATTCACCAATGGCAGCATTATCCGCCTATTGGGTAAATTAAACCTATATGTAAAAAATTCTAATGTAATTGAACGAATTTCCGATGCTGATACCATTGTTTTTGATAAAACAGGAACCATCACCAGACAGCAGGAGGCCCAGATATTTTACAATGGCGCCGATTTAAATGATGAGCAATCGCAATGGATCCGTTCCATCGCTAATCAATCAAATCACCCATTAAGCAAATCGATCGTTTCGTTTTTGCCGTTTAGCAAAACTTTAATAGTAAAAAACTTTAAAGAAGATAAAGGAAAAGGGGTCAGCGGCAATGTAAATGGAGTTGAAGTGAAGTTGGGATCGGCAAGTTATATGTCGCTTAAAAAAGACATTAATTCAGATGATGGTAGTTATGTGTATGTGTCGTTCAACGACGAGGTGCAAGGATGCTTTGTAATTCGCAATACCTATCGGGAGGGATTAAAGGAATTATCGGAGATATTAAGTGAGAAATATCAATTGGCAATCATTTCCGGTGATAATGACAACGAACGTACACGTTTAGAGTCATTTTTTGGTAAGAAAACACAAATGCTGTTTAATCAGAAACCGGAAGATAAACTGGAGTTTGTGAAAAATCTGCAGCAACAAGGACGCAAAGTTATTATGATTGGTGACGGATTAAATGATGCCGGAGCGTTAAAACAAAGTCATGTAGGTATTGCAATAACTGATAATATTAATAATTTCTCTCCGGCTTGTGATGGAATTTTATCCGGTGATCAATTTAAATGGTTAAATGGTTTAATCGATTATTGTAAAAAAGAGAAGCAAATAATTTATGGAAGTTTCTTTATATCTGTTTTGTATAATATAATTGGTTTGTATTATGCTGTACAGGGAACATTGGAACCTGTTATTGCCGCTATTTTAATGCCCGTAAGCTCAATAAGTATTGTGTTGTTTACAACCGGCGTGAGCTCATTCTATTATTTAAAACTGAAAAGAAAAAACCATGGAAACAATCATTAAAGCCAGCAATATTAAATGTGGCGGTTGTGTTAATACCATCACCAAGGCCTTATTAACTGTAAATGGAATAAAGGCTGTTAATGTTGATATTCCTACAAATGAGATCACGATAGAATCCGATTCTGAAATAGACTTAGCTAAAGTGAAACAAAAATTAAAGGAAATTAGTTACCCGGAACATCAGGAGTTAATCATATAAAAAGGTAATAATAGCCTGATAATGATGTAAAACACTGTTAAAAAATCAAAACATGACAAAAGTCATAAATCCAACTGATTATTCTCAAACTAAACCAATTTAACCTCCGATACATTTGAGATTAAATTATGAGTGCAATTTTCATATTAATTATCGCAAGTTTACTGGTAGCTATTGGATTTTTAGTTGCTTTCATCTGGTCTGTAAAAAGCGGACAGTACGAAGATGATTATACGCCGTCAGTAAGAATGCTATTTGACGACGAAAACAAAGAAACAAAACAAAAATAAAAACACACACATCTATGGAACTGGAAAAATTCAGATACGATAATAAGATCGTAAAGATGTTTGCCTACGCAACCATCTTATGGAGTTTAGTGGGTATGCTGGCGGGCTTATTAGCCGCTTTGCAATTAGTTATTCCCGCGCTTAACTTTGATTTACCTTACACTTCTTTCGGGCGAGTAAGGCCTATTCACACAAATGCTATTATTTTCGCCTTTGTGGGTAATGGTATTTTTATGGGCGTTTATTACTCCATGCAGCGTTTATTGAAAGCGCGCATGTTTAGTGATATGTTAAGTAAAATACATTTCTGGGGTTGGCAGTTAATCATTGTTTTAGCTGCGTTAACTTTAGTTTTAGGTTATACCACCGGTAAAGAGTATGCCGAATTAGAGTGGCCAATTGATATTTTAATCACTTTAGTGTGGGTAGTATTCGGATGGAACATGTTCGGTACAATTATTCGTCGCCGTGAGCGTCATTTATATGTTGCCATTTGGTTTTATATTGCCACATTGGTAACAGTAGCGATGTTACATATTGTTAACTCTATCGAAATTCCAGTTTCATTAACCAAGTCTTACTCTTGGTATGCAGGTGTTCAGGATGCGTTGGTACAATGGTGGTACGGACATAATGCGGTGGCATTCTTCTTAACTACGCCTTACTTAGGTTTAATGTATTATTTCTTACCTAAAGTGGCTAACCGTCCGGTTTTCTCTTACCGATTATCTATTATACACTTCTGGGCATTAATCTTCATTTATATCTGGGCAGGTCCTCACCACTTATTATATACTTCAACCCCCGATTGGGCACAATCATTAGGTGTTGTATTCTCAGTAATGTTAATTGCTCCTAGCTGGGGTGGTATGATTAATGGTTTATTAACCTTACGTGGCGCATGGGATCGCGTGCGTGATAGCGTAGTGTTAAAATTCTTAGTAGTTGCGGTAACCGCTTACGGTATGGCAACTTTTGAAGGTCCGATGTTATCTTTGAAAAACGTAAATGCTATTAGTCACTTTACCGATTGGACCATTGCACACGTTCACGTGGGTGCACTTGGATGGAACGGTTTCTTAACTTTTGGTATTTTATATTGGTTAATCCCACGATTATTCCAAACAAAATTGCATTCTGAAAAACTGGCAAACATGCATTTCTGGATTGGAACATTAGGTATTGTGGTTTATGCAGTGCCAATGTATTGGGCAGGTTTTATGCAAAGCTCCATGTGGAAAGACTTCACTCCTGAAGGACAATTGAAATGGCAATTCATGGACACAGTAACAAAAATGATTCCGTTTTACGTAGCTCGTGCAATTGGTGGTACTTTATATTTAGTAGGCGCTGTTGTTATGACTTACAACTTAATTAAAACTATTAAAGCAGGTACTTTCCTTGAGATTGAAGAAGCAGAAGCTCCGGCATTAAAAGGTGAATACCAGGCACACTCAAATGATCACTGGCATCGTTGGATTGAGCGTAAGCCAATTCAATTAATGATAGTGAGTTTAGTTGTGGTGCTGATAGGTGGTATTATTGAATTTGTTCCTGCTTTTTTAGTAAAATCAAATATTCCTACAATTGCTAGTGTTAAGCCATACACGCCATTAGAATTGGAAGGCCGTGATATTTATGTGCGTGAAGGTTGTTACACTTGTCACTCGCAAATGATCCGACCATTCAGAAGTGAAACCGCCCGTTATGGCGAATACTCTAAAGCAGGCGAGTTCGTTTACGATCATCCATTCCAATGGGGTTCTAAGCGTACCGGTCCGGATTTAGCACGCGTGGGTGGTAAATATCCCGACAGCTGGCATTATAACCATATGTTAGATCCTACAACTATGTCACCTAACTCAATTATGCCTACTTACTCTTGGTTATTGGATGATGATTTAAATACATCCTTATTGAGCGGTAAGATTAAAGCGATGAAAACATTAGGTGTTCCATATCCGGAAGGATACGAAGATAAAGCGATCGATGATTTAAATAAGCAGGCTTCTGAAATTGCCGCTAACTTAAAGAAAGATGGAATTGAAACGGCATCTAATAAAGAAATCATTGCGCTTATTGCTTACTTACAGCGATTAGGTAAAGATATCAAAACAGAAAATAAGGAAGTAGCAACCAAATAAAAACTAAAGTCATGAAATTCATTAATTATTTAGAATCGATTACAGGAATAGGTATCTATCCTTTAACATCGTTAATGATCTTCTTTATCTTCTTTTTACTGGTTACGCTTTACGTATTAAAGGCAGATAAAAATTACATCAATAGATCTAAAAATATTCCAGTAAATAACGAGATATAATAAAACAAAAAGGTTTATGAATACTAAAAAATCGTATAGTAAATTTTGGTTAATGGCCTTAGCTATGCTACCAATGATGAGCTTCGCTCAGGAAACCTCTGCAAGTTCTTCCTCTTATTTTTCCAATGCTTTATTTAATACCTTACTGGCTGTCATTTTTATTCTGCTAATTGTAATCGTTGGTATGGCAAATGTTTTGAAAAACTTAGCGCAAAGCGAATACTTTCAAAATAAACTTAAGGAAGAAAAGCAAAATAATTCCGGTTCATCAAAAATTGGAGCGGTAATTCTTTTTGTGCTTATCTCTTCTTACGCCAATGCACAGGCTGCGGTTGATGTTAAAAAAGACGACTGGTTGATTGGAGGCTTAGATTATTTCACGTTTTATTTCATGTTGTTTATCATTATTATCGAATTAATTTTCGTTGTAGGACTATACACTGCAGTTAAGCGTTTATTAGAGCAGGATACCACTGAAGAAACCGTTACAATAACGAAACCGGCTGAAAAAACAATTTTTGACAAATTAAACGCTGCAGTTGAAATTGAGCGTGAAGCTGAAATCATGCTGGATCACGATTATGACGGAATTAAGGAGTTAGATAATGATTTGCCGCCTTGGTGGAAGTATGGTTTCTATTTAACCATTGTTGTTGCATTTCTTTATTTGGTACATTATCATATTTCAGGAACAGGAGATTTACAGGAGGCAGAATACAATAAGGAAATGGCCGCTGCAAAAGCAGAAGTGGAAGCTTATATGAAAACTGCTGCTAATAACGTAGACGAAACTAATGTAAAAATATTGGATAATGCATCTGATATCGATGCCGGTAAGCAAGTTTATATCGCTAATTGTGCAGCATGTCACGGTCGCCTTGGCGAAGGTGGGGTTGGTCCTAATTTTGCCGATGAATATTGGATGCATGGAGGAAGCATTCAGGACATATTTAAAACCATTAAGTATGGATATCCAGATAAAGGCATGAAATCTTGGAAGGAAGATTTATCTCCTATGCAGATTGCTCAGGTATCTTCTTTTATCCGTACGTTAAAAGGTACAAACCCTCCAAACGGTAAAGCTCCGCAAGGTGATTTATATACTGAAGCTGGTGCGCCTGCGGCAAGTGATTCAACTGCTGTTGTTAATGATTCACTTCATGTAGCTGCGCCTGCTGATAGCTTGGTAAAACCGGCTGCAGAAGGAAAAAAATAATATGAGTACTGAGTCTGATAAACAAAACGAACTTAAAAACAATTCATCAGCAGATACTGAATCGTTCAGAGATAGTATCGCCACTATTGATAAAGAAGGAAAACGAGTGTGGATTTACCCGACTAAACCGTCGGGTAAATTCTACAATTGGCGAAAATATTTGAGTTACCTTTATCTCATTCTTTTCTTTACAATTCCTTTTATAAAGATAAACGACGTTCCCTTGTTTATGCTCAATGTTGTTGAGAAGAAGTTTATCCTATTCGGAATGATTTTCTGGCCGCAAGATTTCTTTATTTTCATGCTTGGCATGCTCATTTTCATTGTGTTTATTGCTCTTTTTACGGTTGTTTTCGGCAGGGTTTTTTGCGGTTGGGCATGTCCTCAAACAATCTTTATGGAAATGCTTTTCAGACGCATTGAATATTGGATAGAAGGTGACTCTACTTATCAAAAAGCCCTTAAGCATGCTCCGTGGACAACCGATAAACTAATTAAACGTATTTCTAAATATTCTTTATTTATTCTATTGTCTTTTATCATCAGTAACACCTTGCTTGCTTATATAATCGGCGCCGATGAAGTCATAAAAATTGCGACAGAGCCAATTTCCTTTCATGTGGGAGGTTTTATCGCCATGCTGATTTTTACGGGTGTGTTTTTCTTCGTCTATTCCTGGTTCCGCGAACAGGTGTGTCTAATTGTTTGTCCTTACGGACGCATGCAAGGCGTACTGCTTGATAAAAACTCAGTGGTGGTTGCTTACGATTATGTGCGAGGCGAAGAGCGACATAAATTCAAGAAAAACGAAGTAAGAACCGGAGGAGATTGTATTGATTGCGGTTTGTGTGTAAAGGTTTGTCCAACAGCTATAGATATACGCAATGGTACTCAATTGGAGTGCGTGAATTGTACAGCCTGTATTGACGCTTGTGATCACATGATGGAAAGTGTAGGTTTGCCAAAAGGTTTAATTCGTTATGATTCTGAAAACGGTATTAAAAATAAAGTAAAGCTCGCTTTTACAACACGTATGAAAGCGTATTCAACTGTGCTTTTACTTTTAATCGGTGTTGAAGCTTTCTTGCTTTCTACACGTTCCGATTATGATGCTACCATTTTGCGCGCAAAAGGTTTGCTGTATCAGGATCAGTCAAATAATCAGATAAGCAATTTGTTTACTATTAAATTAGTGAATAAAACCCGTAAGGAATTACCGGTAGAGTTAAAAGTGGAAAATTTCCAAAATGCTTCAATTAAAATAATCGGAAAGGATTTACATGTTAAGCAAGAAGAAATTTCAGCCGGCGAATTTTTTGTGTACTTGAATAAAAACGATATTAAAGAACGTAAAACAAAATTGGAAATTGGTGTTTATTCAAACGGAAAAAAAATTAAAACCGTTAAGACCAATTTTCTTGGACCAATTAGTTATAACAATAAAAAATAAAAATCATGAGTTGGGGTATACGAATAGTAGTATTGTATTTAAGCTTCGTTGCTTTAATAGTAACACTGGTGGTGTTATGCTACGGACAAAAAGTAGAATTAGTTTCTAAAGACTATTATAAACAAGAATTACAGTATCAAGACAGGATTGATGCTATCAATAACGCAAATTCTTTAACCAGCACTATTGAACATGCGTTAAACGGAAATAAAGTTACCTTAAATGTTAGTTCGGAATTTTTAAATGCCGGCTATAAAGGAACTGTTAATTTTTTCCGTCCGTCCGATTCTGCTAAAGATTTTAAGGTAGATTTAAAATTTGACGCTGATGGAAAACAAATTATTGAAAGTGATAAGTTCGAAAAAGGACTTTATATAATGCAATTATCCTGGATTGCATGCGATAAAAATTATTTTAAAGAGCAGGTAATTACCATCAAATAATGGCAATGTTATGGGCAGCCATATCTTTAGGTTTATTAGGCAGCTTGCATTGTGTAGGCATGTGCGGTCCCATTGCATTATCTTTACCCGTTCAAGGTAAATCACAATCTTCCCGATTTGTTTCTATATTAATTTACAACGCCGGCCGAATCATTACTTACTCCGCGCTTGGTGCATTGTTTGGCTTGGTAGGGCAGGGCTTCGCTATTTTTGGTTTACAGCAAATTTTATCAATTGTACTGGGTGTTATTATCCTCTTATCAGTTTTATTACCCGGAGATTTATTTGCTCAATTTTCGTTTACTTCCAAATTTCATCAACTCTTTTCTAAACTAAAAGTGTCATTAGGTAATTTGTTTCAAAACCGAAGCACAAAAGCGTTATTCTATATCGGACTTCTCAACGGTTTGCTGCCCTGCGGCTTAATTTACATGGCAATAACCGGAGCTTTGGCCAGCGGGTCGGTAATCAACGGTGCATTGTTTATGGCTTTGTTTGGTTTGGGTACAGTACCTGCCATGTTTTCGGTTGCATGGTTCAGTAACTTGATTTCAGTCAAATTCAGACTTGGAATAACTAAGGCTATGCCCTATGTGGTTTCAGTAATGGCTGTATTACTAATTTTACGCGGAATGAATTTAGGTATTCCATACATAAGTCCGAAAATGGCTGAGCAATGCCATACCGAAGTAACCACCGCGCCCAAGGTAGAATGTTGTCATAAATAATTAAAATTACCTTTAAGTAAGTGAATCTTATTTCTAAATATAATATCCCGGTTCCTCGCTACACCAGTTATCCTACCGTACCATTTTGGAATAAAACGCCTACGGTGGATGAGTGGAAGAAATTAGTAAAAGATTGTTTTGATGCTACCAATCATAAAGATGGCATTAGTTTATACATTCATTTACCGTTTTGCGAAAGCTTATGTACTTATTGCGCTTGTAATACACGTATTACTGTAAATCATAAAGTAGAGGAACCATACATAAACGCGGTTCTTAAAGAATGGAGTCTGTATTTGGAGTTATTTAATGAAAAACCCGTTATCCGGGAAATTCATCTAGGAGGTGGTACACCAACTTTTTTTACGGCTGAAAATCTCAAAAAATTAATTCAGGGTATTCTAAGCAAATCAGAAACTGCGGTAAACGCTGAATTTAGTTTTGAAGCACATCCGGCTAATACTACGCTTGAACACTTAACTACACTTCATCAATTAGGATTTAAGCGCATCAGCTATGGTATTCAGGATTTTGATGATAAGGTACAGGATGCGATTAACCGTTACCAGAGTTTTGAAGAAGTAAAAACCATTTTGGATCAGTGCCGCGAAGTTGGATTTACTTCTGTCAATTTTGATTTAGTTTATGGTTTGCCTTTTCAGACTTATGCCAGCATGAAAGATACGGTAGAGAAGGTGATTGCATTAAAACCTGACCGCATTGCGTTTTACAGTTACGCGCATGTACCCTGGATAAAACCCGGACAACGGAAATTTACCGAGAAGGATTTACCAGTGGATGATGATAAAAGGAAATTGTATGCGTTAGGTAAGGATATGTTTTTACAGAATACTTACAAGGAAGTTGGTATGGATCATTTTGCCCTTCAGAATGATGAATTGTTTGCAGCCATGAAAACTAAAAAATTGCACCGAAATTTCATGGGGTATACATCCAACTATACTGCTTTATTGGTTGGATTAGGTGTTTCTTCAATCAGTGATACCTGGACCGGCTTTGCGCAAAATATAAAAACAGTAGAAGAATATCAGGAGTGTATAAACAGCGGTAAATTTGCCGTAACACGCGGACATGTTTTAAATGAGGAGGATTTGATTTTACGCAAGCATATCTTAAACGTTATGTGTCACTTCGAAACGAAGTGGGATACACCGGAAACTCAATGTGAGTCACTTTATCAGGGAATTGAACGTTTAGCCGAATTGCAAAAGGATGGATTAGTAGAAGTACATCCCTATCATTTAAAAGTTACCGAAAGCGGTAAGGCCTTTTTACGCAACATCTGTATGTGCATTGATGCACGCTTCTGGCGCAAAACCCCCGAAACAAAAACATTTAGTTCGGCAGTGTGATTTCCGCCTTATCCGGAAGAAGTTTGTTAATTACTCTTCAGCCGTATTCTTCAAGCTCATCAATAAACTGTATGCACCTTTTGTAACAATGGGTTTGTTGTTTAATGATTCACTATTGGTAATCTCAATCATTCCGTTTTCAGAAATACCTGTTTTTACTTCTTTCATTTCGTATTTGCTTTTCTCTACTTCCACAAAAACATAGTTTTTGTTCTCATAGTTTACTACAGCTTCTTCATTAATTACAAAGGCGTCGTTGGTTAGAATGTTTAATTCTGCATTCATATACATGCCCGGTAATAAGTTTTTATCGTAATCTTCAAAATGACAATGTACCATTACACTTCTCTCGGATGATAAGTCCTGACCAATAAGTATAATTTCTGCTGGATGTTTTTTCTCAGGTTCATTGTTGGTGTATGCAATTAATTTTTGACCGATAAATAATTTATTGACGTCTTTCTCAAATACGGTTAGTCCTAAATGTATATCAGTGGGATTAATTAGTTCAAATATTACATCTGATGGGTTTACGTATTTGCCAATGTTTACATTTACTTTTGACACGTATCCTTCAATAGGCGCGTAAACATTTACACTTCTCGAAATGGAATTTTCATCCAAACTTTCCGGATTGACACCAATTAATTTTAATTTTTCAGACAATGATTTGGTGGCAATTTTTTGTGATTTATAATCCGATTCGGTTTGCTGCATTACTTTATCGCTGCTTGCTTTGCTTTGGTTTAACTCTTTCTGACGAGTAAACTCTTTATCAAGAAAGCTTAATTTGGCAAGTGAGGTTAAATATTCTTGCTGTATTTGAATGTACTGAGGGTCTTCAATTACAGCAATCACTTCGCCTTTTTTGATTTTAGTTCCGGGCAATAAATGCGTTGACTTCAGGTAGCCACCTAAAGGAATACTTACTGAGACTATGTTTTGTGGCGGCACCTCAATTTTTCCGTTGATTTTTAAAACAGAAGAAATACTTTTCTTTTGACCGAAACTAGTTAATACGCCGGCATTAGCCATTTGTTTTTCGTTTAAGCTTACTATGTTATCAGCGGAATTTTCTTCCGCTTTGTTTTGGGTCTCTTGATTTTTACAGGCGTAAAAACCAAGTATAATACCGATTAGAATTAATATCTTTTTCATAAGATGTTTATTTGGATAATAAATAATTTAAATTAATTACAGCTTCGTTATACTGTTTAAGGGTGTTTAAATAATCTGTTTTAATTATAATAGACTGGTTCATTAGCAAGGTCCATTCTGTATAATTAATTTCTCCCTGCCGGTATTGTTTATTGGCGGTTTCATCAATTATTTTGGCATTTTTGTTACCCACATTTTCGTAATAATGCAATGTGTTAGTTAAATGTTGCAGACTGCTAACTGTTTTAAGATATTCGTTTTGTAACGATTTTAATCCGGACTGATAATTATTCTCGCTTATTTTCTGAAGTGATTTGGCAGATTGAATCCTGGCTTTTTGTGCGCCAAAGAACAAAGGGATTCCAAGTCCGACCTGAGCCGACTGAAAACGTGATGATCGTGTGTAAATCACATTATCGGCTCCGTTGCCAATGATGCTCATGTTGTAATACGCGAAATTTAAATCGGGAAGTAATTTTGATTTTTCAAGTCGTGAATTTAAACGGCTGATTTTATTTTGCTGCTCGAGTTGCTTAATAAACGGGTGTAGCTTAATTACTGAAGTGTCGGTGGCCGGAATAAATTCTAATTTTAAAGGACTAAGTTCCGGAACAAATTTTTCATTTGTGTTCAGTAATAATTGAAACTGAAGTGACGCTATTTCCAGATCCTGTTTTACCTGATTAGTCTGTGAAAGAATTTGTCCCCTTTGATTTTCAGATGCCACTTTTTCGAGAATGTTGTCATCGCCCTTTTCATAACGTAATTGTGCGGCTTTTACTACTTTTTCAAACAGGCTATCAACTTTCTGTAATAGTTCAAGTTTTTGATAAATAATTAAGAGTTCATAATAAGCGGAACTGATGTTTCTTTTTAATTCCGATTCTTTTACTGATACGTTTAACACACTGTTTTTCCATTCTTCATTGTATAGTGATTTTTGACGTGCATACACTAATGGAAAATTCATGCTTTGATTGATTGACATTCGGTTATCACTGTATGCGCTATTTATTTGACCGTATTCACCACTAACTAAGGTGTTAGGTAAGTCAATTCCTGTTTTGATCAGTTGTTTTTGGTATTCTGCTTTTAATTGCTCGTTTTTAAACTGTAAATTATTTTTTAATCCCAGCTCGATAGCTGATTGTAATGAAATGCTTTTTTGAGAATAAAGCATACCGTTCAATAAAAAGAAAATTATAGTAACAACTATTGGAGTCGTTTTTCCTGTAAATAGTTTAATATTTGATTTCTTTTCAAATAATAAATAAAGAATAGGAAGTACAAACAAGGTTAAGAAGGTGGCAATTAATAAACCGCCAATTACTACGGTAGCTAAGGGTCGTTGTACTTCGGCACCTGCGCCATTGCTTATGGCCATTGGTAAAAAGCCTAAGGAGGCTACAAAGGCGGTCATTAACACCGGTCTTAGTCGCATACTGGTTCCTACAATAACAATACGCAAATTGTTTTGGTAACCTTCTTTTCTTAAACGGTTAAATTCGGCAATCAGTACAATACCATTTAATACAGCTACACCAAATAAGGCGATAAAGCCAACACCTGCGCTAATACTGAAAGGCATTCCGCGTGAATACAATGCAAAAATGCCACCCATAGCAGAAAGAGGAATAGCCGAATAGATCAACAGTCCCTGCTTGATCGAGTGAAATGCAAAATATAACAGAAAGAAAATAAGAATTAAGGAAACCGGCACAGCTATCGATAAGCGTTTTTTAGCCTGATTCAGATTTTCGAATGCACCGCCGTAAGTTGGGTAATAGCCGGCTGAAAATTTTATCTGCTGTTCAACTTTACCCTGCAGTTCGTTAACAATACTCTGAACGTCTCTGCCACGCACGTTAAATCCAACAATAATTCTTCGTTTCGCGTCTTCTCGCTGAATTTGATTAGGGCCGTCTTTTATTTCAACATTAGCTAATTGGTATAAGGGAATTTGTTGTCCTTCTTTTACGGGTATTAAGAGATTTTTAATGTCATTTAGGTTGTTTCTGCTTGTTTGATTTAATCGCACTACTAAATCGAAACGTCTTTCACCTTCAAATACTAATCCGGTGCTCTGTCCAGCAAAGGCGGTGTTGATGATGCGGTTAATGTCGTTGATATTTAATCCGTACTGTGCAATTGCATTTCTGTTATAATCAATGATTACTTGAGGCATACCTGTTACAGCCTCAATATAAATATCCTTGGCCCCTTCAACTGAATTCACAATTTTACCCAGTCTGGCTGCGTATGTGGCAAGTGTATCCAGGTTCTCGCCAAATATTTTGCAAACCACATCCTGTTTAGCTCCGGTCATTAATTCGTTAAAGCGCATTTGTACGGGATATTGAAAGCTATATGTTACTCCGGGAACACTGGAAAGCGCTTCGTTCATTTTTTCAGCCAGTTCATTAAAAGATTTTGCACTTTGCCATTCTGACTTATCTTTTAATATTACCATCATATCGGCCGCATCCATTGGCATTGGATCGGTAGGAACTTCACCACTTCCAATTTTGGTAACTACTTTTTCTATTTCAGGAAAATTAGCCAACAGGATTTTTACTGCCTTTTGCGAGTTCTCTATACTGGTTTTTAAATTGCTACCTGTAAGCACACGTGTTTCAACGGCAAAATCTCCTTCTTCTAAAGCAGGAATAAACTCGCCACCTAGCGTCATTAATGTAATCACTGCTAAACCAAACAATGAAAGAACTATGCTTATAACTGTTTTTTGTTTTCCAAGTACTTTAAGTAGAAATGACTTATAAAGCCAATTCAGTTTTTCCATTAAATTATCTGAAATAGTTTTTTTATGATTTATTTTTTTGCTCAGAAAAATAGAGCTCATCATTGGTATGTAGGTTAAGGAAAGAACAAAAGCACCTAATAAGGCAAATGCCACTGTTTGAGCCATTGGTTTAAACATTTTTCCTTCTATGCCTTGTAAGGTAAATATGGGAAGATATACCACCAAAATAATTATTTGACCAAAAACAGCACTATTCATCATTTTTCCTGCTGAATGATTAACCTGATCGTCCATTGTTTTCTGGTCAATTTTATCGGTTCTGAAAAAACGTTTGCTATGTGTTAGCTGATGCATAACGGCTTCAACAATAATTACTGCTCCGTCAACAATTAATCCAAAATCCAGGGCTCCTAAACTCATTAAATTTCCACTCACGCCAAAAACGTTCATCATGATAATGGCAAACAGCATGGCTAAAGGAATAACAGAGGCAACCAATAATCCGGCTCTGAAGTTCCCTAAGAACAGTACTAAAATAAATACAACAATAAGAGCGCCTTCCAATAGGTTTCTTTCTACAGTACTTATGGCATTGTTTACCATTTTTGTTCGGTCGAGAAAAGGTTCGATTAAAATGCCTTCCGGTAAAGTTTTCTGAATTTGAGCAATTCGTGTTTTAATATTATCAATTACTTCATTGCTGTTAGCGCCTTTCAGCATCATTACAACAGCACCGGCAACTTCACCTTGATCGTTGTAACACATCGCGCCAAAACGGGTTGAATAGCCAAATCGCACGTCAGCAATATCTTTTATAAATAAAGGTGTACCATCGGCAGATGATTTTACAGCAATGTTTTTTAATTGATCGATATTACCAATTAAACCTTCTGTACGGATGTACAATACAGTTGGTCCCTTTTCTATATACGCGCCACCGGTATTTTGATTATTGTTTTCAAGTGCCGTGAAGATATCGTTAATGGTAATGTGATGGGCGTTTAGTTTATTAGGATCAACAGCAATTTCAAATTGTTTTAGCTTACCGCCAAAACTGCTTACTTCAGCTACACCTTTAACGCCCAATAATTGTCTGCGAACGATCCAGTCCTGAATGGTGCGCAATTCCATATCGTTAAATTTGTCTTCATAACCTTTAGCAGGTCTAACTACATACTGATAAATTTCTCCAAGGCCTGTAGTAACAGGTCCGAGTTCTGGCAATCCTATTCCTTTAGGAATTTGATCTTTTACTTTTTGTAACCGTTCTGATACTTGCTGTCGTGCCCAATATACATCTACATCATCATCAAAAACGATAGTTACCAGTGATAACCCAAATCTGGAGAAACTTCTTATTTCCACAAGACCTGGTAAATTGTTGTTAGCTTGTTCTATTGGAAACGTAATTAAACGCTCAATGTCGGTAGCCCCGTAAGAAGGGGCTACGGTGATAACCTGCACTTGATTGTTGGTAATATCCGGTACAGCATCAATGGGCAATCGTTGTAATTCGAAAATGCCATATATGATTAAGCTTAATGTAAACAAGCCTATGAGAAGCTTGTTTTTTACTGAGAACGCAATGATTTTGTTCAGCATAAAAATTTCTTAATTTTTTAATAATGTGTTTTGATTAATCAAAACGAAAGAAGAACAAAAAACTAAGAAAGCTTAGGAGGTTGCCAAATGGAATCAGTAAAAGATGATGGAATTTGATCGTTAGACTGAACGCTTTGTTGCACTTTATATTCTATAAGTGCAAGCGAATAGTGATTATCAGTTTTTATGACAACAGAAATGTTTGGTGTTGGGTGATGACTGCATCCGTCTTCCGAATGTTTAAAAGGCAACTTGCCATGTTCGTGATCCGTATCATGGTTATCATTCGCATAGTGTTCATTTATAAAATCGATGAATGATACATGGGAAGCAGTTTGATGGTAGTGATCAAATAAAAAAGGGAGTTTTACCAATTCGGCAAAAGCCTCGTGGTTAGTAAAGAATTGCAGGATTAAAAATAATACTAATACCTTTTTCATTATTGCATACAAATATACTATAAAAATTGCTATGTTTTTATGATGTAACTCATATGAATTTGGCACATGTTTTTGCAAATTTGAAGAACAAAAGCTAATCCATGAAGAAATCTGTAACCATAATCGGTGGCGGACCTGCAGCAATGATGTTGGCAGCCAAATTAAATTCCGACAAATACAGTGTTAGGATTTATGAAAAGAACAAAGCACTTGGCAGAAAATTCTTAGTGGCAGGCAAAGGCGGATTTAACTTAACCCATAGCGACGAGTTGGAAGTGTTTATTGGACGTTATCATCCCAATTATTTCTTGAAAAGCGCCATTACTGATTTTTCAAATAAGGATTTACAAAATTGGTTTGGCGATTTAGGTGTTGATACCTATGTGGGAACCAGTAAACGTATTTTTCCGGTTAAAGGAATTAAACCCGTGCAGGTGTTAGATGCAATTGAAGGTTATTTGGATCAAAACAAAGTAGAAGTTAATACCGGATATAAATGGATTGGCTTCTCAAGCGATGGTTCTTTAATTTTTGAAGAAAAATCGGGCATACATAATATTACATCAGATTTTGTTGTTTTTGCACTTGGCGGTGCTAGTTGGAAAGTAACCGGTTCAGATGGTTCCTGGTTAAGTTATTTTATTGAAAAAGGCGTTACAGTAAATCCTTTTGAAGCGTCTAATTGTGCCTATAAAGTTGATTGGTCTGTAACAATCTTAGAAGAATTAGAAGGCAAAGCATTGAAAAATTGCAAGTTTAAATGTGGTAATTCTTTTCATCTGGGTGAGGCGGTCTTAACATCTCAAGGAATTGAAGGTAGTGGTGTTTATCCGTTAGGTCCGGAAGTGAGATGGCAATTAGCCAATAAAAAACAGGCCATATTGCATGTAGATTTTAAACCTCAGAATACACAAGACGAATTAGAGGAAAAAATCATCAATCGCAAGAATGGTTCTTTATCCAAATTTCTTCAAAAAGAATTAAAGTTGAGCCGGGCGATGCTAACGTTAATTAAAGAATTTTCTTCCAAAGAAATTTATACGGATCCCAAAGCATTAGTTATGCTTATCAAAAATTTCCCAATACATATTACAGCTCTTGCGCCTATCGATGAGGCAATTTCCACGGCAGGTGGAATTGCACTTAAAGAAGTAGATGAAAATTATCAATTAAAAAAATTACCCAACCATTTTGTGATTGGCGAAATGCTGGATTGGGATGCTCCAACCGGCGGATACTTATTACAAGCCTGTTTTAGTATGGGTAATCATTTAGCCCATCATTTAAATAGGTTGTAATTATTATTGTTCTTCTTTCTGACAAGTATTAATGCCAACTAATGGATAAAGAGGGCAAAAACTTATTACGCTGGTTAGTGTCATGATAGCGCCTATTCCGATTAACACATATGTTAAAGTGCCGCTTGTTAAATTAGTGGCAAAAGCAACGATAAATAATACTGCAGCCAGAGTCAATCTGATTATTCTGTCAACGTTTCCCATGTTTTTCTTCATAGTAATAAAAATTAATTGTTATAACACAAAAATCACGTTTTAGGCGTAGATGATTTGTGACATTAGTTACAATAATGTATGATTTTTATCAAGTATTAAAACTGACAAATGTCATGTAGTTGATGGTATTCAAAAAATACATTTACTAAAAAAATCTAACTATGCACAATGAACACACCGATCAACATTTTCAATTAAGAATTGATAATGGAGAATACATAGAGGCAAAAGATTACATGCCGGAAGGTTACCGTAAGCATTTAATCCGCCAGATTTCACAACATGCGCACTCTGAAGTAATAGGTATGCAACCGGAAGGAAACTGGATTACCCGCGCACCAAGCTTACGATCGAAACAAATTTTATTAGCTAAAATACAAGATGAGGGAGGCCACGGATTGTATTTATATTCTGCTGCCGAAACCTTAGGGATTACGCGTGTTGAATTGATTGAACAATTACACAGTGGTAAAGCAAAATATTCTAACATTTTTAATTACCCTGCTTTAAATTGGGCCGATATCGGAGCTATTGGTTGGTTAGTGGATGGCGCGGCTATCGTTAATCAGGTGTCGTTACAACGCACATCTTACGGTCCGTACAGTAGGGCAATGGTTCGCATCTGTAAGGAAGAAAGTTTCCATCAGCGACAGGGCTATGAAATCATGGCTACGATGATGAAAGGTACAAAAGACCAACAAGAAATGGCTCAGGATGCCATGAATCGCTGGTGGTGGCCGGCATTAATGATGTTTGGTCCGCACGATACAGATTCCCCGCATTCAAGTGATGCGGTAAAATGGAAAATTAAACGCGAAACGAACGACGAGTTACGCCAGAAGTTTATTGATAAAACCGTTCAGCAAGCCGAAGTAATTGGATTAACGGTGCCTGATAAAGATTTGAAATGGAATGAAAAAACCGGTCATTACGATATTGGTAAGATTAACTGGGATGAGTTTCATCGTGTAATTAATGGTAATGGTCCTTGCAATAAGCAACGTATGGATCATCATCTTAAATACCATAATGAAGGAGCATGGATACGCGAAGCGGCGGAAGCATACAAGAAAAAAAGAATGGCAAAACAATTAGAAATCGCTTAAAAAACATTACAATGGCAAAAGATACGCAATTAGATTTATGGGAAGTGTTTATTCAAAGTAAATCAGGACTTCCTTACATTCACGCTGGTAGCATACACGCCTCAGACGCAAAAATGGCCATGCAAAATGCCCGTGATACTTATACCAGAAGGGGTGAAGGAACAAGTATTTGGTTGGTTCCTTCAAAAAATATTTTAGCATCCAATCCTGATGATAACGATATGTTGTTTGATCCGTCAAACGATAAGATTTATCGTCATCCAACTTTTTACGTAATGCCGGAAGGCGCCAAAAACATTTAATACTTTTATTATGACATCAACAGAAGCATTATACAATTATTGTTTAAGATTGGGCGACAACGCTTTGATACTTGGACATCGCTTATCTGAATTATGCAGCCGCGCTCCTTTTATTGAGGAAGATTTGGCTTTAACGAATATGTCGCTTGACATGATAGGGCGTGCGCAGGCATTGCTGAAATATGCCGGCGAAGTAGAGGGTAAAGGAAAAACCGAAGACGATATAGCTTACCGTCGTCCTGAAATTAAGTACTATAATAATTTAATTACGGAGCAGCCTAATGGTGATTTCGCACATACCATTGCCCGACAATTTTACATCTCGGCATTCGAATATTATTTTTATTCGGATCTGGAGAAAAGTAAAGATGCTACTTTAGCTGCAATTGCATCAAAAGCGATTAAAGAAGTGAAGTATCATCTTCAGCATGCTGCAGACTGGACAAGTCGTTTAGGCGATGGCACAGAAGAAAGTCATAATCGTATGCAAAAAGCCATCAATGATTTATGGATGTGGACCGGCGAATTGTTTGAAATGGATGAAGTAGAGAATTCTCTTTTAAAAGAAGGAATTGCTGTAGATTTAGTTCCAATCAAAGCATTATGGGAAAACCACATTAAGCAAGTATTAACAGATGCAACATTAACAATGCCAACCGGTGAATATATGCAAAGTGGCAGCCGTAAAGGAATTCACACAGAGAATTTAGGACATATTTTATCTGAAATGCAATATTTGCAAAGAGCATATCCGGATGCAAAATGGTAAGTTGTGTAATTAATAATGATCAGATTTTTAATTGGATTTCAGATATTCCTGATCCGGAAATACCTGTAATTTCAATTAAAGATTTAGGTATGCTGCGAAATGTTAGTTATGCGAATGGTAATTACATTGTTACCATTACACCTACCTATACAGCATGTCCTGCAATGAAAATGATAGAGGATCAGATTAAAGAGCGACTAAAAGAAAATGGTGTAGAAAATGTTAAAGTTGATTTGATATACAAACCGGCTTGGACTACAGACTGGTTATCGGAGGAAGCAAAACTGAAAATGAAAAATTATGGTATTGCTCCTCCGCAACACAGCTCTTGCAGTAAATTGTTTTCGATGGCTGAAACAGTTGTTTGTCCGAGATGTAACTCAAAACACACCGAAGTTATCAGTAAGTTTGGTTCAACTGCCTGTAAGGCGCTTTACAAATGTTTAGACTGTAAAGAGCCATTCGAGTTCTTTAAGTGCCATTAAATATTCGTTTATTTTTCGCAAATTTGTGACACAGATTTGCATATGGCTT
>JBBAKL010000050.1:0-21440 GCA_040403535.1 Bacteroidia bacterium
CCAACCAATGTTATTAACTCATCGATGCTCTTAAAGATTGTGATAAATCACCCTTATCAAAAATTATAGTTTTATTGTTCTTAACATCAGAAGCAACGCACCTTAACGGGACCAATAAACTGTCAAAATTATTTTTTGCTAAAGCATTTACACCCGTAAATGTTTCCATTAAATAATAATCGATCGGAACTGAATTAATAACATTGGTTGGTAAGTTATTAATCAGCTTGTTTTTCAGAGATAGCTTAAAGCTGATCCAGGATGCAAAATCGTTACGTTTTTTAAGCAGATAGGTGTATTTTGGGGGTAAATCCCCCAAAGTAACTTGTTTAAAAAACTCACTTTTTACTATTTTTTCAATTTCTGCGGGCGTATAGCCGGCAGAATAATAGGCTCCAATTAATGCGCCTATGGAGGTACCTGATATATAATTTATTGGAATATTATTCTCCTCCAAGGCCTTTAAAACACCAACATGCGCAATACCACTCGACCCTCCTCCGCTTAACACCAATCCAACTTTTTGAGCATAAATCATTTTAACGCTTATTACAAGAAGCGTTATAAAGAGGCTTATTTTAGACTTAATCAAAATATTGTTTGTACAAAAATAAACTTTATCTATAAAACAGTTTTAAATGATGAATATATTTATTTAATTAGCAGCTTGTTCAAAAGAAGGATTTGTGTTAAAATTTGTAGCTAAAAAGGTTTTTTACGGTGTAATCGTTTTACTGGGTGTAATTACCACTGTATTCTTCCTGTTTAACGTTTTACCCGGTGATCCAGCATCAATTATGTTGGGACAGCGTGCTAACAAAGAAGCAGTTGAAGCAATTCACCGCGATTTAGGAACAGATCTTCCGATTCTTCACCAATATGCGCTTTATCTTAACGATTTATTTGTTGTATCGGCACACGAGTTTAAAGACACTGAAAGCCATTGGTACTTAAATCCAGAAAAATATAGCTGGATTCCTCTTTTTCAGGTTAGCGAGTCAAAGGTTGTTGTATTAAAAATACCTTTCCTGCGTCGCTCCTACATTACAAAACGACCCGTTGCAGATATAATATTAGAAACATTACCAGAAACAGCTGTTTTAGCTTTTACATCTATTGTCATTGCATCCATTATCGGGGTATTTTTAGGTATAGTTGCAGCGATTAAACGCAACACCTTTTACGATAAGCTTTCTTTGGTATTATCCGTACTTGGTATGGCAGCGCCTTCATTCTTTATAGGTTTAATTATTGCATGGCTATTTGGTTATGTTTTAACAGACATTACGGGATTGTCACCAACCGGTAGTTTATATGATATAGACGTTTGGAATGGTGAAGTGCTTGAATTAAAAAACCTAATTCTTCCATCCATTACATTAGGTATCCGTCCACTTGCTATCGTGGTTCAATTAATGCGCAGTTCATTATTGGATGTATTATCACAGGATTATATTCGTACAGCAAAGGCAAAAGGATTAAGTTTTTACACAATTATAATCAAACATGCGCTAAAAAATTCCCTAAATCCTGTGGTTACTGCCATTTCGGGTTGGTTTGCAGGTTTAATGGCAGGCGCAGTATTTGTGGAGTTTATTTTTAGCTGGAAAGGTATAGGTTATGAAGTGTTTGAGGCTTTAACTAAAAACGACTTACCGGTTGTAATGGGTGCAACATTAATTTTTGCAACTATTTTCGTATTCATTAATATTTTAGTGGATATCACTTACGGTATCCTTGATCCTCGTGTAAGAATTAAATAAAATGGCAAGGCAAAAAATAATTGCTGGTAACTGGAAAATGAACAAATCAATCGACGAGGCTTCACAGCTGGTTATTGACATCATTGAAAATTGTCCGGTTAACGATATTCATAAAATCATTTTCCCTTCCTTTCCATATCTTACAACCATTGCTTCACTTTTAAAAGTCAACAAATCCATTGCCTTAGGTGCGCAAAATTGCAGCGAACATGCCTCAGGGGCTTATACCGGAGAAGTTTCAGCAACCATGCTTGCTTCAGTGGGATGTAAATACGTTTTGGTTGGTCACTCGGAGCGCCGTCACTATTTCAACGAAACTTCGCCTGTATTAGAGCAAAAAATAAACCAAATCATTTTAAATAAAATGATTCCGGTTTATTGCATAGGTGAAACGTTAGCTGAAAGAAAAAATAACCAGCATTTTGATGTTGTTAAACAACAATTATCCGAAGTATTGCTTTCGTTTAATGTTAACGATTTATCTACTCTAATTTTGGCATACGAACCGGTTTGGGCAATTGGTACCGGAGAAACAGCAAGTCCGCAACAAGCACAGGAAATGCACTCTTATATCAGATCTTGTATAAAGAGTTCATTTAATGAAGCGGTTGCTAATTCAATTCAAATATTATATGGCGGAAGTTGTAACGCACAAAATGCTAAAGAACTTTTTGCTTGCCCTGATATTGATGGAGGTTTAATAGGAGGTGCATCACTTAAGGCCGAAGATTTCTGTAAAATCATCGCTTCCGTTTAATGAATTACATTCAATATACTTTTAAGGTAAATCCTCCTGAACCCGGTTCTGATATTTTAATTGCATGTATTGCTGATTTGGGTTTTGAAAGTTTTGAAAATACACCTGATGGTTTTATAGCCTACATTCAGGAAGATTTGGATATAGACACTGATTTAAAAACAATAACTTTTGACGACTTCTCTTATTCATTTACCAAAAATCAAATTGAACAAGTAAACTGGAACGAAGAATGGGAAAAGAATTTCAGTCCTGTTATTGTCAATGACACTTGTTGTATTCGCGCGCCATTTCATCAGTTAGATAAAACATACAAGTATGAAATGGTAATTATGCCTAAGATGAGCTTTGGCACCGGACACCATGATACTACCTGGTTAGTATGCAAAAACATGCTTGATTTTGATTTTAAAAATAAACCTGTTTTTGATATGGGCACAGGCACAGGTGTATTAGCCATTTTAGCCAAAAAGCTTGGCGCCTCCAAAGTAATCGGAAATGATATTGATGAATGGTCGGTTGAAAACGCGAGAGAAAATTGCCACAACAACGCTTGCTCGGATATTGAAATTATACTGGGTGACGGAAATCTATTCTCCAACAATTCCAGTTACGATTTTGTATTAGCCAACATTAACAAAAATGTACTTAAAAAGTATATTCCTAAAATTGTTCAAATTCTTAAACCAGAAGGATTCCTATTTTTGAGTGGCTTTTTCAAAACTGATACTGATGAGTTAATTGCTTTATGTACAGCAAATTATTTAACGCCTTTTAAACAAGAAGTTAAAAACGAATGGACTGTTTTAATTCTTCAAAAAGTGAATTAGGCTCCCATTATTTACACAAGATTATTGATAAAAATTACTAAGAAAATGTTTTAACACCATTTCTTACCGTAAATTTGTATTATATAAAAAATTAAAGTTCCCATATATGTCAGATTCTAACATTTTAAAATGCCTAATCATAGGTTCCGGACCTGCAGGATACACAGCAGGTATATACGCCTCACGCGCCGATTTGAAACCCGTAATGTATACCGGAATGCAACCCGGTGGTCAGTTAACGATTACTACTGAAGTAGAAAACTATCCGGGTTACCCTAATGGCACGCAGGGTCCGGAAATGATGGAAGATTTTAAAAAACAAGCTGAACGATTTGGAACCGATATCCGATTTGGGTACGTGAACAAAGTTGATTTTTCTGGACCAGTACATAAAGTATGGGTTGATGAAACCACCGAAATTCATGCACATACCGTAATTATTGCTACCGGAGCTTCAGCAAAATGGTTGGGTTTACCTAACGAGCAACGCTTAAACGGATATGGTGTATCAGCGTGCGCCGTTTGTGACGGATTCTTTTTTAAAGGTCAGGATGTAGCTATTGTTGGTGCAGGTGATACGGCTGCAGAAGAAGCAACTTATCTGGCGAAACTTTGCCGTAAAGTGTATATGATTGTTCGTCGCGGCGAAATGCGTGCAAGTAAAGCCATGCAAAACCGTGTATTAAATACCCCAAACATTGAAGTATTATTTAATTCCGAAACTCAGGATATCTTAGGAGAAAAAGGTGTTACCGGTGCATTAATTAAAAATTCTGAAACAGGACAAGTACGCCAGCTTGACGTAACCGGGTTCTTTGTAGCTATTGGTCACCAACCGAATACAGCTATTTTTAAAGACTGGTTAGATCTTGATGAACATGGATATATTATAACCATTCCTGGAACCAGCAAAACTAAAGTAAAAGGTATTTTTGCCGTAGGTGATGCTCAGGATAAAGTTTACCGCCAGGCTGTAACAGCTGCCGGAAGTGGTTGTATGGGAGCTTTAGATGCAGAACGATATCTGGCTGATGTCGGAATTCATTAATTCTGCACGGTATTTGATAGAAAGTAATTAGTGAATAAATTATTATACATAGCTTTTTTATTTAGCGGTTTTACCGCCGGAGCTCAGCGCTTTGCCGATCAGATTCCACAAACAAAAAAGTATTCCGAAGAAGCTGCTTTAGACGCTAACGGAGGAATTAAAATGTATAATAGGCTAATTTCTGAAATTGGCGGCGATTCTATCCGTTACAATAAAGAAGGCTATAATTTACAAGGTTGGCAAGAAGATTACTATTCCAACGGAAAAGTGTTGCACAAAGGATTTTATGTAGACGGACAAATTAAGGTCTTCAAAAATTATTTCGAAAATGGTCAGATTGAACGCAGTTTCATCAGCTCCGATCCTGCCCGTTGTTCGGTAGATATATACTATCCAAACGGTAAGGTTAAAAAGCAAATATTGTATTACAATGGAAACGCTCAAAACGAATACAGTTATTTTGACAATGGAAATCCTGAGAGTATCATTGAAAAAGATAAAGATGTTCAATTCATTTTCAAAAAGAGTAATTTTTATCAGAACGGATATACAGCCAGCGAACTCGAACTTATTGATAAGAAAACAAAAAAATACCGTTCAAAAGAATATTATGAAAACGGCAAGTTAAAGGAAGAAGGAATTTACACTCTGAATTCGGAAAATAAAGAGTTGCTGAAAGATGGAGAATGGACATTTTACGATCTTCACGGACAAGCTGTAAAGAAAGAAAAATTCAAAAACGGCATAATGCAGTAAAACTTCAAAGATTTTTCAAATCATTTTAAACACGCGTTATTCATTCTCATTTTTTACCACCTTTGTGTTTTGTTTTAATATGAGAATTATTTTTGTCGCACTTTTACTATTTAACTCACTCTTTGCACAAACTAAGCTGGATGAAATAACGAATGGCTGGAAGTCGGATAAAGACCTTATTAACGGAACCCATTCCTTTTGTGTAATCAATGCTGCCGACGGAAAAGTAATCAGCGAATTACAATCTCATACATCTGTTATTCCTGCCAGTACACTTAAAGCTGTTACCACTTCTGCCTCATTAGGAATATTGGGTAAATATTACCGTTACGAAACCAAAATTTATTTTACAGGTACATTTGATAAAACAACCGGTGTATTAAACGGTGATATAATCATTAAAGGTTCAGGTGATCCCACGCTAAATTCCGAACATTTTAAATTAAAAACCGACACTTCGGATATAACCGACAAATGGGCCGAAATACTTGTAAAAAAAGGATTGAAAGAATTAAAAGGCAATATCATTTCTGATGCATCCGTTTTTGAACAACAAATTCCTGCTAATTGGATTTGGGGTGATATTTCTAATTACTTCGGTGTAGCACCTTGCGGATTATCCTTTCATGATAATTTTTATGGTATTATTTTTTCGAGTGGCGAAACAGGCTCAAAAGCAAAGATTATTGACGTACAACCTAATTATAAATCGCTTCAATTAGAACACATCGATAATGTTAAAGCTGCAGGTAAAGACGACGAAGCTTACGTAACCGGCGATCCTTTCGGAACAAAGCGATACATTAACGGAACCATCCCTCCCAACCGAAAAAGTTTGGAAATAAGAGCGGCCCTACCCGATCCGGCTTTATTGTGTGCAGAGTTTTTACAAAATTCACTTGTAAAAGCAGGTATTAAAACTCCTTCTGTTTGTGCTAAAAGTAATTACAATCCCGAACTGGAAGAATTGAAAAAAGAAAAAAACCTGATGCATACGCATTATTCATCCGCACTTGAAAAAATCATTTATTACACCAATCTATACAGTAACAATCTGTTTTGCGAAACATTATTGAAAACGATTGGTAAAGGAAATACCTATACCGGTATGGAAAAAGTAAAAGAATACTGGAAGCAGAACGGATTAGATGTTACTGAACTCTACATGGCAGATGGTAACGGACTTTCACGAGCAAACACCATCACCACTTCTTTTGAGGCCAATTTACTTTATAAAATGCGTAACGACTCGATAAATTATAAACCGTTTTATAATTCCTTACCGCAAGCCGGTTATAACGGCAGTATGAAAAACGTTGGAAAGGGTACATTTATTGAAAAAAACATGAGGGCTAAAACCGGTTACATTAACCGCGCCAGAGGTTATTGCGGATATGTAACTACCAAAACAGGAAAAGAGCTGTGCTTCTCTGTATTATTCAACAATTACAACTGTACTGCCAAAGAAATGAAACTCAAAATTGAGCAGTTTTTGATAGCATTAGCTGAGCTATAATTGCTATTTTTGTATAAGTATGGCTAATATAGTTACCGTAGTAAAAAAGGGCTGGAGTTTCATTACCGAAAAACTTTGGATTGTTCGTTTAGATAAACTAAACAAACGTCAGGGATTTCTTGTAAAACAACTGCGTGTATTCTCGCTTTCCATTAAAGGATTTAATGAGGATAAATGTCTGACTAAAGCCACTGCGCTAACTTTTTACACCTTGTTCTCTATTGTACCGATAGTTGCCCTGATTTTTGCAATTGGTAAAGGATTTGGATTTGACCAAACCCTTAAGGAACAAATGCTGAGGGATTATAACGAATATTCAACAGTATTAAATAATGTTTTTATTTACGCCGACTCATTACTCCAAACGACTGATGAAGGCATCATTGCCGGATTTGGTACTGTTTTATTGTTGTGGAGTATTATTTCTTTGCTAAACAATATCGAGAATAGTTTTAATGACATATGGGAAGTTCAAACCGGACGCAACTGGTACCGTAAAATTACCGACTACCTCACGATTATGTTGATTGCACCTATTTTCCTGATCATATCAGGAGGATTAACGGTCATGATTTCAACCACTCTATCCGAGACCGTTTTCATTTCGGGTGCCACAACGCTTATTTTAAAGTTATTATCATTCTTAATGTTAGTGGGGGTGTTTACATTCATTTATCTGGTTTTACCTAATACACGCGTAACATTTAAATCTGCTTTTTCTGCGGCATTATTATCTGCATTATTGTTTGAATTATTACAATGGGCTTATATTACATTCCAGATCGGCGCTTCCAACTACAATAAAATTTACGGAAGTTTTGCTGCACTCCCTTTATTTTTGATTTGGGTACAATATAGCTGGTATATTGTTTTATTTGGAGCTGAAATGGCTTTTGCCCACCAAAACGTAGACCATTACGAATTAGAAAATGAAATTAAGAACATCAGTTTCCGTTATAAACGTGTAATTGCCTTAATGATTTGTAATAAAATAGTTAAGAATTTCAGCAATGGAGGTAATCCGTTAACCTCAATACAAATAGCTCGCGACCTTGATCTGCCGGTTCGTCTGGCAAGAACGATTATAAACGAATTGGTGGAAACAAAAATTTTAACGGAAGTTAATACAAGCAGAGATAAAGAAATTGCTTACCAACCTGCCATTTCCGATAGTAAACTTACCATTAAGTTTATTATGGACAGACTGGATGAAAAAGGAGTGAATACTTTACCAATTACCGATTCGAGTGAGTTAGAAACCATTAACCGTTTAATGTTGGATTTAGACAAAGTAATGGATAATGAAAAAGGTAATTTACAAGTGAAAGATATTGTGTAATGCAGTGGCTGATTAAAATAACTTTTACTTTAGTTTGGCTTACATCATCTATTAGTGTAAAGTCACAAGTAGATACCGTTAAAACTGAAAAAAAAGCGAGTAACGACACCTATCGCCATGCACGTATTGCTACTGTAATGAGCGCGGTTTTGCCTGGAGCCGGACAAGCCTATAATAAAAAATACTGGAAAATACCGATTGTGTACGCCGGACTTGGCGGTTTTGGATACATGCTTGCTGTTAACCAAGAACGCTTTGATTTTTATGGTTCAAAATTGAGAGCCGAAAACGATAACGATCCCGGCACTGTAAATGATACAGGATATAACAGCGATAATTTATTGCGTTTAAAAAACCAATATCGTAAAAGCAGAGATTTAGGAATAATTGGTTGTGCCATTATTTATGTATTAAATATTCTTGATGCCAATGTTGATGCCCATTTACGAACGTTTGATGTAAGTGATAATTTAAGCTTGCAAATAAAACCATATAATAACTTATTTATAGCGAACAATCATTACGAATTTCAAAGCGGTATAGCATTAAACTTAAATTTTAAATAGTATGAAGATTGTATTACTTGGTTATGGAAAAATGGGTAAGGAAATTGAAAAAATTGCCTTAGAAAGAAAACATGAAATTGTTTTAAAAGTTGACGAAACCAATGCGAATACGGTTACCAAAGAAGATTTAAAAAAAGGTGATGCGGCAATTGAATTCAGCACACCGCACACGGTTCAAAGTAATATTTACAAGTGCTTTGATGCACATTTGCCTGTGGTGGTAGGCACAACCGGTTGGTACGAGAATTTTGAAAAAATTAAAACAGATTGTCTGGCTACAAATAACACATTGTTTTACGCTACTAATTTTAGCGTTGGGGTTAATTTGTTTTTCAAGGTCAATAAATATTTGGCTGAACTAATGAATAATTATAAGGACTACGATGTGAGTATGAAAGAAATTCATCACATTCATAAACTAGATAAACCAAGCGGAACAGCCATAACCTTAGCAGAACAAATCATTCAGGAAATTGACCGTAAATCAGGATGGAGCATTGATAAACAAAATCCGGAAACACTTTTTATTAAAGACATCCGCGAAGGTGAAGTTCCTGGCACACACATCATCAAATACTCTTCTCCTATCGACGATATTGAAATCATGCACAAAGCGCATAACCGTAAAGGATTTGCCTTAGGCGCTGTATTAGCAGCCGAATTCACACACAATAAAAAGGGAATTTATACTATGAGTGATTTGATTTAAATAAGTCAAATCAAAAAGAGATTTATTAAGCTTTACGACACAAATAAATCATCTCCCCTGCAGGTAAACGGTAACGATCTACCTTATCGGCACCAATCGTATTTACGAAATCATCTACGGTAACAGAAAAGCCTGCAGCCGCCAATTTATCTTTATAATCCAGTCCGAACAAACGCACATGGTCTTTTTGCCAGTAATGCAATTCGCGGTCTGCTTCACTGGTGATTGATTTATCTTCGTAAGTAGTAGCTCTTGTGGTGTCTAATGGTACCTGAAAAATTCCCCATCCTCCCGGTTTCATAATGCGGTATAACTCTCGCATACAGCGATCAGCATCTTCAACATGTTCTAATACGTGATTACAAAAAATAACATTAAAGGTATTGTCTTCAAAAGGTGCATTGTGCAAATCAAAATGTATGTCGGCAATCGGAGAATTATAATCACCGGTGGTATAATCCAGATTTGGCATTGCTTTAAACAGCTTGTAGAAACATTGTTCAGGAGCAATATGCAATACCTTATGGTTTGCCGTAAAATAATCGGTTTTCTGTTTCAGGTATAACCAAAGTAAACGGTGGCGTTCTAAAGATAAGCTACCCGGGCATAACACATTTTTGCGTTTGGCACGACCGGAATAACCATAGGGCAAAAACTTACGGTATGTTTTACCACTGATAGGGTCCTCATAACGGTTACCATAATATAATAACGGAGCAATTTTACTAAAAAGCAAACTCAGTTTAATTAAAATAGGACGGGGAATTACCCGTAATAAGAAGTGAAACATAAGTGATAACAAAAATAGGGTTTATTAGCTTTATATTCATATAAATGCCTTAAATTATTACATTTGCATAGTTATGAGTAAAGTACAATCCAAAGCGAATACCGTACACAAAAAAACGAGTGCATCGGCTCCTAAAATGGAAAACTGGCTGGCTGCCAACAGTAAGAAAGTATTCTATTTTTTAAGTGCGCTATGTCTTTTATTTTCATTCATGTTTTTTAATGCCCGTATCAGCGAGGCGCACGACGATGCTCTTTATCTGGAAGCCGGCTGGCGGTTTGTGAATGAATTCCCGAATTACTTTTACACCCAAAACGCTCCACTATACCCGCTATTTCTTGCCATTTTAACAAAGATATTCGGATTAAAACTGATCCTATTTAAACTATTTTCTGTCTTATTCAATTTCTTAGGCTTTGTATTATTTTATAAGGCTTTTGAAAAGCGTTTACCCTACTCCGTTTTTGTTCCGGTTGCTGTTTTTGCTGCTATCAACCATTTAATAATGTATTACGCCAGCATGACTTTTACAGAGGCGTTTTACTTTTTCTTACAAGGCTTATTCTTTCTTTATGCAACAAAAGCAGTAGAAACCGTAAATAAAGAGAATGCAAACATTCAAACCCAATGGAAATTATGGCTAATGCTGGGTTTAAGTATGTTTTTAATGAGCACTGCAAAAAGTGCAGCCATCGTGGTTATCCCCGCTATTGTTCTGTATTTCTTTCTTGAAAAAAATTATAAAGCCATTGGTTTTTCTGTGGGCTCCTACTTGATTTTTAAAATCATTTACGAAGCATTGGTGCGATTAATTTGGGGAGCACAGAATCAGTTTAAAGGACAAGGACGCATTTTAATGCAAAAAGACCCGTATGATAAATCGTTGGGCGATGAAGACTTTTCCGGTTTTGTACAGCGTTTTTTTGACAACAGCGAATTATATTTATCCAAACGTTTCTTTCAGATTATTGGTTGGCGCGATGAAATGTCGATGGACGTATATGGCTTACTTGCTTTCATTGTAATTACCGTTACATTAATCGGTCTATTTGTTGTATTTAAACAAAAAAACAGACCAATGTTTTTGTTTGGTTTATTTACAGGAGCGCAGTTATTATTATCTTTTATCATACTTCAGGCACGCTGGGATCAAGCACGTATTGTTTTGGTGTGTATGCCTGTGATGCTCCTTTTGATCTTTAACGCCTTTTACAGCTATACTCAGAACATGAGTATGGGGAAACTCATTTATACAGCCATTACCATTTTAGTAATTGGATCGGTATTCTTATCAAGTATTAAGCGCGGTGTTCCAAATATTCCTATTGTACAAAAGAATCTGAAAGGTGATAAATATTTTGGATATACACCTGACTGGGTAAATTATTTACGATGCAGCGAATGGTGTGCCGACAGCTTATCAAAAGATGCGTTAGTAGCCTGTCGTAAAGCCCCAATGAGTTTTGTATATGGAAAGGGTAAGAAGTTTTTCCCAATATACAGTGTCATTAAAAAAGATTCATTAACCAATCAATCGCACCCCGACAGTGCATTAGCTTATTTTAGCTCGCAAAAAGTAACCCACATTATGGTGGCAAGTTTGCGAATTGATCCAACCAAAAACACAGGAAATATTATTAATACGGTTCACAACATTGTGCAGCCTATTATGCAAAAATATCCCGATAAACTCCGATTAATTCATACAGAAGGAATTTCGGAACAATGTTATTTGTTTGAGATAAAGAAGTAGAAAATCCGATAATTCTTGTATTTTTGTAGCCCTTAATCAGGAGACTTGTCCGAGTGGTTGAAGGAGCACGCCTGGAAAGTGTGTATACGCCAAAAGCGTATCGAGAGTTCGAATCTCTCAGTCTCCGCGAATAAATCAAATGAGGTCCGCTTTAAGCGGACTTATTTTGTTTTTCGAAAAGGCTTGAAAGTGAGCTTTCATAGCCTTAGAGAAAAATAAATAATTGCATCGCAACTTATTTGATTTTGACTTCGGAAGAACAAAGATCATTCCTCAATAATCTCTCAGTCTCCGCGAATAAATCAAACGAAGTCCCACCACAAGTGGGACTTTTTGTTTTTCTAAAACAGAATGTTTTTTTTGTTTTCATGAAAACGAAGAAAAACAAAGCACACTCTAGTTTCTGAACAGATTATTGGATATTGACTATGAAATATTACAGATTAACTCTGTAAAAATCCTCTGTAATATAAAATCCCTTTTCAACCTCTACTTTTAAAATTTTACTGTAAATTCGTTAACATGTCAAACATCAAAATCGTAAAAGTAATAACCGGCGATGTTTCGCATCTACAAAAAATCGGTCGAGAAACATTCTTCGAAACATTTGCTTCTGTTAATACTAAAGAAAACATGAGTAAATACCTCGAGGAAGGTTTTTCAATTGAGAAATTAAAATCAGAAATTGAAAACGAAAATTCAGAATTCTATTTCGCAGTTATCGATAAAAAAAATATAGGTTATTTAAAATTAAACTACAGTTCCTCCCAAACAGAAATTAAAGACGAAAATGCGTTAGAAATTGAACGGATCTACGTTCTTAAAGCGTATCACAATAAAAATATTGGACAGTTATTATTACAAAAGTCACTTGAAATAGCCCATCAAAAAAATGTAAATTATGTTTGGCTGGGTGTATGGGAAGAAAACCCAAGAGCTATCCAATTTTATAAAAAAAATGGTTTTGTTGAATTCGACAAACATGTATTTCGTTTGGGCAATGATGAACAAACTGACATCATGATGAAACTGCAACTAAAGTAAATTACAGTTACTGTTCTCCCCACCTATAGGTAGTTTGATCTACACCAGCTAAATCTAAAACACGATCAATAACAGTGGCTGCCAATTCTTCAAAGTTGGTTGGATTGGAATAAAAAGATGGTGAAGCCGGACAAATAATTCCGCCTGCTTCAGTAATCGTTTTCATGTTGTTTATATGGATTAAACTAAGCGGTGTATCGCGCGTTACTAAAATTAGTTTTCTTCTCTCTTTAAGCATCACATCGGCACAACGGGTAATAAGGTCATTACTTATTCCGGAGGCGATACGCGCCATAGTTCCCATACTACATGGTACTATTATCATGGCATTATACTTTGCCGATCCGGAAGCAAAAGGCGCAAAAAAATCATTCTTCGAATAAAATGTGAACGGGTATTTTTCATATCCATTATCCTTTAATTCAAATTTCCAAACGTCTTTGGCATTATCGCTCATCACCACCCCTACAGCCTCTAGCTGATGTTGGTATTTTGAAAGTTTATCCAGTAATACTTTCGCATAAACACTGCCGCTCGCTCCTGTAATGGCAACAACTATTTTAATTTTTGACTGGCTCACTTTTCTTCTTCGGAATTAATTTATATGTAAATGCCATAACCAATACATTGTTATAATACCCTTTATTAAAATAACGTGCCAGTGCATTATTATAATATGGTTTAAAATTAGAACCAAAGTGCATGATGGTTATAAAAGAATTATTTGAACGGACTTCAAAATCCAGGTTCTTATATACATTCATCCCTAATCCAATGTTTACACTGTATTCCTCATTACGGAAAGGCTTTGTATTTGTTAAATCACCAAACTCATTGCTCTCTTTATGACTTAACAAGTAACCATAAGATGCTCCTATTGTAATAAAAAAACGATTGGGTTTATACAACAAAATTAAAGGCACCTCAATGTAATTCAGGTTCAGATAGTATTGGCTAAAGTCCTGCTTTTCAGGACGTGCATTTTTTTGGGCGCCTTTTTGGATGAAAAGTATTCCAAAATCTAAGGATAAGGTTTTATTAAACTTAGTTCCTACATATACACCCGATACAAATCCTAACTTGTTAAAACCTGCAAAATTATCACCATGAACCTGACCAGCAGTTAAACCTATGGATGGCTTCATGTAGAATTTACTTTCCTGAGAACTAATTGTCAAAAAAGTAAAATAAAACAGAAGTATCAGCCACAGAATTCTCACCAGATTAATTAATTTCAATCAAATTTACCATTTTTTTAATCTTTTTCTTAAATTCGATTAAACCATCAACAAATCCATACGTCAAAAGTTCAAATTCAATACTACAAAAAGAAAAAACTATGAAAACTAAACAATTATTATTCGGACTATCTGTAATAGCATTTAGTGCATTACTTACACTTTCGAGCTGTAATAAAAAGAAAAACAATGATGAGCCTACGCCTGATACCGATCAGTCCGGCGCTTCGGATAATGCACTTGCCGAAAACATGATGAATGATGTAGTAAACATTGGTTCACAAGGTTCGGAAAACGGTGCTTTAAGCACTTACAAAACCGGAAAATTATTGGCAGACGCGTATTTTATGTCGGCTTGTGCTTCTGTATCGGTTAACACCACCAATAAAACTTTTACGGTTGATTTTGGAACTACTCCTTGTTTGTGTTCTGATAACAGAATGCGTTCTGGTAAGTTGTTTTTTGACTATTCTGCTTCTTCCAGTTTTCCTACGTCTTATCGTATGCCAGGATTCAAAATGTCTATTACATCTAATAACTACGTGGTAGATGGGTATACTGTTAATATCACTAATAAAACCGTTTCAAACACAACACCACTAAGTATTCCAACCGGAACAAATCCCGGAACAAATTTAACATGGAGCATAACAGCCAATGTTAGCATTAATAAACCTAATAACGGTGGCACCATCACCTGGAATTGCAACCGAACTAAAGAATTAATGAATACAAATGACCCTACATGCTATCAGGGACAATCTGCTCCTATTTTATGGAATAAGGCAAAAATCCGCTTGAACGGTTCTGCTTCCGGAACTAATGCTGCCGGCGACAATTACACGGCTTATATTAAAAACATGGTAAGAGATTTTGGAGGATGTGTTATTAATGGCCGTTATCCATTTATATCAGGTCAGCTTGAGTTTACTCCCGGCACAAAACCTACACGCTATGTTGATTTTGGAAGTGGCAGTTGCGACAACGGAGCAACAATTACAATTAACGGAATCACCTACTCTTTCAACTTCTAATTTAAAATTTGACCAAACAAAAAACCCCGCGATTGCGGGGTTTTTTTTTTAATTATTTTTCCTGTTTGGGTGTATCAAATCTTACTTCGCAACCCGGCAGCATGGCCTTTACTTCTTCAATATATTCTTTAGACATCGGATTTCCTCTTAAATCTAATAATGCCAGATTTTCGAGCTGACTAATACTGGAAGGTAATTTGGTAAGTTGATTATTTCTTAAAGAAAGAACACGTAAGTTTTTGGCCATATAAATATTTACAGGAATGCTGGTAATTGGATTATTCTCTAAAATAAATATTTCAAGGTTTGGTAAACGATCAAAATGTCCGGATAAAAAATGCGTATTGGTTTTAGCCAGGTATAAAAACTTTAAACTCTGAATTCGGAAAATTTGCTTGGGAAAACTGTCTAAAATACAATTCTCAATTTGTAAATCTTCCAAGTGTTTTAAGTATTTTAATGTAATGGGTAATTTCAGTGTGTCTTCAGTATCGGTGAATTTTATGGTTTTTAATTTGCTGTTATAGGCTATTGCTGCGGGAATACTGTCAATTTCGGTTCTGCTTAATTCAAGGTGTGTTAGGTTGACTAATTTTTTAAAGTCGGAAGGAAATGCTTTAAACGGATTATTATAGCTGGTAAAATACACCAGATTATACAGGTCGCCCATTGCCGGTGGAAAATCATTCACCTCATTTCCGCTTAATTTAAGTGCTTGTAGGTCCTTAATCTTACTTAACTTTTCATACAACTTTGGATCAAGTTTCTTATAACTCAGATCCATTTTGTAAATGGGAGTTTCCACTTTTACCGCTTCTTTTAAATCGGTATAAACTCGGCTACCCAGCGGTCCGTATTTATCAAATTCGTTTTGAGAATTAATATTTAACGAAACACTACAGGCAAAAAGTAAAAAAAGCTTTCTCATAATGTTGTGAAGTACTAAAATAAAGATTTATAAAAACACAAATTCTTCAATAGTAAATAATTAGAAGAGAGTTTTCAACACCTTTTTGGTTTGGCTTTTTTTTGCTAATTCGTTTTTTTTATATATTTATAAATAAATATAAACCCCATGAAGAAAACTTTACTTTTCTGTTTATCTCTAATTTGCGGTATAAGTTTCGCTCAAATCACATTATCCAACTCAAATATGCCTGGCGCAAACGACACTTTGCGCTATAGTAATGCGGCATTAAGTACCATTGGTAACTATACACAAACCGGTACTAACTATACTTGGAATTATAGCACATTAATCCCTGTAAGTCAGGGGGTACGTTCCTATAAAATTGCATTTAGTACGCCATACGCCTTTTTCTTTTTAGGTTTTAATGAGTATGGTGAAAAAGTGAATGATACTATTAATTTAGGAGTAGTCACCTTAACAGATGTATATAACTTCTATAAAAAATCAACTTCACCCAATGCCTATCTATTAGATGGATTAGGAATGAAAATTAGCGGAATACCTGTTCCTTCGTATTATTCAGATAAGGATGAGTTATATAATTTTCCTTTAACGTATCCAAAATACGATAGTACAACATTTAAATTTTCAACACCAACAACTACCTTATTACCGCTGGTTTATTCAAAATCAGGTTATCGAGTTACTAAAGTGGATGGATGGGGAACAATTACCACCCCTTACGGTACAGCCTCATGCTTACGTTTGGTTACCACACAGTATTCTAAAGATTCAATAAAAACATCTTTATTCCCGATTGGTTTTAATAATTACCAACGCAGTTATCAATGGCTTACTACCGGATCTAAAATACCTTACCTCGAAGTGAATGGTAATTTAATCGGTAACAATTTTACGGTAACGCAAGTACGATTTAGAGACATCTATCGATTCTTGCTTAACGCCGATTCACAAGAGCAGGAAAATGAATCAATGGGAATTTACCCTAATCCGGTAAACGATAAGTTGTTTTTAAATTTCCGTTCAAATGCCAAATACGATGGTGAAATTTTCGACCTTAATGGAAAACTAGTAAGAACAATTTCTAACGAAACACTATCTTCCAATTTTCTCGATGTTTCTGATTTGAGTCAGGGTGTTTACACGATTAAGCTAACTGAAAATGACAAACCGGTTGTTTTTAAATTTATCAAACAATAATTAGTGATAGTTGTTAAAAACATTCCAGCTTAGCTGATACGCTTTTAATAATTCAGAGGTGTTCAGGTTTAACTGAACACCTTTTTTATTTAGATAAGCTTCTAAATCTTCTGTGGCCATATTACCGGTTAAATCATCTTTTGCCATTGGACAGCCGCCAAAACCATGAATGGCTACATCAAAACTTTGGCAACCACTGTTAATGGCTGCTTCAATTTTCTCCATGGCCTTTTCGCGATTGGAATGAAGATGAGCACCAATGGTTATATTTTTAAATTCAGGAATAATATTAGAAAAAAGATATCTGATGTTTTCAGGAGTAGAACAACCAATGGTATCAGCCAAAGCGATTGTTTTAATTCCCATATCCGCCATTTTTTTAGTCCACTTAATTACGATATCCGAATTCCAATCATCGCCATATGGGTTTCCAAATGCCATGGAAATATACACTACCATTTGTTTATTATTCTTTTCACAAAGGTTTTGAATTTCCTCTACTCTTAACAATGATTCTAATATTGAAGAATTCGTATTGCGCTGCTGAAAAGTTTCAGAAATTGAAAACGGAAATCCTAAATAAGTAATTTCATCAAAAGCCACTGCATCTTGGGCTCCACGAGAATTCGCAATAATGGCTAATAATTTGGATTTGGTTGAACTTAAATCGAGTCGCTTTAAAACATCCGGGGTATCCTGCATTTGAGGGATAGCTTTAGGCGAAACAAAGCTTCCGAAATCGATGGTATCAAAACCAACTTTTAAAAGCTGATTAATATACTCTGCTTTTATTTCTGTTGGTATCATGGTTTTGATACCTTGCATGGCATCACGCGGACATTCGGTAATTTTCATTTTTAATTTGTTTTAGCAAGTATGGCTTTGTTTATTTCTTTGATTAACGCTGGACCTTCATAAATAAATCCTGTATAAAGCTGAATTAAGTCGGCCCCCGCATTTATTTTTTCAATGGCATCGTTTGCACTGTGAATTCCACCAACACCAATCACAGGAAATGCGTTTCCGGATTTTAGCTTGAGATAACGAATCACTTCAGTGCTTCGCTTAGTTAAAGGCTTGCCGCTTAATCCACCCGCCCCTATTTTTTCGATCTGATCCTTTGGTGTTGAAAGTCCATCGCGACTGATGGTAGTATTTGTAGCGATTACGCCGGCAATTTTTGTTGTTTTAACAATATCAATGATGTCGTCTAACTGACTGTCGGTTAAGTCCGGCGCTATTTTTAAAAGAATTGGCTTCGGGTGCTTTTTTGTATTGTTTAAATCTTGCAATGTGTTTAATAGTTTTGTTAAAGGCTCTTTTTCCTGCAAATCACGCAAATTTGGGGTATTGGGTGAACTTACATTCACTACAAAATAATCTACAACATCATATAAGGCGTTAAAATTGATTACATAATCGTTAACCGCATCTTCATTTGGAGTCACTTTGTTTTTCCCAATATTACCTCCAATAATTACACTTTTATTCTTTCGTTTTTTAAGTCGCTCGACTGCCGCATCTACACCTTCATTATTAAATCCCATTCGGTTTATGATTGCCTGATCCGGTATTAATCGAAATAAACGGGGTTTATCGTTACCTGCTTGAGCCTTTGGGGTTAAAGTTCCAATTTCAATAAAGCCAAATCCCAGATTTCCTAGTTCATTGAAAAGTTTAGCATCCTTATCCAATCCTGCAGCTAAACCAACAGGATTCATAAATTTTAAACCAAAAATATTTCTTTTAAGTCGTTCATCATCAAAACAATACATCTTGTTAATTAGTAAAGACATACCTGGAATAGAAGATATCTTCTTAATGAGAGAAAATGTTAAATGGTGTGCTTTTTCCGGATCTAAACGAAATAAAAAGCTTTTGAGAAGGCAATACATACCTTACAAAATTAGATGAAAGGGCTTAATGTTAATTATATCTCGCCTAATTGTTGAAAAAATTAGCATTTTTTAAGTTTTTTTTGATTTTGGTACAAAATAATTATATCTTTGCGCTCAAATTAAAACTAAAACAAAATCACAACAATGAAAAAAGTATTATCAATTGTAGCTGTAGCCGCTTTATCTGCTGCTTTCGTAGCTTGCGGCCCATCAAAAGAAGAAATCGAAGCAAAAGAAAAAGCAAAAGCTGATTCTATTGCTGCTGTAGAAAAAGCAAAAGCTGATTCTATCGCTGCTGCTGAAGCTGCTGCTGCTGCTGAAGCTGAAGCTAAAGCTAAAGCTGCTGCTGACTCTGCTCGTGTAGCTGATTCATTAGCTGCTGCTGCTGAAAAAGGTGGAAAAAAGAAATAATTTTCACTAAAAAGCATTAAAAAACCCTGCAGATTGTGCGGGGTTTTTTATTTTATATACTGCATGATTCACTGGCTGGAAACTCATCTTAGTCCATGCTTTTTTAAAAGCCATTTTGGAATTGCATGCCCCGGATGCGGCATGCAACGCGCATTTATTGCGCTATTAAAGGGAAATCTGACTGAATCCTTCGTCCATCATCCTGCCTTAATTCCGTTTATAATAACAGTTATTGCTCTTTTGTTTCAATTAAAAATAAATCATCCGAAAGGTGGCTTGTTGATATTATGGCTTTTTATTGCAACGACGGCAATTACACTAGTTAATTACGTATTAAAACTATACTGTGTATTTCAATCTTAAAATGCCTGTTTTATATTTGCAATATCTCCTTTGAAATCAAAGAATTCTTTAATTGAAATTTTAGCCCCAATTACAAATCCGATAAATAAAACGGCACTCGATACAAAATAACTGGTGTTTGCTACTATTGCAGCCCCTTTAATTCCATATAATCTAATTAAGAAAGGCGCTAATACAAGTGTAATAACAAACCCTGTAAAATTGCAAAAAGCGATAAATTTTAATTTACCCAAACCGCTAAAATAATGACTTATTATAGTTGAGAAACTAATGCACAATATTCCGGGAGCAATCCAAAGCATTATGTCTTTAATGGCGCTAAAATCTTTCCCTAAAAGGTAAGTAAACAAACCGTTAGGTAAGAAATAAATGACTAGTACTGCCAATATACTAAGTATTAAACTGGATTTGGCAAGGGTTAATGTGATGCTCCGGTTAAAAAGCGTATCCCCGGTATTTGATATCTTCGATAACACAATTGGGGAAATACCAGTGGCAATAATCCAGACCGATTCGATTAAGGAAGAAGCAGCAGAGTACAAACCGATTAAAGCCGTGGTGCTAAAAAAATACAAGCTGAATCGATTGGCCAATAAATGGAACCATCCTGCCAATTGACAGAAAAAGCCATTTTCAAGTATCGGCTTCAATTCAAATTTATGATTTACGTCGGGTTGTTTCATTAGCTTAATCACCGAGAATAAAGAAATGGCGAACGCGATAGCAAATGAAATATATAATGGAATCACATAAGCGTTAAAGGTATAATCCTTCTTTACCCAAACAAAAAACAATATTCCGCACAACAAGACAAAAGGCTGTAAAACACTAAGAGTGTTATAGGTTTTAACCTTTTCTTTAGCCAATAGGTTAACCATGTTAAACGTATTCAGAATGATAATAAGGGAAAGTAAATACATATCCATCTCAAACCCCGGAATCTCTTTATTAAGCAGGTAAAAAATTAGGTTTGAAATACTCGTGGTGATTAAAGTCCATATTAATCCATTGATGAAAATTTTCTTCAGGTTAAACTTTGGCACAAAATAAACCAAAGAATATCCGGTGTATATTTCATTAATAATCTGAATATTGGCAATATTTAAAACGAATAAACTTATTTCCCCTCTGGTATTAACACCTAGATATTTAGCTGATAATATGAGGATTAAAAAGTTAATTATAGCCACAAAGCCCTTTGAGAAAAGTGTTTGAAGGATATTCTTAATCATGTTTCAGGCTTTGAACTTGACGAAAATACATTAAAAACGGATTTTTAAATAATATATTTCAGAAATAAAAAAATTATTACATTTGCAGTCCTTAAACGTAGGATTTAGCTCAGTTAGTCGCGAGGTAAACTCGCGATGGCTAGTGAAAACCTCGCCGTTAGACAACGTTTTTTAACGAGTTAATGGCAACAATATGGAGGATGTAGCTCAGTTGGTTAGAGCACTAGATTGTGGTTCTAGGGGTCGTGGGTTCGAATCCCAT
>JBBAKL010000051.1:0-21192 GCA_040403535.1 Bacteroidia bacterium
ATAACGGTCGTGGGTTACGGCGATAATGGTTCCTTTATACTGCTTTAAATGTTGTTCTAACCAATCTACCGACTCGGCATCCAAGTGGTTGGTAGGCTCATCTAATAATAAAATATCCGGTTCCTGAATTAATAAGCGGCACAATGCCACACGACGGCGCTCACCACCCGATAATACTTTTACCGGTGTGTCGCTGTCAGGACAACGCAATGCGTCCATGGCACGCTCTAAACGGTTATCCAGGTTCCATAAATCATTGTGATCAATTAACTCCTGCAACTGAGCCTGACGGTTAATTAACTTCTCCATTTTATCCGGATCGTTAAGTATTTCCTCGTCCATAAACTTATTGTTTACTTCCTCAAACTCATTTAAAATATCAACGTGCTTTTGAGCGCCTTCCCTAACTATTTCAATTACCGTTTTATTTTCATCAAGCTTTGGCTCCTGCTCAAGCATTCCGATGGAATAACCCGGCGACTGATGTATTTCTCCGATGTAATCCTTATCAATACCGGCCATGATGCGCAGTAAAGTAGATTTACCCGAACCGTTTAAACCTAAAACGCCAATTTTAGCGCCGTAGTAAAACGAAATATAAATGTCTTTTAAAACTTGTTTGTTGGGCGGGTGAATTTTTGAAACATTCACCATGCTGAATATTATTTGTCTTCCTTCTTCTGCCATAATTATAAAATTAGAGCGCCGAAGGTACAAAAAAAAGCTTAATTCTTAGGAAAGTAAACCGGGTGTTTTTCGTTGTATTTCCGGATATAACGCGAGGCTTGTTCTTTTTTATTTTTCCGGTTTAAGCTCATGTAGTCTTTATAAATTGCTTCATCCGACTTTAACATTTCGGCCAATAAATCAACCGAAAATTCCTTTAACGTTCCGCTGTAAAACTCAAGCAGATATTCGTGCATTTCGGTGGTGGTAGTGCCGCCGGAAGAATTAATAAACACATTATATCCCGGAGAAAACGTTTGTATTTCGATTGCCGCCATAAAATAACTGATGGCACCAAATACCGGAATTCGGTAAAACGTTTTATTAATATTGATGTAAACCACATTATTCTGACAAAAACCCCAAACTTTAGCCGAATTAATCTTGGCAGCCGAACCATCCCGCTCGGTGAATTCTATATTTTCACTTTCGATTAGTTTAGTGTAAAAATCGAGCTGGTTTTTATCAATTTTAGTAATGATTTTTTCTTTGGGAATGGGCCAATTGTGTCGTAAATCAGAATAAGTTAAATAGAGTCCTTCATGCAAATTGAAGTTTTTGTTAAAAGCCACCGAATCGCCCTGCGAATAGCTTTTAAATACTAAAAGCACCGAAATTATAAGGAATAACAGGCGATTCATATTAGGCAAAGATGATATTTTTTTTTATTTTTATACGTAACAAATCTTACACCGATGCGATTTATCATCTTTTTATTAGTTATTAGTATTCATTCAAGAATTTTCGCCCAGTATAATGTTAGCACCTCGCTAAAAAGCAGGATGTTTAATAACACTTTACCCGGCGCAATGTTTGATGTTTTAATAGACGGTAACATTGAAAAATTATTAGCGGCTGAAAAATCGCTTGGTATAAAAGTGAAATATTATGCCGGCTCTATTGCCTGCGTTGAATTAAACACCCAAGCCATTGCCCCATTAATTGAAACTAAAGCGGCTAAATACATTGAAATGATTGAACCGCGTAAACGACCATTAAACGATACAATGGTAGTACGCAACCGCATCAAACCCGTTAAAATCGGCGCACTTCCTTTAACACAAGCTTACGACGGAACCGGAATTATTATGGGAATTATTGATACAGGAATTGATTTTAACCATCCGGATTTTAAAGATAACGCCGGCAACACGCGTATTAATTTTATTTGGGATCAGGCAGTAGCTACACCTACTACTGCACCTACGCCTTTCAATTACGGACAAGAATGGACAGCCGCACAAATTAACGCCAGCGTTTGCACACATAATGATTTAGCGCATTGGGGACACGGAACACACGTGAGCGGAATTACCGCCGGTAACGCAAAGGCTAATGGTAAACACGAAGGTATTGCACCGAAAGCAGAATTAGTGGTGGTTGCATTAGACTTTAACCGCATTGGTCCTATTATAGCCGATGCCGTACAATACATTGTGAATAAAGCTACAGCTGCCGGAAAACCGTTTGTGATTAATGCCAGTGTTGGAGATTATTACGGAAGTCATGATGGCACAGACACCGAAGCTAAATTAATTGACGCGTTAATTTCAAATATTCCGGGACGTGCACTGGTTGCTGCTGCCGGAAATGCGGGAAGCGTTAAATTTCATACCCAAAATGTAGTTACACCTGCCGATACCAATTTCACCTGGCTGAAAGTAAATTCGGGGAATCTTTATTATTGGCTCTACGCCGACACCAACAATATTAAAAATGTGAAGTTTTCAGTTGGTGTGAATGATACCAATTTCGTTGATAAAGGAAGAATTGGTTTTAAGAATTATAACTATTGCTTCTCATTAAAGAACGACACGATAAAACACAACAACAAGCGCATTGGTATCGTTCAGAGTGTTGCCAGCATTAACGCGTATGGTGTTTATGAATTGTTTGTAAAGATAATTCCTGACAGCTCTAAATATTATTGGCGAATTGAAAGTAACGGAACCGGAAAGTTTGATGCCTGGAATTTTGATTTTGTTTCAAGCGGATTACCGAGCGCTACGCAATACCCAAAAATTAATAAGTATACTATGCCCGACACCGTTTCGTCTTTGGTAAGCAGCTTTCAGTGCAGCGATGAAATTATAACTGTGGGAAATTATGTTAACCTGAATAAATACTACGATGTAAACAATACGTTACAAACAACTTCAGAGGTAACCGGACAATTAGCAGCCAGCAGCAGTTGCGGACCAACACGTGATAACCGAATTAAACCGGAAGTAGCGGCGACAGGCGCCAGCATTTTTTCGGCACTCGCCTTGGGAATGCAGGCTAATTTAGTTGCCAACGCGCCTTCTGTTGTATCCACCGGAAGTTTTCATGTGATTGGCGGCGGCACTTCTGCTTCCTCGCCGGTTGTTGCGGGATTGGCAGCTTTGTATTTGCAGGCGCACCCAACGTATAACAACCGACAAGTACGCTTAGCGATTATGAGTTGTACCTACAAAGATGCTTTTACAGGAACTGCTTTACCAAATAACAAATGGGGATATGGTAAACTCGACGGATTAAGCACATTTACCTGCGCTATTCCTACTTCAATTCAGTCGAACTTATTAGCTTCGGATCACCTCGCCTATCCTAATCCGTTTAACACATTTACTACCATTAAATTTAAACACGAATTAAATGCTGAAGTTTTTATTCATAATGCAGTTGGTCAATTAATTTTAAAAGATCGCATAAAAGCGGAATCATTCACCATTGAAAGAAAAAACTTACCTGCTGCAGGTGTTTACTTCGTAACAATTAAAGCGCAAGGCACTGAACAAAATATAAAAGTTATTGCACTGGATTAAGTATGCGTATTGCCTCCAATAAACTTAACGACCTCATTAAGTTTTTTTATACGGAACTTGAAAATCTATATACCAAAGATGAAATTAAGCTTCTGGTTCATTTTGCCTGTCAGCATTATTTAAATTATTCGCCAACTGATATAACTATCAATAAGAATGAAAATGTAAATCAGAGCGATGTTATTAAACTTTACGATTGCGTATTAGCGCTTAAATCGAATCAACCCATTCAGTACATACTTGGTGAAACAGAATTTTACAAGTTAAAATTTAAAGTAAATTCTCATGTTCTCATACCCCGGCCGGAAACGGAAGAATTGGCTGAACTCATTATCAAAGAATGTAAAGCACGCGATTTTGAAAATGCCGACATATTAGATATTGGTACCGGCAGCGGTTGCATTCCGATTGCGTTAAAGAAAAATCTTGAGGAAGCGAATGTTTCTGCCATTGACATTTCGCAGGAAGCACTTAAAGTCGCACAGCAAAATGCTATCTTAAATCAAGTCACGGTGATGTTCAAACAGTGTGATGTTTTAAGTAAAGATGCGGAATATGTACTTGACACTTTCGATATCATCATCAGCAATCCGCCTTATATTGCCAGAAACGAAGCTGAACACATGCACGAGCGTGTAAAAAACAACGAACCTGCCCTGGCCTTGTTTGTTGAGAACAATGATCCGCTATTGTTTTATAACCGTATTATTGAACTCTGCCAACATCATTTAAACGCCGGAGGTATTTTATATTTTGAACTCAATCCGCTTTTTGGCGAAAACGTTAAGCAAGTCGCCATCAACAGCAATCAATTTACCACAGTATCTTTATTAAAAGATTTGTCGGGAAACATACGTTTTTTAAAAGCAGTGAAACATGATTAATTTTATTTACAAAACCATTTGTTTTTTATACACCGTACTTCTGTTTTTTGGCGTATTTCCGTCAAGCGCTCAAACAAAAAGTGAACTGAACCCGGAAACCCCACCGGTTAATATAGGTGGTAAATTACTGTTTGATCATACCGTAAAAACACAACTTTTTATTAATCCAAATTACATCTGGAAAGACGAAAAAAACGTGACGGTATTTTTTACGGTTTCAAAAGAAGGGAAAGTAAGCAATCCGTTTTTTAAAGAGCAATACGATGCTTTTTATACAAATGAATGTAAACGCATGCTGAATTACTTTGAATTTGAACCCGCAGTTTTAAATGGAAAAAAAGTGGATGCATACGCCTCGCTTACGTTTAATTTTAATGGCAGCAAATACGACGAGAGTCTTAAAGAACGAAAAAAAAATAAAAAGCTCATTACAAAACCTCAGGATAGCACCTTTACCGTTTACGAAACTGCAGACAAGTCACCTGAATTTTATAAAGGAGATGATAACTTAGCGGCATTCATACTGGAAAACATAGAATACCCCTCTGTTGCTAAAAACCAAAACATTGAAGGTACCGTGCAATTAAGTTTTATTGTTGAAACAAACGGCTTTATCAGCAACATAAACATTTTAAGAGGAGTGAACGGAGGCTGTAACGATGAATCGGTTCGGGTAGCTTTACTCACTAAATGGAAGCCTGCAGAAAAAAACGGAAAACTGGTTCGTTATCGCATGAACTTCCCTATTACTTTTAATTTGAAAAACGTGAATAAGGATCACTCCATGGGCGGACAATAAAATTAACCGGCCTAAACTAATTACTTAATTAAAACAGATTAATCTTCTTCGTAGAAATCAATAATAAGTCCGTCTAAAGGACTAATAGAAATGGTTCTTTTTTCAGTTCCGAAATTCAGCATAACCGAATCGCTCAGATAATTGCCTTTGCCTTCCTTTGTAATCTGAATATTCTCCAGCTTTAAACCGGCAATCTCTTTCCACATTTTTGTAGGTGTGGCATTGATTGCGAATAATTTTATTTTGTCGCCAAATTCTTTTGCCAGTTCAGATTTTTCGCCCTCAAAATCGTAATCAACCGCTTCCAGTCCGTTATTCTCTAAATTGCTTCCAAGCGTTAATTTATAACCGTCGGTAAAAACCAACTGTATATGATCAATCAACTCTACTACATCATTTTTGTTAATGCTGTTTTGCCATAAAAAGCAAATGACACCTTTAACTTCTTTTCCTTCAGCTGCTACTAACTTTTTTAGTGAGTCGGCAGTAAAATACGCTTTTTCCTGTTGTTCTGACATATGGTAAAATTACAATTAAAACATCAATTAATTAAAGTGGTTTGAATTTAAGAAGCAAACTGTTGCTAACTACAGAAACAGAACTCATGGCCATAGCGGCACCGGCCAACATTGGATCCAGCATAAAACCATTTACCGCATATAAAACACCGGCAGCAATGGGAATACCAATAATATTGTAAATAAAAGCCCAGAATAAATTTTGCTTTATTTTAGAAACGGTTTGACGCGATAATTCAATCGCTTTCGGCACCATCATTAAATCAGAAGACATAATCGTTACTTTAGCAACATCCATGGCGATATCCGATCCTTTTCCCATAGCGAAACTTACATCAGCAACCGCTAACGCTTCCGAATCGTTTATGCCATCTCCTATCATGGCAACTTTTTTACCTTTATTTTGAAGCGATTTTACAAAATCGGATTTGGCAGCGGGTAATGTATTTGCGACTACGTTTTCTATTCCTACTTTATCCGCAACAGCCTTAGCCGACTTTTCGTTATCACCAGTTAGCATATACACCAGGATACCTTTCTTCTTTAAAAGACTAATTGCTTCCGAAGATGTTATTTTAATCTTATCGGAAACTCCTATAATCGCTACAACCGATTTGTTTTTTGAAAATACTATAATTGAGTTGGCAGCTTCTGAAAGCTGATTCATTTTAATTTCAATTTCCTTACCAATTTCTACGCCTGCCTCGATCATCAATTTCAAATTCCCTGCTCTATACGTGTTTCCATTAAACTCAGCCACGATTCCTTTCCCGGTAATACTTTCGAATTTGGAAGGTTTAACCGGTACAACAGATTGCATTTGAAGATAAGCGCAGGTAGCTTCAGCAAGCGGATGCTCCGATAATTGTTCTATTCCATACAAAATCTGCAACAACTCATTTTTTTTATTGGCCTCACCAATATAAATTAATTCGTTAACTGTTGGTTTCCCTTCCGTAATTGTGCCTGTTTTGTCGAGCACAATGGTGCCGATGGCTTTTGCATTTTCTAAAGCTACTGCATCTCTGATTAATATGCCCATTCCCGCGCCTCTCCCTATCCCTACCATTAAGGCGGTAGGCGTTGCTAAGCCCAGCGAACACGGACATGCAATAACCAATACGGAAATCATGGCAAGTAATCCGTGCGTAAAGCCATTATCGCCTCCAAAAATTAACCAGACAAGAAATGTAACTAAAGAGATAATTACAACCACGGGAACAAATATGGCAGCTATTTTATCTGTTAATTGTTGAACCGGGGCTTTACTTCCTTGTGCCTGTTGCACGGTAGTAATAATCTGTGCCAGCAAGGTATCACTTCCCACTTTTTCGGCTGTAAACTGAAAGGTTCCTTTCTGGTTAATAGTCCCCGAAAAAACTTTTGTGCCTTTTTGCTTTAACACAGGAACCGCTTCACCGCTAATCATACTTTCATCTACAAACGATTCGCCATTCAGCACTAATCCGTCAACCGGAATTTTCTCGCCGGGCTTCACTACTAATACATCACCAACTTTAACATCTTCAATGTTTATTTCGTGTATAGAACCATCGGCATGAATTACATTCACACGATTGGGTTGAAGTCCCATTAGTTTTTTTATGGCATCGGAAGTTTTATTCTTAGCATTTTCTTCTAATAATTTCCCAAGCAAAATAAAAAAGATGATAATAGAGGATGATTCGAAATAAACGTGAGCATGCAATCCGCGGTTGTGCCAGAAATCGGGATATACTGTATTAAATACACTAAACACATAAGCGATACCTGTGCTTAATGCTACCAACGTATCCATATTGGTGCTCTTATGTTTCAGTTGTTTAAAGGCATTGATGTAAAAATCCTTACCCCAAATGAAAACCACCGGCGTTGCTAATGCCCACATAATGTAATTTCCGTATGGCATATCCATAAAGAACATACCACTAACAAAAAGTGGAAATGAAAACACACCTGAATAAAGTGTTTTGTCTTTTAATTTTCTTAGATAATTCTTTTCAGCTATCTCAGCATCTTCTCTCGAAGGCGTAATAACCATATCATATCCGATACTGATGACGCTTTCCTTTAAAAGCTGGTCTGTTACCTGCTCAGGCGAATATTCGATTAGTACACTTTTAGACGCGAAATTAACTGCGGCGCTTTTTACTCCCGCCTGCGACTTCAACATACTCTCTACACTTCCGGCGCAAGCCGCGCAAGACATGCCTGTAACCGGATATGTTTTTTTGATGGTGGACATTCACAACAAAATTAAGCTATTAAAAGTTGTGTATGGATGATTATTCTCAGAAATTTCAGAGCATGGAACTTTCTTTTCCTGCCCTTGGACCTAATTCTATTACCTCCAGATTTTTCATTTCCTTTCCTTCAATCTGCAAACGAACCGCTGTTTTTACTTTATGAAAACCATGTACTCCTGCGGCACCGGGATTAATATGTAAAAGATTGTTTTCCTTATCAAACATTACTTTTAAAATGTGTGAATGGCCACAAATAAACAAGTGAGGTTTCTCTGATTGAATAAATGGTTTAGCTTTTGGGTAGTATTTTCCGGGATAACCTCCTATATGAGTGATGTAAACTTTTACATCTTCGCAATTAAATATTAAGTGTTCTTTATATTCTGATCTGAACTCTGCCCCGTCTATATTTCCCCATACTGCCCTTAAAGGTTTCATTTTTTCTATTTTCCGGCACACTTCAATATCGCCTATATCGCCACCGTGCCATACCTCATCGACTTGCTCAATGTACTTTAACAATTTATCATCCAGATGACCATGGGTATCAGATATAATTAAGATTTTTTTCAATGGTGTTTATGGAATTTATTTAGGTGCCACTTCGTGCGCCAGTTGATTAAAATCAACACCATCAAAATTACCCGAGCTCATCATTAGTAAAACACTGTTGTTCCATTGTTTTGATTTCAGATAATTAACCACCGAAGCGCTTTCGGTAAATACTTTTAGGTCTTTGCGATCAAATGCCTTTAGTACTTGTTCTTCGGTTATTGGTTTTAGTTTCTTATGCGCTATCGTATGAGGGTTGTAATATACAATGGCCTCATCAGCGGTGTTCATTGCCCCTTTGTATTCGTTCAGGAATTCTTCCGTTAAGCTGCTAAAGGTGTGTAGTTCCATGCATGCCACAATATAACGTCCGGCAAATTGCTGTTTAACTGCAGCAGTAGTGGCTTTTAACTTGGAAGGTGAATGTGCAAAATCTTTATAAAAATTGAATCCTTCCGTTTTATACACTAACTCTAATCTTTTTGCGGCACCTTTAAAACTTTGTATGGCATTGTAAAATTGTTCGTCTGTTATACCAACGGCATTGCACACCATACGTGCACCATTTAAATTCATAAGATTATGATCTCCAAAAATCAAAAGAGGAATCTCACTTCCGTTTACCAATAAATAAGTCGTACCATTTACGATTTTATTTGGAGGAACAGCATACGGAAATTTCTTTACCTTGTTTTTTTGCCCAGAAGTTTCAGCAACTTTAACCAGTTCTTTATCCTCCGAACAATAGACCAATGAACCGCCTTCCTCTATCAAATCAACAAACTGTTTAAATTGATCTACATATATATCAAAGGTTGGAAACACGTTAATATGATCCCAGGCTATGCCGCTTAACAAAGCAATATTAGGATGATACAAATGGAATTTTGGTCTTCTGTCGATTGGCGAAGCTAAATATTCATCTCCTTCTATAACCGCAACTTTGGCTTCTTTGGTTAATTTCACCATGGTATCGAAGCCTTCTAATTGAGCACCTACCATAAAATCGGCATCCACTTTATTATGCTTCAGTACGTGCAGAATCATAGCGGTAATGGTGGTTTTACCATGACTTCCTCCCACCACAATTCGTGTTTTATCTTTAGTTGCCTGATAAATGTATTCGGGATACGAATAAATTTTCAAGCCCAATTCCTTTGCGCGTATTAATTCGGGATTATCAGCTCTGGCATGCATGCCTAAAATCACCGCTTCAATATCGTTGGTGATTTTTTCGGGAAACCAACCTATTTCGGAAGGCAACAGTCCTTTTTTAGCTAATCTGCTTTTTGAAGGTTCATTTATTTCATCGTCACTTCCTGTAACTGTAAATCCTTTTTCATGTAAAGCTAAGGCCATATTGTGCATGGCGCTGCCTCCAATTGCAATCAAATGAACACGCATAATTTTTCTTTGTGCTAAGTAAAGGGAAAAGAATAAAAAAAAGGGACCTAAGTCCCTCTTATTTTACACACTAATGTGTTTATAGTAAATCCACAATTACTTAATAATTTTAACTGTATAGGATCCGGTATTAGCTGCATTATACATTGTTTCATAAATGGATATGTATAACATACCGCTTGATTTTGCTGTTCCTGAAAATTTAGCCCCTGCTTTATTGGCTTCTGTACTTACATCACCAATACGATACACTACATTACCATAAGAAGGATAAGTGGTAACGGAAGCTTCTTCGCTAGCTGTTGCAGGATAACTGGTGCCATTGGTTGCCATATAACTGCCGTCGGGTTTATATTTCTGATTACTTAAACTGGCAAGTGTCACTTCGCCGGTTGCAATAATTGTAAATTTCTGTCCCTGCTTAAGAGTGATTCCGGTTTTAAACCATCCTCCGTTTTGGTTGGAGCTGATGTGCTTTGAAGCCATTAATTTAAACGTAAAATCTCCTGCTCCGCCTGCCGACACAACCGAAACATCAATGGTTCTGATTTTTTCTTTTGGAACACTCAAATTGCCATATTCGGTTTTCACATCTAATTTTGTGAATGAAAAAGCCCCACCCATGGTGTAATTACCGTCAATGGTAACCACATCATCCACCTCAACGCCTTCCTCAATATTATTGGCAGAGTATAATTCATTTAAAACATTATCTACGGTAAATTCTCCGGTATAAGTCGAATTTTCATTATAATTTTTCGGATCGCTGCTAAAATCTGAAACCGCGGAAATTGCTTTTGGACCCAGTTTTATAATATCGGCATAGGCCCCTTTGCGGGCATCGTCTGTTGCAGAAGTATTTAACACTTTCAGCAGAGCTAGCGCTTTATCACTAATTGCTTTATCGCGCCCGATACCAACTTTTACCGTACTTACATTCGCTACAGGAATGACGAGTTTGCCGTAGGCTGTCGTTAATTCCACGTCTCCCATCATGGAAGTTCCGGTAATAATATTACCATCCAATAAATTTAATTTTACCTCAACCGACTTTTGCTGAGCAAATGCAGTAACACCAATGGCGATTAATACTGCTGACACTATTTTTTTCATACTTATCTGATTTTATGTTTAGATGCGGGAACGTAATATATTCCACAACTAAATTAGAAAAATTTACTTCACTTTTCGTGCAACCACCATCATCTCTTCGCCTATATTGAAAAAGGACAACAAATTGTAAATAATATTATGAATAAACACAAATAATTTAAGTTGCCACATGGGGCGTGAAGTGAATTTATTAAAGTAATTCTGACGTTCTGAAGCCTTTATTTCATAATTAGCTTCCTGTGTGGTTTTTGCTTTTGAAGTCCCTTTAATACGCTTTAAAAGAGGCAATATAGTATACATTAAAAACAGCTTTAACTCAAAAGATGATTTTATTTTCTCAACTTTAAAGCCGTATTTCTCCAAAAGAATAGTGATGGTATCTTTGCCAAAATAATTCACATGATCTAATCCCATCATCTTCCAGTTATCCTTGTGTTTTTTGGCGAAATAGCTATCGATTTGCGGCACCTGTAAAACCAAAATACCATCTTGCTTGGTAATACGCGCAATTTTCTCAACAAATTTATCGGCTTCATCAATGTGTTCCAGCACATCCCATAACGTTACCACATCAAACTGTTTATCTTCTTTCATCTGAAAGAAATCAATGTGATCAACCGGAAGCTTTAAATCGTTTTTACTATAGAGATAAGGTTGTTCGGAAATTTCAATACCATAAACATTATATCCAAGCTCTTTACCGGCTAACATAAAGTGTCCCCATCCCGCGCCTAAATCAAACAAATCGCCGGAAGCTTTATATTTCTTAATAGAATCAAACCGCAATTTATGACGCTGTACCTTTACCCAATTATTTCCCTGACGTACTGCCTGAGTAACTTTTTCATCCTTATAATTACCATAATTAATTTTTTTACGGTAATAAGGCGGAATAAAATGCAAATTGCATTTGTTACAGGTAACAACTGCAAATGTTTCTTTCTGGTATTTTACTAGAAAGGATGATTTATCTTTATTACCGCATACGCAGCAACGTATGTCTTCAAAAATATCGTCGGATGTTGGCATAAAACCGATTAAGGTTTAGTTTCGTTTTCAAAAATTAATTCAGTAATTGGATTGCCGTCGCGGAAATAAGAAATACCGCCCCAGCTAAATACCTTTTTCTGGTATACCCATGCGTTTTGTCCTTTTACAACCACACGCTGGATAATTACCACTCCTGTTCCATTTATGGTTTCTTCGGTTACACCCTGTGAGTATTTAGCCAACAAAGCTTTTATATGATCGTCGGTTTTAACAGCACCGTCGGAATTTAATAATTTTTCAATTTCCACTAAACGTCCTTTCGCATAAGCATCGCCGCCTTTATAAGTTAATGCCTCTTCGTAATTCTTCTTGGCTTCCTTAAAATTTTTTCCTGTAAAATTATTATCTCCCTTTGCAATCGCTTCCTTATACTTTTGTTCAGCCGCATTCGTTTCTCCGCTCATTAATTTATTAATAGCGCCAATCTGCATTTTAGGATATTTTTCGTCAGGCAAATACTGTAAAGCTTCATAATAAGAAGCTTTAGCTTCTGAATAACTCTTTTTATTAAACTGAGCATCTGCTGTTTTAATAATCGCGTCGTATTTGGCTTTTAACTCCGCTGCAGCCTTCGCTTCATCTGCTTTTGCAATTTCCGCTTCAATAGCTGCTAATCTTACCTTTGGATATTGCTCTGTTGGTTTAATAACTGAAGCTTCTATGAAACCGGATTTAGCGTTCACCCAATCGCGTTTTGTAAATGCATCATCGCCTTTTTTAATGGCAGCATTATACTTTGCGTCGATTTCCCCTTTTGATTTATTAGCTAATTCATCTGCGATTGCTTTCTCAATTGCTGCTAATTTATCCTGAGGATATTGCTCACCGGGTTTTATAGTCAAGGCTTCGTTGTATCCTGCTTTAGCTGTATTCCAATCTTTCTTTGCAAAGGCTGCATCTGCATTTTTAATAGCCGCATTGTATTTTGCATCAACTTCTCCTTTGGATTTATTCGCTAATTCATCTGCTATCGCTTTTTCGATTGCCACTAATTTATCTTTTGGATACTGTTCACCCGGCTTAATACCCAATGCTTCATTATATCCTGTTTTTGCAGTGTTCCAGTCTTTCTTTGCAAAAGCCGCGTCGGCATTTTTAATTGCGGTGTTATATTTCGCGTCTAACTCAGCTTTGGATTTATTAGCATTTTCATCAGCAATAGCTTTGTCGATAGCCGCTAACTGATCTTTAGGATATTGTTCAGCAGATTTAATTGCCAGCGCATCATTATAACCCAATTTAGCAGTTGCCCAGTTTTTCGTTTTAAATGCATCATCACCTTTTTTAATAGCAGCAGCGTATTTCGCTTCCAGTTCTGCTTTTGCATCGGCATAAGCTTTAGCTTTTGCTGCCTCATCATTGGCTATAGCTTTTTCAATCGCTGCCAGTTTATCTTTTGGGTATTGTTCATTAGCCTTTAAGGTTAGTGCTTCGTTATAGCCGGCTTTAGCGTTGGTCCAATCCTTTTTCGAAAAAGCATCATCTCCTTTTTTAATTGCAGCGGTGTATTTAGCGTCAAGTTCAGCTTTTGACTTGGCGGCATTTTCATCTGCAATTGCTTTATCAATGGCTGCTAATTTATCTTTCGGGTATTGCTCGTTCGCCTTTATGGTAAGCGCTTCATTGTACCCTGCTTTTGAATTCGTCCAGTCTTTTTTAGCAAAGGCATCATCTCCTTTTTTAATTGCAGCGGTATATTTCGCTTCCAACTCAGCTTTTGCCTTCGCATCGACATCAGCCTTCGCTTTTGCTGCAGCATCATCCGCTATTGCTTTTTCTATAGCAGCCAATTGTGTTTTTGGATATTGCTCATTCGCTTTTAAGGTCAATGCTTCGCTATATGCGCCTTTCGCATTTAGCCAGTCTTTTTTAGCAAAGCCTTCATCACCTCGTTTAATGGCAGCAGCGTATTTCGCTTCCAGCTCAGCTTTTGCTTTTGCTTCTTCTTCTGTTTTTGCTTTCGCAGCAGCCTCATCAGCCAAAGCTTTATCGATGGCAGCTAATTTATCTTTCGGGTATTGTTCGGCGGGTTTAAATCCTAAAGCCTCGTTATACCCTGATTTTGCAACGGCCCAGTTTTTAGCAGTAAATGCGTCGTCACCTTTTTTAACGGCAGCTGCATATTTTGCATCTATTTCAGCTTTGTTCTTAGCAGCAGCTTCGTCGGCTATTGCCTTGTCGATGGCAGCTAATTTATCTTTTGGATATTGTTCGCCCGGTTTAAATCCTATTGCCTCATTATATCCCAATTTAGCGGCAGCCCAGTTTTTAGCATTAAACGCATCGTCGCCTTTTTTAATGGCAGCGGCATATTTTGCATTTAATTCTGCGTCAGCTTTTGCTTTAGCGGCATCATCTGCAGCTTTTTTAGCATCTTCTTCCTTTTTCTTGTTTAACGCTTCCAGTTCTTTTATAATTTTTTCAATCTGAGCCATTTGATCTTTTGGCCAGTTTTCGTTCGGTTTCAAAGAAGATGCCTGATTATAGGCTGCTTTAGCTGCATTCCAGTCATTTTTCTGAAAAGCTTTATCTCCGGCTTTGATTGCCGCCTGATAGTCGCGTTCTAATCGCTTTGCTTTTTCAATAGCTGCTTGTTGCGCTGCCATTACTGCCTCTAATGAAGCAAGCATTTGATCCAAATAAGCTTTATCGTATTCGAAATTTTCTTTATTCGGATTATAGTTGTATTTATTCATTGGTTGATTCAATGAGGAATAATCGATTCCATCCATTTTCTCAAACAAACTTAAACTAGCTTCAATGGTACCAAATTTGGTTTGTGCTCTTTCAGGAGGCACTCCTTTTGTAGAAATCTGAAATTTTTTAGTGACATGTCCGGGTTTTGTAACGTTTATCGTATAATCCGAATTTAAAGGCAAATCAAACGCGTAAGAACCGGAACCATCGGTAGTGATGCTTTGAATAACCTTGCCTCCTTGCATAACCTGAATAACCGCGCCGGGCATTGGCGTATCTTCTAAATTGGTGATTGTTCCTTCTACGTGCAACTGAAATGTAGCAGGCTCTTGGGAATAGGCAATACAAGACCATACCAATAAGGTAAATATCAAAAATTGCCTTAATCTCATAGTAACAATTATCCTAAAAACATCTTAAATTTACAAATTAATCCCGCCATTTTTATGATAAATGCATCAAGTAATTCAAACCTTTCTGTTAATATTAGTTATTGGGAGTTAAAGCATTATTTTTCTAAAGCAGATCTCATTGTCGTAGGGGCGGGAATCGTTGGATTAAATGCTGCTATTTCATTTAAGAAAAAAAATAAAAACGCCAAAGTTTTAGTACTCGAAAGAGGTGTTTTACCTATGGGGGCCAGCACCAAGAACGCGGGATTTGCCTGCTTTGGCAGTCCGAGCGAATTGTTGTCTGATTTAGAAAAAACACCGGAAGATACAGTTTGGGAAACTGTAAAAATGCGTTGGGATGGCTTAAAATTACTGAAGAAAAATCTGGGTGAAAAAAACATGGGTTTTAAACCATGGGGAGGATACGAATTATTTAATACGTCAGAAGGTTATGAAAAATGTGCCGATGCGCTCACTTACCTCAACCGTCAAACGAAATTATCTATTGGTAAAAGCGGGAGTTATGTTCTTGCGAATCGTCAGATCAAAACCTTTGGTTTTAATCACGTAGAAGGAATGATTTTAAATAAGAATGAAGGACAAATAGATACTTCCATGATGTTTTCCTCATTACTTAAATTAGCACTCCGACACAGAATTGAAATACTCAACAACATTGAAGTTTCAGGTATAAAAGACTTAAAAAACAGAGTGGAAATCGATACAAGTTTCGGGGTTTTTAAAACCGGTAAATGCATCGTTGCTATTAATGGTTTTGCCAAAGATTTACTTAAACTAAAAGACGTTGCTCCTGCACGCGCTCAGGTTTTGATTACAAAACCAATCCAGAATCTCAAATTAAAAGGAACCTTTCATTACGACGAAGGATTTTATTACTTCAGAAACATCGATAACCGGATTTTATTTGGTGGCGGCCGAAATTTAGACCTTAAAGGCGAAACTACTACTCAACTATCAGTAACACCTAAAATTCAGAAAGAACTGGAAAGGTTATTAAAAACAGTAATAATACCCGGACAAACATTTGAAGTGGAACACCGCTGGGCAGGAATAATGGGTGTTGGCAGTGAAAAGAAGCCTATCATTCAACATTATTCCGATAATATTATTTGTGCCGTAAGAATGGGCGGCATGGGGGTTGCAATTGGCAGCCTGGTTGGTGAACAGGCCGCCAAATTAGCATCTTAATTTCCCATTTGTGCAACTGCCTGTATAACGTCGTGCTTAGTGATAATATGTGTGTTACCACCGAGATCTTTCATTAAAACAGCGTTATTATCTTTAGTAATCAATTTAGAAATTTCATCAATTGGCGTTTGGGCCTCTACAATTGGGAAAGCAGCCTGCATGATGGTCTCCACACCTTTGTTTTTAGCGTCATTACTTTCAATCAGTTTAGCAAATAAATAACTATCATTTAACGAACCTACAAATTCGCCGCCTTTGGTAACAGGAATCTGAGAAATTCCATATTTATTCATTAAAGTTAAAGCGTCGTTTACGGTAGCACCGGCATCAACTGTAATCAATTTTTGATTTTTATGTGATGAAATTAAATCCAATGCTTTAGGTTTGCTGATTTGTAAAAATCCTCTGTCACGCATCCATTCGTCATTAAACATTTTACCTAAGTAACGTGTTCCGTGATCATGAAAGATAATGACTACAACATCGCCTTTTTTAAACATGTGTTTCATTTGCAATAATCCGGCTAATGCCGAACCGGCACTGTTACCAACAAAAATGGCTTCTTCGCGTGTGATGCGACGTGTCATAACAGCCGCGTCCTTATCTGTTACTTTTTCAAAATGATCGATGATATTAAAATCAACATTCTCCGGTAAAAAGTCTTCACCAATACCTTCGGTTATGTATGGATAAATTTCATTCTTATCAAAAATGCCTGTCTCCTTATATTTTTTAAATACTGAACCATAAGTATCAATACCTAAAACTTTCACATTTGGGTTTTTCTCTTTTAAATAGCGCCCTGTTCCGCAAATGGTTCCGCCGGTACCTACTCCAACAACTAAGTGAGTAACTTTGCCTTCGGTTTGTTCCCATATTTCAGGTCCGGTTTGTTCGTAATGCGCAATGGCATTACTTGGATTATCATATTGATTTGGCTTCCACGCGTTAGGAATTTCATTTACAAGACGTGAAGATACAGAGTAATACGAACGTGGGTCTTCCGGATCTACATCGGTAGGACACACTACCACTTCTGCACCAAAAGCACGCAAGGCATCTACTTTTTCCTTACTTTGCTTGTCGGTTGTAGTAAAGATACATTTGTATCCTTTTATTACTGCACCAATAGCCAAACCCATACCGGTGTTTCCGCTTGTTCCTTCTATAATCGTTCCGCCCGGCTTTAAACGTCCATCTTTTTCGGCATCTTCAATCATTTTTATAGCCATCCGGTCTTTAATGGAATTACCGGGATTAAAAGTTTCAACCTTGGCATAAACTTCACAAGGTAAATCTTTAACAATTTTGTTTAAACGAACCAATGGTGTATTCCCAATGGTTTCCAAAATATTTTGACAAACTTTCATGATAATTATTGAGCTACGAAAATATAAAATAGCTTTATAACAATGACATTAACTTGTAAACAAAAAGCCCCGCTTTTCAGCAGGGCTTTCATGATGTGTTTTCTAAAGGAAATTAGGCTAATAAAGCGCGAGAAATAACAATACGCTGTACTTCACTGGTTCCCTCGTAAATCTGAGTGATTTTCGCATCACGCATTAAACGCTCAACGTGATATTCTTTTACATATCCATATCCGCCATGTATCTGAACTGCTTCGGTAGTTACCCACATTGCAGTTTCTGATGCAAATACTTTTGCCATAGCACTTTCTTTGTCCATTGGCAAATGGTTGTCTTTTAACCAGGCTGCGCGCATAATTAATAAGCGGGCTGCGTCGATACGGGTTGCCATATCGGCCAATTTAAATTGTATAGCCTGATGTTTACTGATTTCCTTACCAAATGCTTTACGCTCTTTTGAATAGGCTAATGCTAATTCATAGGCGCCACTTGCAATACCTAAAGCCTGAGAAGCGATTCCGATACGTCCGCCTCCTAAAGTTTTCATAGCAAATTTAAATCCAAAACCTTCTTCTCCGATACGGTTTGCTTTCGGAACCTTTACGTTATCAAACATTAATGAGTGAGTATCGCTGGAGCGAATTCCCATCTTATTTTCTTTTGGACCTACTGTAAATCCAGGCATCCCTTTTTCAACGATTAAGCAGTTGATTCCACGGTGACCGGCTTCTACATTGGTTTGAGCCATTACTAAATAAACAGAAGCACTGTTTCCGTTGGTAATCCAGTTCTTTGTTCCATTTAAAAGATAATGGTCGCCCATATCAATTGCGGTAGTTTTTTGCGATGTTGCGTCACTGCCCGCTTCCGGTTCAGATAAACAGAATGCACCGATTTTCTCGCCTTTTGCTAATGGCACTAAATATTTTTGTTTTTGTTCTTCAGAACCAAATTGCTCAATTCCCCAGCAAACTAAAGAATTATTTACACTCATAATTACGCTGCAGGAAGCGTCAACTTTAGAAATTTCTTCCAATGCCAAAACATAAGACACAGCGTCCATTCCGCCACCTCCGTATTTCGGATCCACCATCATACCCAAAAATCCAAGTTCAGCCATTTTCTTAACCTGCTCTTCCGGAAATTTTTGATGTTCATCACGTTCAATTACTCCTGGCTTTAATTCATTTTGTGCAAATTCACGTGCAGCTTTCTGAATCATTAAATGCTCTTCTGTTAGTTCAAAATGCATGGGTAAAATAATTTAAGTTTGACTTATTTTTTGTAACCTTGCAAATATAACTGAATGTGTTAATCCAAACAATTTTTAAGCGTTTTTATTCCAACAATTTATTAGATTTAAAACAATGTCATTATCAGATAAATACACCGTTGTTGGGGTAATGAGCGGTACCTCCCTGGATGGTTTAGATTTAGTTATTTGCGAATTCAGCACCATCAACCAACAGTTGACTTACAAAATAAGAAAAGCCGAAACCATTCCTTACGATGCTGTTCAAAAAAACAAGCTACGAACAACACCCTACCTAAACGTTGAGAATTATTTTTTACTTCATTATCAATTCGGGAAATTTATAGGCAAACAAGCCAGGCGTTTATTTGATTCTGCAGGTATTAAACCTAATGCTATTGCCAGTCATGGCCACACCATCTTTCATCAGCCTCAAAAGGGTTATTCCACTCAAATTGGATGTGGAGCGACCATTGCGGCTGAAAGCGGCATTACTACTGTATGTGACTTCAGGAGTTTAGACGTGGCGCTTAACGGACAAGGAGCGCCATTGGTACCTATTGGTGATAAATTACTTTTTGGAAAATACGACTCGTGCCTAAATCTGGGAGGCATAGCAAATATCTCTTTTGACAACAGCAATGAAAAACGAGTGGCATTTGACATCACTGTTGTTAATATGGCGCTTAATTTTTTTTCCGAAAAACTCGGATTTGAATACGATAAAGATGGTGAATTAGCCAAGCAGGGTAATTTCAATAGTGAATTATTTAACGCATTAAATGATTTACCATTTTATAAGCAATCGAATGCAAAATCTATAGGACGCGAATGGTTTGAAAACGACTTTATGCGGGTAATTGAAGAATTTAAATTGACCAATTACGACCTTTTAAACACCATTACTCATCATAGCGCCTATCAAATAGCTGATGTATTAAACAAGAATCAACTTAAGAATGTCTTTATCACCGGCGGTGGAGCGTTTAACTCGTTTTTCATCGAAAAATTAAGTGACTATTACAAAGGAGAAATAATAATTCCGGAAGCCGAGATAGTGAATTTTAAAGAAGCACTTATTTTTGCCTTTTTGGGGTACCTTCGTTTAACACATCAAATTAATACATTAAGCTCGGTAACCGGTGCAAAATTCAATTCGGTAGGTGGTGCCGTGTACCTTATGGAATCTTAAGCATTTTAACTTTTTTTTATTTATTCGACCTGCACTTTAAACGTACCGGCTGTTTTTATAGTCATGTCTTCGTCGAATATTTTAAGAGTTTACTTGATATGCACTGGCTATTGTATTATCTTTATAAGATAAATCCAAAACCATGCGAAAGGTCATTTTATTTCTTTCATTAGTATTTCTGTTTAACCTTAGCTCTAATGCCCAATCCAATAAATATTTGCGCAAGGCTGCCCGTTCAACCGAAAATGGTTATATGGAAAAAGCCAGACAGTATTACCTTAGAGTTCTTGAATACGATAAAAACAATTACAAGGCAAACGTTGGTTTAGGAATTACCTTGAGTGAATTTATGGATCAACACGAAGAGGCGCTTCCTTATTTAGAAAACGCCTACCAACATACGCCTAAAGATACCCTTCCTGATTTATTATATGCCTTGGCAAAATGTTACCAGTATGCAGGTAAATTTAATGAAGCCATCAGTTTTCTTAATAAACTAAGCGGATCAGTTGCATTAGACGAAGAAGATAAGCTTTATCAATTGGATTTAAAAAAGCGCCATGCCGATTGTTTGTATGCCATGGCTAACAATTCCGCAACCAATCCACAGGATTGGTACGTTATTAATTTAGGATCTAACATCAATTCAAAAATGCCGGAGTATGTGCCGGTTTTAACCCCTGAAAACGAATTGCTTTTTACTTCACGCCGTCAGGATAGTCCTAAAGAAAAAATAAATGACCTCGACGGAAAATATTTTGAAAGCATGTATATCAGCAAAATGGAAAATGGCCGATTCGCACCACCTCGTAGGTACACCTTGCCTGATTTATTTAAAGATTCTAAATTCAGAAAGTACCACGAATCCATTATTTCAATGTCGCCCGACGGAACCAAACTTTTTGTTTACCGTGACAATAAAATTTACGAAATCAATATCAGCGATGTGCGTACACACCTTATCCAGGAAGTGACGGTCGT
>JBBAKL010000052.1:0-21004 GCA_040403535.1 Bacteroidia bacterium
AACGATAAACCTCTGAAAGCAGCTAACGGTGAAGATGTAAAAGTTGGTATTGTTAAGTGGGTTGTTGATATTTATGATGCCAGTGAACAGGCCGTACGTGACCAATATGGTTTAGATGGCGCTACCGGAGATACGGTTGGAATTGCAACCATACTAACAATGGTTAAAAAGAAAAATCAATAATCATTTCCTTTAAAATGAAATATAGCAGAAGCAGTTGGATAATTCTTTATTCATCAGCTCTGCTTTTTATAAATTTTATTTGTGTAGCCGGCAATAAAGCGGATTCGCTTAAACAACTTGTTCAAAATTCTAAAGAGAACGACACGCTTAAAGTAGTTTACCTGATCCAATTGAGTGAACAGTTCGATCATTTCCGATCAAAAGAAAAGCCTCAATTGTTAATTGATGCAGTAAACGAATCGTATCGTATTAATTTCACTAATGGAATTATAGAATCAAATATTAAGTTGATCACTACCCTCTCCCATCGTCAGATTTATGATGCTGCTTTTGAGTATTGTGAACGTTACATGGATTTCCTGAAGAAAAAAAGCTTAAACGATAACCTAAAAGAAGTCTATAGAGTTTACGCAATCATTCTTGGTAAAATGGGTAAATACCAGGAATCATTATTATATAACCATCAAGCCTTAAAGCATTATCTAAGTAAAAATAACCGTATTCAGTATGCCAAAACGCTTAGCAATATCAGCTTACTGCATTTAAATAATAAACAAACCGACAGCGCCTACTTTTACAGCCTGAGAGCTTCCGAAATTTTTAACGAGTTACAAACGCCTTCCGAATATGCCAATAGCTTATTGGGCATTGCGGAGATTAATTTAGAAAAAGGTGATGTTACAAATTCCAAACAATATGTATACCGTGCATTAAAAATGTATAACGATAAATCGGTTTATCTGGGATTAGTTCATGGCTATTATGACCTGGGAAATATTTATATTAAAGAAGGTAAATCCGACTCCGCAATCATTGCTTATAAAGCATCCTTAAGTTATATCAGCGGATTTTCTTTGCCTGACATGCAACGCGATTGTTATAAAGCTTTAGCAGAAGCGTATCAGAAAAAAGGTGATTATGTAAATGCCTATAATTTCCAGGTGAAACACACTTTATATAAAGACAGTGTTGCCGATCTGAAATTAAAAGACAAGTCTCTGGAAATGGACGTGAAATTTGACATTGTTAAAAAGGAAAATGAATTGCACGATAAAGAAAACAAAATTGCACTACAGGATAAGCAAAAGAACTTTTTAATACTTGGAATTGTTGTAATAATTGTGCTTTTGGGAATATCTTACAGAAATTACCTTCAAAAGAAAAAAACGAATGAGATAATTACCGGTCAGAAGAAATTGGTGGAAGAAAAGCAAAAAGAAATTTTAGATTCTATTCAGTATGCTAAACGCATTCAAAATACATTATTGGCTCATACTGATTATGTCAATCAAAACCTTCCTGAAAACTTTATTCTATTCAAACCTAAGGATATTGTGAGCGGTGATTTTTATTGGGCTATTGAAAAAAACAACAAGTTCTATTTGGCTGTTTGTGATTCTACGGGTCATGGTGTACCAGGTGCATTTATGAGCCTGTTAAACATCAGTTTTTTAAATGAAGCCATTAACGAAAAAGGTATACATCAGCCCAATGAAGTTTTCGATTTTGTGAGGCAGCGATTAATTGAGAATATCAACAAAGAGGGGCAAAAAGATGGGTTTGACGGTATCTTGTTATGTGTTGATAAACAGAATAAGCAAATTAGTTATGCATCAGCGCACAATGCTCCTGTTTTAATTTCTGAAAATGAAATAAAGGAACTGCCTACTGATAAAATGCCGGTTGGAATTGGAGAAAAGATAGCTCCATTTGCGCTTTACAATGTAAACCTGAAGCATAACGATACTTTGTATTTGTATACAGATGGGTTTGCCGATCAGTTTGGAGGTCCGAAAGGTAAAAAGTTTAAGTACAATCAGCTTAATGAAATGCTACTTAAATTAAATAATAAGAAACTATCTGAACAGAAACTGGTATTGGATATTGAATTTGAAAACTGGAAAGGAAATCTTGAACAAATAGATGATGTATTAGTAATTGGAATAAAAATTTAATATGACCTGGAAAAAAACTCCTCCCGCAAACGGATATTATGCTGTTATTTTTTCATCTTCAAAATCCGATAATCTAGAGGGTTATCAGGAGATGGATGAGGCAACGATGCGATTAGCACAAGAACAAAACGGATTCTTAGGTTATGAAAGCGTTAGCAACGGGAACACGGGGATTTTCATATCATATTGGGAAAGCATGGAAGCAATTTATGTGTGGCGACAAAACTCTACACATCTTATGGCCAAAGCAAAAGCACAACAGTGGTATAAAAGATATCTAAGTCAGATTTGCGAAGTAAAAAGTTCGCATTTATTTATGAAATAATTAGAAGTACCTGTTAAGTTCGCTCAACAGTTCTATTTCCTTTAAATTTTTATGTTCAAATAGAGCTTTCTCGCTAACCTTATAAAAAAACGCTTTCCATCCTGCTCCAAGCGCTCCTTCAACATCACTCACCCAATTATCACCAATCATTACACATTCCTCTTTACTGGCACCTGTCTTTTGTTCGGCCAATCTAAAAATTTCAAGTTGCGGTTTAGTATATCCGTATTCTTCAGAAATAATAATTTCCTTAAAATAAGGTCTTAATCCGCAGTTATCAATTTTAATATTCTGAACCTCCTTAAATCCGTTAGTAATGATGTGTAAAGTGTGTTTGGAAACTAGATTTTCCAATGTATCAATAGCTCCGGGTTTTAAAGCTTTAGAAAAAGGAGAAATTCTCACATATTCTTCCGAAAGATGTTTGCTTAACGCTAAATCATTCATTCCAAAATTCAATAAAGAATCATAAAAGCGGCGATAACGTAATTCTGATTTTTCTATTTGCTTTTTGTAATAGTATTGCCAAAGTTCATCGTTTTTCTTTTTGTAAAATCCGTGAAAGGTGTGAAAGTCGACATTCAGTTTTTCATGTAAATTCAAATCATGGTATAGATTGGCTAAAACTTGATACGAATTTAAGTCGAAATCCCAAAGAGTGTTATCCAGATCAAAAAACAGATGCATTATAAAAATTTGCTAAAAGATTCCTTGAAGAAAAACAGTAGGAAGTAAATCAATGTATACCAGAACAGAATTCCGGAACCGATGACTAAAATTACCTTTTTCTTATCCTTATAAAAACGTTCTGCAATAAAAGTACCAACCGGTATTGACAAACCAATGGGTGTAAAAAATGCTATGCCCCAGATACCAAACTTGTTTCTGATTTTAATGATGCGTCGATTGCCTTTTGTGAATGTCTTTTTCTTTTTTGGATTTTTAGAATATTTACTTTTTATCCTGTCAATCCATTTTAAAAAAACATCGCTGATAAAGGTAAATAAAACAACACCTGTTAAGCCACCGGCCCAGGTTATTCCTAAAACCATTAAATGATTAAAACCAAACAAGCCTATAGCCGATGGTACAGAAATTTTGCCAAACCCCACCAAAGCAGCCAAAAAAACAGGTATTATTTTAAGAATTTCATCCATTTCCTAAACTGTAAATTAAGAAGTAAAGCGTTCAATTCGCAAATTAATGTTTGTTAATTAATTAATCGTACAAAATGGGGATTTTATCTAAAAAGGACTGTTAATTTTATATTGCGTGGGTATTGTAAAATTTATTAATTTTAACCCCCAGCTAACTAAAACTATTTAAATATGTCTACACAAACTGCTAACGCAGCTGCTGCAATCCACGAAAGTATGTTTGAAGCAGTATTGGCCCGCTTGGATGTGGCTGCCAAATTAATGAACCTTTCTGAGGATGTTGCTACAGTATTAAGAAACCCAATTAAACAGGTAAAAGTAAGCTTACCGGTAATGATGGATAATGGTAAAGTTCAGGTTTTTGAAGGTTACCGTGTTGTACATTCAATGGCAATCGGACCATCAAAAGGTGGTATCCGTTACGCGATGGATGTGAATCAGGATGAAGTAATGGCTTTGGCCGCCTGGATGAGTTTTAAATGCGCTGTTGCTAATTTACCTTACGGCGGAGCTAAAGGCGGTATTAAATGTGATCCTCGTGCTATGAGCGTTGGCGAATTAGAGCGTTTATCACGTGCATATGCCAAATCTATGAAAGATGTATTTGGTGTTAACAGAGACATTCCTGCTCCGGATATGGGAACAAGCGGTCGTGAGATGGCTTGGATTTTAGATGAGTTTAACAAAGTAACCGGTGAAGATTCTCCGGGCGTTATTACCGGTAAACCAATTGCTATCGGCGGATCATTAGGACGTGATGCAGCAACAGGTCGTGGGGTAATGGTAAATACCTTGGCTGCCTTAAAGAAAATGGGATTAGACCCGAAAAAAGTAACGGCAGTTGTTCAGGGATTTGGTAACGTAGGTGCACACGCCGCACGTTTACTTTCTGAGCAAGGGATAAAAATTGTAGGGATTGGCGATCATACCGCTTCTTTCTATAACGAAAACGGAATCGATATTAAAGCGGCCTTAGATTACGCTTCTAAAAATAAAAACACTTTAAAAGGATTTACAGGTGCTACCGAAATTCCTTCTAGCCAGTTATTGATTTCAAAATGCGATGTTTTAGTTCCAGCAGCATTACAAAACGTTATTACTTTAGATAACGCCGGTAATATTCAGGCTAAATTAATAGTTGAAGGTGCAAACGGACCAACTATGCCGGAAGCTGATGCTATTTTAAATGATAAAAGGATAATTTGTGTTCCGGATATTTTAGCAAATAGTGGTGGTGTTACTGTATCGTACTTTGAATGGGTTCAAAATAAAGCCGGTTATTACTGGACAGAAGATGAAGTAAACTCTAAGCACGATATTAAGATGGAGATTGCTTTTGAAAGCGTTTGGAATAATTCAGAACGTTACAAAACCAGTATGCGAATCTCTGCTTATATCACCGCACTTCAAAAAATTGAACAAGCGGTTAAATTAAAGGGTGCTTACTAAGCTGCTTTTTGACTGAAAATCAAACTATTAACAAAAAACTGTTTATATTATCATTATATAAACAGTTTTTTTATGCCTTAAAGTTAAATTTTCGGCTATTTTTGTTTAACTAAAATTTAATGCTTTGGAAATACTTTATATAGGTATCTTTTTATTTACAGCTTATTTATTAGGCTCTATCCCAACTTCGGTTTGGATAGGAAAACTGTTTTTCAAAATCGATGTGCGCGAATTTGGCAGCGGTAATGCCGGAGCTACCAATACTTTTAGGGTTTTGGGTAAAAAAGCAGGTATCCCTGTTTTAATTATAGACATATTAAAAGGAAGTGCGGCAGTTGCTTTATCTTACTCCAGTGGTTTTGATCCAGGATCCGATTTCTTTATTAATTTTCAAATTGCTTTAGGCGTGGCTTCATTAATTGGACATATTTTTCCAATTTTTGCCGGCTTCCGCGGAGGCAAAGGCGTTGCTACTTTATTAGGTGTGGTTATCTGTATCAATCCTATTGCCTGCTCCATTGCTCTATTAGTATTTTTAGCCGTATTATTCACAACCCGTTATGTATCTCTGAGCTCAATGAGTGCAGGCGTTAGTTTCCCAATCATTCTGAATTTGTTCCTTAAAAACGACAATATCAATTTGTTAATTTTCTCGTTTTTAGTGGCTCTTGTTTTGGTAATTACCCACCGCAAAAACATCGTTCGCTTAATCAATAAACAAGAATCACGTGTTAGACTTTACAATAAAGCGTCTAACTAATCGTTAATTTTTCCTATAAACGGTAGTGGTAAAAGGCTATTTATAACTTTGGCTTATAATTTGCTATTATTTCATGATGACTAATAAACAACTTCAATATATTCTTTTGTTTTTTTTAAGCACTCTGTTTTCATTTGGTCAGGAAGAGGATTATGTTAGCGAAAATGAATTAAAATATGAAGATTATATCTATAAGACCAATATTAAAACCGTACAATTACATGAGGCCAGCTGGGAGTTTGCTGCCCCTCTAATTAAACACAATTCAGGTGAACAATTAGAATTAAGTTTTGATGACCTGGATGGAGATCAAAAGCAATATTCAATGAGCATCATTCATTGCGATGCTAAATGGAACCCAAGTGATTTAATGCAATCAGAATACCTTCAGGGTTTTTTTGACATAAATATTTTAAATTTCAACTTCTCGATTAATACCCTTCAAAAATACACGCATTACTCCATTCTCTTTCCTACCACCAATATGGCACTAACCAAATCGGGCAATTATATTGTTTATGTATATCAAAATGGTGATAAAAAAAACCTGATTTTAAGTAGAAGATTTATGGTGTACGATGAAAAAATAACCGTACTCTCAACAATACAACAAGCCATTGGCGATGACCAACAATACGAAAAACAACACATCGATTTTTCAATTATTAATACCTCATACGATATCACCAATTCACATATTGATTTAAAAGTGGTGATTACGCAAAACAATCGATGGGACAACGCAGTTTACGATATTAAGCCAACCTTTACTACCCCTCAAAAACTAACTTACTCACTGGATAACGCCAGTACGTTTAATGGTGGTAATGAGTTCAGATACTTTGATACCCGTTCGTTACGAACCTATACCGAACGTATAGCCAAAAGCTATAAAGACGAAAACAGCAAAAACCACATTGAGCTTACCACTGAAGAAAACCGAATTATTAAAAATTATATTTTCTATCCTGACTTTAACGGATCGTTCTTAATTAAAAACCGCGATATGTCAGGAAATATGGATACAGAAGCCGATTACGCTAATGTACATTTCTTTTTACCATATGATGTACCGGCGGCTGATGGGAATTTTTATGTACTTGGTAAGATGGTAAACTGGAAATTGGACAAGATAAACAAGATGGGATACGACTATAAGAAAAAAGGTTATACCTGTACCTTATACATTAAACAAGGCTATTATAATTATATTTTTGCTTTTTTACGTGATAAAACAAAAGCAGGTGACGAAACTGTTGTTGAAGGTAATCACTGGGAAACAGAAAACGATTACAGCATTTATGTATACCATCGTCAGAGAGGAACTTATTACGATCAACTAATCGGAATAAAGCGATTGAATTCCAGAAAACCTTAGGCCCCTCCTAATTACATAACCTGATAATTTATTAGAAGACCCGTTACGTTAAGATAAACTTGCCTATCTCTTTAGACATTCCTTTTTTTAAAATACAATTTTCACTTCTGCCCCAGAAAGAAATCTGCTTTTCAATCGGAAGGTTTCCCTAATCAAACCGTAAGGTTTTAATTGGAGTTAGTCTGGTTAGAATAAGTGTAGGGAAAAACATCATGAGTAAGCAACTAAGGATAATTCCCAGATTCAGTAAAACAATATAACCTAAATTAAAAATTACCGGAACGTATTCCACATAATAAGTATCGCTGTTTAATTTAACAAGGTGCGTGAAATACTGAGTGAGCACCACACCTATTCCAATAAAATTTCCAATTATTAAACCGCGACTTAATAATTTAAGAGATACGTAGAAAAATATCTTCCGAACAGAAGCATTGCTCATTCCCATAGATTTTACCAATCCAACCATATTGGCACGCTCCAGAATTAAAATCAGTAAAGCTGTAATCATATTTACACCTGCAACCAATAACATTAATGTAATTATGATAACGCCATTCACATCTACCATTTCTAGCCAGCTAAATATACTTGCATAGCTTTCATTCACCGGTAATACCTGGTAATTATAGACGGCAATATCCTGAATAACTTCTGTGTTTTCTTCTAATTGATTAAAGTCTCTTACATACAATTCGTAGCTGCCTGCTTCATTATTGCTCCAATAATTAAGTTTTTGAATTTGTTTAATATCGATAATCGCCAGATTATTATCAAACTCTGCAAAACCTGTATTAATGATACCGCACACATTAAAAGCCCGAGATCGCTGCTCAAACTCCACATAATTGGATCCTGCCAAAGTGGTATCGTTTAACTTTTTCTTAGTTACAAAATATGCAATTAGCTTTTGTCCAAGCTGAACATCCAATTTATCTGCCAGTTTTTTCGGTAATAATATATCTTTACTTGCGCTACTGTCGTTAAATTTTGGCAATTCTCCCTGTGTAATATATTGTTTTAAAAATGTAAAATCATAATCCGAAGCCACACCCTTTAGTAATACACCTTCATTTTCGGTTTTGGTTTTTATTATACAGTTTTTTATAGCAATAGGCTGGATGTGTTTAATAAAAGGTAAACTCTTAATGATTTTTAACGTATCAGCCGACAATTTTACAGGATCACGTTCGTTAGAACTATTGATACCCATACTGCTAATAGAAATATGAGAAGTAATACCCGTAATCTTATTGATGATCTCTTTTTTAAAGCCAAGAACAATAGATATGGTAAGAATCATTACACTAATACCTAAAGCTATTCCTGTAATTCCAATTTTAACAATGGGTTTAGAAATGTTATTTTTACCTTTGCTGGAAAGGGTAATTCTGTCGGCTATGAATTTTTCGGCACTCACTCTATACAAAAATACTATTTAATGCATAAAGTAATAATTATAGTTTTGATATTTATAAGCGGTTTATTGCAGTCGCAGGCATTAAAAGTAATTACGGAGAATGATGTGCTAACGGGCGCCCAACAATTTAACGCCTATTTACCAAAACTCAACAAAAAGAAAGTTGCCATTGTAACTAATGTTACCGGAAAAATAGGCAACACTACAATTGTTGACACTCTCATAAAATTAAAAGTAAACGTTAAAAAAATATTTGGTCCTGAACACGGATTTAGAGGTAATATGGATGCCGGTGAAAAGGTTAAAAGCAACATTGATAAAAGAACCGGATTGCCGGTCATTTCATTATATGGCTCTCATAAAAAACCAACTGCAGAAGATTTAAAAGGAATTGATGTTATTGTATTCGATATTCAAGACGTGGGTGTACGTTTTTATACATTTATTAGCACCATGTGTTACGTAATGGAAGCCTGCGCCGAACAAAATATAGAAATGATTGTGCTCGACCGACCTAATCCTAATGGGTTTTATGTTGACGGACCTGTAATGACAGATAAATACAAAAGCTTTTTGGGAATTCATAATGTTCCGTTGGTTTATGGAATGACAATTGGAGAATATGCCCAAATGGTAAATGAAGAAGGTTGGTTAAAAACAAAAATAAAAACAGTTAAAAAAGACAGTTTTGAACTTAAAACAGCGCGTTGCAAACTTATAGTTATACCTTTAAAAAATTACGACCATTCTGTAACATACAAGTTACCCGTTAAACCCTCACCTAATCTTCCAACATTAAATTCTGTATTACTATACCCTAGTTTAGGCATGCTTGAAGGATCGGTACTTAGTTTAGGAAGAGGAACAGAAATGCCTTTTGAGGTATTAGGTCACCCTCAATACAGTAATAAAAACTTCAGTTTTACACCAATTGCCAATTCAATTAGTAAGGAACCTAAATATAAAGATCAAGTATGTTATGGCATTGACTTAAGAAATGAAAATTTAGTAAATAATCATCCGCGTAAAATAGATCTGAAATGGATAATATTGTTTTATAATGATATAAAAGTGGATGAATTTATGGACAAAAACTTCAACTGGCATAGCGGAAACAATGAATTAAAGGAACAAATTAAAGCCGGTTTAAATGAAATGGCAATCAGAGAAAGCTGGCAAAAGGATATTGAATCTTTTAAAAAGATTAGAAAAAAATATTTATTGTACACTGATTTCGAATAAGTGTATAGCAAATATTATTCGTTAATTACCACTAATGCCAACACAAAACAACTTGTAATACCCTACTTAATGTTTAAGAAAAAAAGAATCACTATTTTACTACTAATTGTCGCCGTTATTTTATTAATTCCGTTTGTAGCCATGCAGCTTACCAAGGAAGCTAGTTGGTCAATTTTCGATTTTGTGATAGCTGCCATTTTATTACTGAGTTTCGGATTTGGTTTTCTGTTCGTGATGAACAAAGTTAAAAATCGGCCTAACCGTTTGGCTTTAATAATTGTACTTTTTATACTTTTTGCTTTAATAAGGGGAGAAGTGGCTGTAGGTATTTTTGGTACTTCATTTGCCGGAAATTAAGTTGTCATTTATAAAGCATTAACCAATAAATTTACTTTCATGAGGTCGATTACTTTTATCTTATTATTAATTGCGTCTAAATTGATATTATCTCAATCATCATCCATTAACATTGCCGTAACAATTGATCCGCCTTTCGATAGAATTACACTTGACTTCCGGTCCAATTCTGATTCAATAACTAAAACAACGGTTAAAATATTAAACTCGAAAAAAAATTGCGTAAAGTATGAACTAATTAAAAAATGGGCCAATCAAAATCAACACTTCATTAACATCTCACAACTGATGCCTGGCAACTATACGTGTGTAATTTATATCGGAAAAGAAGAGATTTATAAAAAAGGTTTCTTTAAAGACGCGGTTTTTATGGAACCACATACACAACCGGTTATTGAAAATAAACCAAAAAACGAGTAATCCTCAAAGCTATTTTGTTGTTTTCGAATCAGGTTCCTAAATAAGATAATCGAATGATAGCCTTTTGTTTTGCGCTGATTTTATATAATAATAACAGCTAAAAATCTTTCGCTATTATTTTACTCAAGCGCTCATCATGTGACTCAAGAGGCACTGCATTAACTTTTTGAAATGGGTAAAAAACTCCCACTTTAAATGCTTCCTTATGGCCGGCAATAAAATTATCGTAGTATCCTCCTCCATAACCTAGACGAAAATTATTATCATCAAATGCTAAACCGGGAACAATAATTAAATCATAGTTTCCATTATATAAATTGGCAGTGGCAGGATGTTGTGTTTTCATCACGCCTGTTTCTAATTCGCTTAATGAAATCAGTTTTCTGTTTTCCAATTGCCGTTTGGGTAAGGTTTTAGGACAAATCACAGTTATATTCAACTGCAACAAATCTTCTAACAAGGGAGTAATATTAATTTCCCCGGCCATTGGGATATACGAATGAATGACCTGATAATTTTCCTGATTAATAAGATTAAGAAGCTCTGAGCAAATCCAATTATCGTAAAATGATTTGGTAACCGCATCCAACTGTTTGCGTTTTCCCAGCATTTCTTTACGTAATTCTTTTTTTTGCTCGTCGATAGTCATTGCTTCCAAAACAAAATAAAAGAAAAAAAATTATTGACTTTTAAAGTTGTATTTGCGCACTACTTTGCCTTCAGTCATATCATAACGTACAATTTTCCAAAGTAACTGATTGGCTTTTTCGTCATGTAAAATTTGCACCCAGTATTCGGGTTGGCGTAATTTGAAAATATTTTCTTTTAACACAAACGGAAATGATACATCCGTTTTCCCGTCATTTACCACGCAATTATGTGTTTTATCAAAATCAGCAGCCTTGGTAATGGTAATCACTTCTTCCGGTTTGTCTTCAGCACACCATTTGCCGCAGAATTTATCTACAACACTGTAATCCGAAGTATTGTTAACGGCTTCAGTATTGGAGTTTTCGGTAGCTGTTTCATTTGAATTACTGCAAGCGCTTAAAATAAGTGCAAGCGAAAGTGTATAAAATATTTTCATAATTATAATTAGGGGTTAATGCAATTGAAACTACACATTCCAAGGTTAAAACCCAAATAAATTAATTAAAAGAAATTCCAGAGGCTTCTGTTTAACTTTTTTTCATGAATACCGCACAAATAAAAGAAGAACTGGCAGTAATAAAAAGAAAAGAAATCAATTTAGCGGTGATGGACTTAAATGCGGATAATGCAGCAATATTATCTTCAATGATCTTACTGTAATTTTCAGGTTTAACCTGTTTATTGCTTTTCAAAAAATCTAAATACTCAGAGCTATTATAATACTGAACCGACAGGTCTTTTAATTTCCATTCAAATTCAATATACTGATAAGCACTTAAAATCACCAAGGCTATAAATGCCACATTCATTCCAACCGCCAATGCTACCCTGCCGGAAATAAACCCACCCATATCTTTATCTCTCACCTGTTTAATAGCAATTACGATGAAAGGAATAATGGCAAAAACTGAAACAATATGCGAATAATAAAATCCAAAGCGCGTTAATTGATACCCACCCAATACAATATAGAGCTTGTAAATAATTATCAGTACGCTATAGATTAATGCAATTAAAAGTACTCGTTTACTCATGTGAACTTTGATTGTTTTTTAAAATGCTGAACCTGTTAAGAATTTAAAAGTTTAATGTAATTACTACAAAACAAACTGTCTTGTGTTACATTACCCATTCATGCTTATTAAAAACTCTTCATTAGTTTGGGTACGACGTAAACGATCCTGTAAGAACTCCATAGCTTCTTGTGGTGTCATATCGCCTAAGTGTTTACGCAAAATCCATAAACGACTCAACATATCCTTTTCTAGAAGTAAATCGTCTCTTCGAGTGGAGGAAGCCAACAAATCAACCGCCGGGTAAATACGACGGTTGGATAATTTTCTATCGAGTTGCAATTCCATATTACCGGTTCCTTTAAACTCTTCAAAAATTACCTCGTCCATTTTAGAACCGGTTTCTGTTAACGCTGTTGCGATAATGGTTAATGATCCGCCATTTTCAATTTTACGGGCTGCTCCAAAGAAACGTTTTGGTTTGTGTAATGCGTTTGCATCTACACCACCGGTTAAAACTTTTCCGCTGGCAGGAGAAACTGTGTTGTAGGCACGTGCCATACGCGTAATACTATCAAGTAAAATCACTACATCGTGTCCGCACTCTACCAATCGCTTTGATTTCTCAAGAACAATATTTGCAATTTTCACGTGTTTTTCTGCAGGTTCATCAAATGTAGAAGAAACCACTTCTGCTTTTACACTACGTGCCATATCAGTAACCTCTTCCGGACGTTCATCAATTAATAATATAATCAAATAAACCTCGGGGTGATTGTATGCAATTGCATTTGCAATTTCCTTCAACAAAACAGTTTTACCTGTTTTAGGTTGTGCAACAATTAAACCACGCTGACCTTTTCCTATTGGAGCAAACATATCGATAATACGCGTGCTCATGGTTTCTTGCGGATGCCCGGTTAACTTTAATTTTTCGTATGGAAATAATGGCGTTAAATAATCAAACACTACGCGATCACGCACAAAAGCAGGCTCACGACCGTTAATTTTATCAACCTTAACTAAAGGGAAATACTTTTCGCCTTCTTTAGGCGGACGAATACCCCCGCGAATAACATCACCGGTTTTTAAACCAAATAATTTTATTTGTGATTGGGAAACATAAACATCATCCGGAGAATTTAAATAGTTATAATCCGAACTTCTCATGAAGCCGTAACCATCCGGCATAATTTCCAAAACGCCTTCAGCATAAACAATGTTATCCCAGTTATAATGTACTTTCTCAACCTTCTTATGCTCTACCGGTTCTTCATGAACTTCAGGCATACCGCTTGTTTCAGGTGTCTGTATGGATTCCTCAATAGCAGGAGCTTCTGTTTTTTCCTCAGAAATAACAGGTCTCACTTCCTCTTCCAAAACCGGCTCAATGGTATCATCAACAATTGGGTCTAACTTCACTTTACGAGGGCGTTTGCCGTCAGCATTTTCTCTCTTTTCAGTTTTGTCGTTGTTTTTTCCGCCTGAAATTTTAGCCGCTAATTCGGGATTGGCTGTTTGCGCATCAATAATTTTAAGAATTATATCGCCTTTATTCATGCCTTTCGCATCAATGCCAAACTTTTTAGCAATATCTTTTAAATCTGATAATAAGCGGTTGCTTAAATCCATTACCTGAAACATAGGATGTGTGGGATTAAATTAAGAAGTTAATTATGTGCTTTAATTGTAATAATTTGTGGGTTTCTGATTTTATCTGCCTCAAGAAAATGAGACATCCAGATATCGTAGTACAATGATAAGGGATTTTTTTGAAATGCAAAAATTATTCAATAAAAAATAAACACATCCACTAAATCCCTATTCCCAGTTTGCTGATGACAATTAATGCATAAAGAAGGGCTTTTTTCAACACTAAACAATACATCTCCGTTGGGTTTTACCTCACCCCATAACCAACTTCCCTTATATTTATACATAAAAGCGTAAAAATTGATGTTATTGCCCGACAATACCTCTTTTACTACCATTGATCTTTCCGGAAACTTAGAATTCAAGGGTAATTTTCCATTATCCGTAAGAGCTGCATATGCAGTTTTATTGAATTTTAATTTAAAAGAACCGTGCGCTCCTGTATTTCCTGAATAAACAGTTACGGGGTCGTTTTTATAATAGACAAATGCGCTAGTATTTGTACAGCTATCTAACAATGAATAATCTTTGAAAGCTAATTCAGGATTAACCCCTTTGTCTTTTGTACAAGACATCAAAGTTGAAATTAAAAGAAAAACAAAAAGCCTATACATTAACAATATACTTGTTTAACCAGGTACTTTTTAATGGCTTTTTCCAATCTGTCCATTGTAAGGATGAGGTTATTGTATTATCAAACACTAAGGTATTCTCGTTAATTGATCCGGAATTCAATAAATCTTTTATTTTAGAAGAATGCACCACAACCGGCTGCCCATGTTCTTCGTATGCTACCAGTAATCGGTTTAATAATTCTATACCCAGTTGAGATTCTTGTTCTTTAATAAAACGCTGCAATTTATCAATGCTGCATCCGCTGGCATTGTAAGCCGATTCATCCACTTTGAAGATCAATAATCGCTTTTTGTAAATCTCAAATGAAGCAGCCAGTTTTACTTCATGAGCTGTCCATTTACTTACAAAAGATTCGCAATTTAAACTAAGCTGTTGTAGCTGTTCATCACTCAATTCTTTATTAATGGTATATATCCAAACGCGTTCTGTCATAATTAAAACACCGGATTAATTCCTGTATAATTGTGTGGGGTAATCTTTTTTAACTCTGCTTTTATTTCATTGCTTACGTTTAATGTATCAATAAAAGCGTGCATTGAGTCTTTAGTAACGTTTGTATTGGTGCGGGTAAGGTCTTTCAATGCCTCATAAGGTTTTGGATATCCTTCACGACGTAAAATTGTTTGAACTGCTTCAGCAACAACAGCCCAGTTGTCTTCCAAATCTAATTCAAAAGCTTTTTCGTTCAGAATCAACTTATCCAATCCTTTTAAAATGCTTTTAAATGAAATCAACATATGCGACATGGGTACGCCAATATTCCGCAATACGGTACTGTCTGTTAAATCACGCTGTAAACGTGATACCGGTAATTTTGCCGCCAAATGTTCTAGTAGTGCATTTGCCACTCCTAAATTTCCTTCGGCATTTTCAAAATCTATCGGATTTACTTTATGAGGCATTGCCGAAGAACCTACTTCACCGGCCTTTAATTTTTGCTTAAAATACTCAACACTAATGTATGACCAGATATCGCGGCACAAATCAATTAAAATAGTATTAATGCGCTTACAACCGTCGCAATATGCAGCTAAATTATCATAATGCTCAATTTGAGTAGTAAACTGGCTTCGTGATAGTCCGAGTGTATTATTTACAAAATCATTACCAAATTTTACCCAGTCGTATTTAGGATATGCTACCTGATGAGCATTGAAGTTACCGGTTGCTCCTCCAAATTTTGCGGAGTAAGGAACCGATTTTAATTGGCTTAATTGTTTCTCAATTCGTTCAACAAAAACATAAATTTCTTTTCCAAGTTTGGTTGGAGAGGCTGGCTGACCATGCGTACGCGCCAACATTGGCACGTGTTCCCAGGTTTTAGCTAATTCTTTTAGTTTTGCCAATAAAGCATCTGTTTGTTTATAAAGAACAAAGTTGGTAGCCTCCTTCAGGGACAAAGGAATTGCTGTATTGTTTATATCCTGTGAGGTTAATCCAAAGTGTACAAACTCCAGTTCTTTTTCTAACCCCATTGCAGTTAATTTTTCTTTCACAAAATACTCAACCGCTTTCACATCGTGATTAGTAGTTTTTTCTGTGTCTTTGATTTTTTGAGCATCAGCTACGGAAAATTCACTTACAACTTTGCGCAAGCTTTCTTTTTGCTGTGCGCTTAATAAGTTTAATTGCGGCAATTTGTAATCGCTTAAGGCAATAAAATACTCGATCTCAATTAGCACACGGTATTTTATTAAACCAAACTCCGAAAAGTAAGGTGCTAAATCTTCTGTTGCTTTTCTGTATCGGCCGTCAACCGGCGAAATGGCTGTAAGAGCACTTAATTCCATAAAAATGTAAAAAGCAAAGATACGGTTTTTTTAGTTCTGAAATCTCACATTAATAACTTACCTTTATAGCACTTTAGGGGTGCTTATTATTGATTGGTGCAGGTTTTAGTTACCATTAAACTACGGCAGCGAAACAAGCAACAACCAATAATCAGCTGAGAAAACACCCTTACTACCTGATGCGGGTAATTCCGACGAAGGGAAAAGTAATTCTGTTTTCCCTCTATTTTTTATATGTCAGTTTTAGGAATTATAGCCTTAATATCAGGAGTGGCCGGTGTTTTATTAACCATTAAACAAAACATTTGGTGCTGGCCTATGGCTTTAATTTCTGTTGTTACATCGGGGATAGAATTTTACGAAAGCCGTTTATTTGGCGACATGGCCTTACAAGTGGTTTATTTTATTATTGGTGTTTATGGTTGGATTTACTGGGAAAAGAAAAAGAACCACTCATTTGTTATAACAAAGCTCCCATCAAAACAGATATTGCCTTTATTGGCATTTACCGGCATTCAATTCGGAATTTATTTTTATCTGCTTACTGTTTTTAAAGGTGATAAAATTGTTCTGGATGCGCTTTTAACCGCCTGCAGTATTACTGCTACCTACATGATGACAAAAAAGTGGCTTGAAAACTGGTTATTCTGGGTTTTTATTGATTTTGTTTACGTTGGCTTATACTTTTCAAAGGATTTATATTTATATGCCTTGCTGTATTTTATTTTTGCAGTAATGGCTTTATGGGGCTATTTAAATTGGAAAAAAACACAATCATAAAAATTGCAGTAATCGGTGCCGAAAGCACAGGGAAATCGACCCTTGTTAAAAATCTGGCAGAACATTACCACACTTCCTTCGTAAGTGAATATGCGCGTGAATATTTTAACGAGCACTCCATAGAAAATTACTCCATTGATGTTTTTGACAAGATTTATCGTACTCAATTGGAAAATGAAAATCGAGAAATAAAAAAGGCAAATCGTTTTTTGTTTTGCGACACCACTTTAATAACCGGTAAGATCTGGAGTGACGAAGTATTCGGACAAACCGCACAATTTATATCCGAACAATTACATAAAAACAATTACGATCTGTATCTGGTAACACTTAATGATGTACCATGGGTGGCCGACGGACAAAGAAAAAACCCAAACTACAGAGAAGAGCTTTTATCTAAAAATATTGAATTATTAAAATTACTAAATGCCAAGTTTTATTTAATAAATGGATTAGGCGAACAACGTTTAAAAAACGCGGTTGAATTTATTAACCGCGATTTTGGCGTGGTTTAAAATTGTATATTTGCTACGGTCTTAAGGGGTGCTTGTAATTTATTACAGGCTGAGATTATACCCAATAACAATGTGTGTCCAACCACCTTTGTTATGCACCTGAACAGGATAATGCCTGCGTAGGGAAACAGTTAAAAAAGCAAATGCATCCCCTTTGCATTTGAAGGTTTAACACAAAAAAGAAACAAAAAAATGAACTTAAAAAAAACGGCTCATTGGTTCAGTCTGGCTATTGGTGTATTAATTACAGGCCATGCCAAAGCACAATTTAACATCAGCGGAACAGTTTCCGGACCTGATAAAAATGCAATCCCCTACTCTGTAGTCGGAATTAAAAACACATTTATTTCGTCACAGGCAAATGCGTTTGGTGAGTTTAAAATCATGGGCTTAAAAAGCGGTACTTACATTTTACAAACAGTTTGTGTGGGATACAAAAACCGAATTGACACCATTGTTCTTAACGATCATTTAAAAATGGATATAATTTTAAATGAAGATCAAATCCGTTTAGATGAAATCCCTGTAAGCTCAACACGGGCAACCAAGCAAAGTGCTATGGCCTATACTGAAATGAACAAAGAAGAAATCAGTAAACAAAATTTGGGTCAAGACATTCCGATGATACTTAATCTGGCGCCAAGTGCTGTAGTTAACAGCGATGCCGGAAACGGAATTGGTTACACCGGATTACGCATAAGAGGTACCGACGGAACCCGAATTAACGTAACAATTAACGGAATTCCGGTAAACGACGCCGAAAGTCAGGGTACCTTTTTTGTTGATATGCCCGATTTATTATCGTCGGTAAACTCCATACAGATTCAACGCGGGGTTGGAGCTTCCAGTAATGGAGCCGGCGCATTTGGGGCCAGCATAAATATGCAAACCAATACGCTCAACGAAAAACCTTACGCCGAGCTAATCAATTCAGGTGGTTCTTTTAACACATTACGTAACACGTTAAATCTTGGAAGTGGATTAATTGGTGGAAAATTTGCAGTTGACGCTCGATTAAGTAAAATTGGAAGCGACGGTTACATTGACCGTGCTAAATCTACCTTAAGCTCTTATTATTTATCAGGAGGGTACTATGGTAATAAAACCGTTGTGAAGGCTATTATGTTTTCAGGTACCGAAAAAACTTATCAAGCCTGGTATTATGTTCCTGAAGATTCAATCAAAAATGGCAACCGAACATACAATCCTGCCGGAGAATATTACGACGCTAATGGTAATGTAAAATACTATGACAATGAAACAGATAATTATAAGCAGGACAATTATCAATTACATTGGATACAGACCATCAACAACAAACTAAATTTCAGCATTGCCGGTCATTACACCGAAGGCAAAGGCTATTACGAACAATACCGCGCAGGAGATGATCTAGCAAATTACGAAATTGAAGATGTTGTAGTTGGTTCATCTACTATTACCACCAGTGACTTAATTCGTCGACGCTGGTTGGATAATGATTTCGTTGGTGTTGTTTATAGTTTGAATTATTCTCCGTCTACTAAATTGAAAATTAATCTTGGTGGTGGAAATAACAACTATTTTGGTCGCCATAACGGCGAAGTAATATGGGCCAGATACGCTTCGAATAGCGACATCGGAAAACGTTATTACAGCAATAATGCCTTTAAAAATGACAACAACGTATATTTTAAATCTACAGTTACATTAGCGAAAGGACTGTCCGCTTTTTTAGATGTGCAATACCGAAACGTGTATTATTCGTTTTTAGGTTTTGATTCTACTTTATCTTCAGCACAACAAAGCGTTAATTACGATTTCTTTAATCCTAAATTCGGGATTAATTATAACGTAAACGATAAAATTAGAGTTTACATATCGTATGCGATGGCTAACAAGGAACCTAACAGAGATGATTTTGTAAACAGTAGTAATAAAAGCCGTCCTAAATACGAATCTTTAAACGATCTGGAACTGGGAGCATCTTATGCTTCTAAAGATGTTTTTGCAGAAATCAATCTCTATAATATGGATTATACCAATCAGTTGGTATTAAACGGACAAGTGAACGATGTGGGTGCCTATAACAGAGTAAATGTAAAAAAGAGTTTTAGAAGAGGTATAGAAATTCAGGCAGGATATAACATAACAAAATACTTTACATTAAATGGTAATTTAACACTTTCGCAAAACAAAATTGATGAATACACCGAGTATGTAGATAGCGCCAATGCCGACTGGAGTGTTTACACACAATACAAAATCAATTACAAAAACACCGATATATCGTTTTCTCCTAACGTAATTGCAGGAGGAATATTAACAGCAAAACCTATTAAGGGATTAGAAATATCGTTTATAAACAAATATGTTGGAAGACAATATCTCGATAATACAGGAAATATAGCTCGCTCTATAAATCCATATTACGTAGCAGATGCGCGGATTAACTACAGCATTAAAACAAAATGGCACACAGAAATAGGATTAAATCTTACTGTACATAATCTGTTAAGCACAAAATACGAGACTAATGGATACACCTTTAGTTATTATACCGATACAACTTTAAACACGTTTAACTATTTGGCACCTGCCGCACCTATTAATTTTCTGGCGGGAATTCAGTTAAAATTCCAGTAATTAAACCAGACTTTTTAAACACACATTAATAGTTGGATATTGAAAAGTGAATCCCTCGGAAAGTGATTTCCGGGGGATTATATTAGAACTATCCAGCACCAATGATGGCTCCGTTCCCATCAATAAAGCCCCTAATTTCACCAATGGTTCAGGGGTAGGTATTCCAAATGGAACTCTGCATACTTTGCGGAAAGTTTGCATGAGTTGCGCGTTTGAAACAGGATGTGGCGCAGAAGCATTATAAACACCGTTACATGTTTTTGTTTGTATAAAAAATTCAATCATACGGCATAAATCTGTTTCATGAATCCAGCTTACCATTTGATTTCCTTTTCCTGCAGTTCCTCCTAATCCGAATTTAACAAGAGGTAAAAGCGTTGGAAACATCCCTCCTGTTTTTCCCATAACCACTGAAACTCTTAAAGTAATTTTACGTGTGGATTTCAGTTGAAAATAGTTAAAGGTATCTTCCCATTTTTTGCACACTTCATACATAAAACCGTTACCCTGTTTCTTTGAAAATTCATCATTGGTAACTTCTATTGAATTTTTATAAATGGCAATGGCCGAGAAATTTATCCATAAACCTGGAGGCGTTTTACAATTTCCTATTGCTTCACCAATTATTCGAGTTGAATCGATACGGGAAGACTCAATTTCATTTTTATTGGATTCCGTATACCTACAATTAATAT
>JBBAKL010000053.1:0-20512 GCA_040403535.1 Bacteroidia bacterium
AACCGGGAATAAGAACGAGTATTGTAAACATTGAATGTTGTTAAAGTTTGCTTGTGTACCGGCTGTACTGGTAGTTACAGAAACAAATCCTGATTTAGAATACCATGCAATTCCGGTTGGCTGACCAGGCGCATTCGTCACAATCATTCTTGCTTGTCCTGCTAATGGAATATTCGGTGTTAAAGCGTATGTTCCGGTAGTTACAGCTCCACCCCCAAAGGTTAACTGAACTGTTGTGTTTCCGTTACGTCCTGTTAAAGTGTTCGGACTGGTTGCACAACCATCAAAACTCCATCCCGCTATTGAACCACCCACTTGTAATGCTGTGTTTTGTGTAGCAGGATTAGTAACGGTACTGGTACCGGTTACAGTGATACATCCAATACAAGGATTTGCACCGGTTCCACCCGACTGATTCTTATAGGTTGGAGTAATATTATCGTTGTTTTTTTCTTGACAAGAAATAATAAACACGGTACTTAGAGCACCTAATAATAAAGCCGGAAATAATAATTTTTTCATTTTACTGAATTATTTACTATCAAATGTAGTTGATTTGTACGGATTTAACAAACAAAACCCCTCAAAATGAGCGAAATTGCGGTTTTGGTTAGTAAACTCTTCCCTAAAACCAGAAATTTTAGAAACACAATAAGGTGCCGGTAGCAGTAACTATTGGAATTGAGAACGTTAATTGAGAACAAGGCATATTGCTAAAGGTTGCAATCGTGCTTGCTGTTCCACTATTAACTGTAACAATTCCGGAATTTGAGTACCATTTAAGCGCGCCAGGTTGTCCGGGAGCATTCGTAATTTCCAATTTGGCCTGTCCGGCTAATGGAGTGCCAGAAATTAAGACATAATTACCACTGGTGATAGACCCACCACTAAAAATCATTTTGACAATGGCGTTGCCTTGATATGCTGTCAATGTTGTATAGCTTATTGAACAAAGGTCATACGACCACCCACTGCCGCTAACTTGCAATGTGGTGTTTTGTATGGCAGGATTAACAGGTGTGTTAGCGGTGGTTAAATTGTTTGTTTGATTATTTGTTTATGAAGTGTGATTTTTCTTAACACATGAAGTATAGCAAACAGCTAAAAAGAGATTAACTATAGTTATTAATTGCTTCATGTTTTATTTATAATAATAATTTAAAAATAATAAGACTAAAAAATCCGATTAATTATAAAATTGTTTTTGCTTTTTAAGCATTACGCTCGGCCGGTAACGGTCTTCCTGATACCAATTGTATAATTCCTGCAATGTATGGAGTACTTTATCTACACCAATTTCATCGGCCCATTTTAACAAGCCTTTTGGATAGTTAACACCTTTGGTCATTGCCAAATCAATATCCTCTTTGCCTGCAATGTTGTAATGTAAAGCGTCAGCGGCTTCGTTAATTAACATACACAGTACTCTATGACAAATTTGTTTACCTAATGCTTCATCTTTTTTGGGCTCGGGCAGAGGAGCATTGTAATCATAAAAGCCTCTTCCACTTTTTCTTCCCAAAAACTTTGCTTCCAGTAATCGCTTTTGTGTTAAGGCCGGTTTAAATTTAGGATCGAAGTAAAATTGTTTCCAAACCGTTTCGGTTACAATATAGTTTACATCGTGACCAATTAAATCCATAAGCTCAAACGGTCCCATTTTAAATCCGCCAAACTCCTTCATCGCCCAGTCGATTGTTGCTAAATCAGCAATTCCTTCTTCGTAAATGCGCAGAGCTTCGCTGTAAAACGGACGAGCAACTCTGTTAACGATAAATCCGGGTGTGTCTTTAGTAATAACGGTTACTTTACCCCAGCTGTCAATTAATTTTTTAATTTCTGTCACCAATTTGGACTGTGTTGCAATGCCCGGAATGATTTCTACCAATGGCATTAAGGTAGCAGGATTAAAAAAATGTATACCTAAAAAGCGTGAGGGATTTTTGCAAGCAGAAGCGATTGATGCAATAGAGAGAGAGGATGTGTTAGAAGCTAAAACACAGTTTTCGGAAACTAAACTTTCTAATTCGCTAAAAACTTTTTGTTTTACTTCAAGATTTTCAACGATTGCTTCAATAATTAAATCGCAATCAGAAAAATCAATTAACTGAGAAATAAAATTTGATTTTGAAATTATGGAATCTGCTTGTTCCTTGGTTATTTTTTGTTTTTCGGTAAGCTTTGCCAATGAGGCAGCTAAATTTGTTTTTGCTTTTTCAAGCGAAGCCGGGTTGTTATCGTAAATGAAAACGTTGTGCCCTGCAGTTGCAGCAACCTGCGCAATTCCGGCACCCATAGCGCCAGAGCCTATTATTCCTATTTTCGAATCTTTGGAGAACATCTTACCTTGAAATTATAATTTTTTTCTGTATTTGTTTATTGTCAGCTTTAATTGTTACAATATAAGTTCCCGCATCAAATCTCGAAACATCAATAGTTTTAAACGTAACCGGAAAACTACAATCGTTTAAACAATCTTCTTCAAATACAAGTTGTCCGATAATATTCGTAATAGTTACGGAGTAGTTTTTTGCTTTGTTTTCGATGAGCGTAATTTGAATTTTTTCTTTGGCAGGGTTCGGATAAATTTTCGCCTGCAGTGTTTCGTGTTTCAATTCGTTCACGCCAATTGCTGTTCCTAATAAACCATCCGACTCTAAAAGAAAAATTCCGTTTTGCATATCACAGGCTAAAATTACACCGCTAGGAAAATATGGGTATGCACCCCAGTTTCCGCGATAGGATGTTCCGAAGTAATTGTTTGAGACATTAGCCCCGCCTTGTGGGTAGGTATCAAAAAAACCTCGTAAAATTGGATTGCTTGGAGTGGAAATATCATAAAGCAATAAGCCGTCCTGATAACAAGAAACAAATACCCATTTATTACTATATACATATGGATTATGTGCAACAAATTCAGGATTATTGTTAGGTTTTGTAAAAGCGTTGATGCTGATATTTCCTAGATTCGAAACGTTGGCAACTTTAATTGATTTTCCTGAAGTTTCGTCGCAAAACACCAGCGTTTTACCATTTGGTGTAATGTAGCTGCTGTGATTATATCCTGCATCAAAATAACCTGTAAGTGAACCAATAGAGGTAAATGTTCCGGTGGATGTTAACCTGAAAACTTGTAATCCTTGCAATGCGGCCGATGCATACACGGTGTCGTTACGCACAAACATATCGTGTACATAGGTGATGGAAGGGTAATCATCACTTAATCGACGGATTAAAGTTGGAACAGCGGGATTTGTTAAGCTGTATACCGCCATATTAATAGCCCCTGATCCTTTTGGCGAAAAACCGGCTGCATAAAGTTTATTTCCGTCAACCCATAAAGTATGTGCCTTCTCAAAATAAGTAGTGTCATCGTAAACCACATGAACAGAATCAGGCAAGTATTGCATATCTACAATCTGAAATGAATTCGGATTACAAACATCACTGGCTATGTAACAATAGTTTTGGTAAGTCTTTAATTCACGCCAGGTGCACGGAGTTGACCGACCCATTACCGAGTCTTTGATTTGGGGATTATAGGGATTGGTTATGTCGATAAAATAGGTTTTAGTTGCGGTACCAACAATGGCGTATTCTTTATTTTTTGATGCCTGATACCAGCCCCAACAGCCTGAATAATTTCTGCCATCACCTGCATTGCCGGTTTCAGGATCGATGTGACTTAATAAATTGATATTATAGCTTGGGTAAGTTGTTTGAGCAAAAACCAAAACAACAGTCAGTAAAAAACCAACTACTAATAAGTGTTTTTTCATTGGAAGGATTTATTACAAAGATAAGATTTTAATTGTATTAAAATCAGAAGAGGGCAGTCAATCCAAAGTGTATTTTACCGGCTCTTAAGTCAAGCGGATTTCCCTTTTGGCTGCCCAGGGCATAATTGAGCGAGAATATACCCGCTTTCGTATCAAAATTAATTCCTGCGCCAATACTATATGGTGTATCGCTGCTGTATGATGTAGCGCCATTATATTCGTACCACGCACTTTCTGCAAAAACTAAAATATTCGAATTCTGATTAAACAAGAATCGGTATTCAACGGTTGGAATGACAAACGTAGAGGCAAAAATGCTTTCTTCATCAAAGCCCCGCAACGTTTTTAAGCCGCCAATTCTGAACAATTCATTTTTAAAAATTGGCGCGTCACCAAACACACTTCCGTATTGAGCACCCAAATGAAGAACACTGTTCCCTACAATCTGAATAAACCAATTTACTTCTCCTTCGGTTTGGTATTGGGTAGATTTCATCAGTAAGTTAGTATAAACGGCATCGTTTATTTTAGGATTTTTTTTAATGGTTTTATTTCCGGTTTGTACTGACATGTTTATGAAGATTCCCTTGTGAGGATTAAAGCGATAATCTGATTTTTCAAAGGTGAATCCTAATCCATACGACCGCGTGGTGATATCGGCGTAATCAGGCAAAACAGTTATGAAAGCTAAGCCATTTGCAGATAAAATGTTCGCGTTTCTTTGCTTGTAAAAAACTTTTAAATTATTTAATCCTTTAAAATAATATTGTAAACCAATATTATTGTTTACGTCAATAAATGATGTGTCTTTTTTGTAAATTTTTATTGAGTAATCAGTACCTATTGGCGAACCTAAAAGGTAGGGATAAATGACACGCGCCTTGAAATCCTGTGTCTGACTTTGAAGTCTGCGCCAATTTAAATCAAACGTTTCACCCGCTCTGAAAATATTATTTACCAATTTTATTTTTATATCACCTGTGAAAATGGTTTTGCCATTATTGTCAGGTAAAATACCGATTATACCATCAAACTGCGATGCGTTTTTTTTATCAAGAAACAAATAGAGCTTGTTTTGTTTTTCAGTGAGTTTAATAATTTGCGCTTGTTTTTCATTTAAGAAAGGCAATTGTTTGATTTTTTTTGAAATTTCTCTGAATGCTTCTTCGTTGTACGGCATGTTTGGTTTTACATCCAAGTAACGGTATAAAAACGACTTGTTAATTTTTGAATTTCCAACTACTAATACACTGTCAATTTTAATAAGTTTGTTTTTATTAATGTTTAAAACAGCCGAAATCGAATTATCATTAATTGTAAGGCTATCGAGCTTTAACGACACAAACGGATATCCGTGATTTTCGTAATAGCGAATGGTTTTATCAATAAACTTTGCGGTTTCTGTATACGAAAAGGCTCTGTTAGTGTAAAGCTTTTCGCTGTATCCTAATTTAGAAATTACATCTGTTTCGGCATTTCCTTTCTTCAGATTAGCCCATTTGTATTTGCTTCCAATTCGCAAATACGCGGTGTAGTTTAATGAATCTACAACTAATGAGTCAATATCCGCCAATAGGTAACCTTCTTTTCTGAGATCGTTTAGTATGGAATTTAAAAAACGAGTGATTTCTTTATTTGATTTATAAGGGTTTTTAACCTTAACGTATTTAAAAAGCTTAACACTGTCGGGATTAATTAGCTTTAGGGTAAAGTTTTGCGAATAACTAAAGCTACTGCAGATATAAACTACACTAAAAATGAAGTATCTAAAAAGCTTTAGAGGCATAATTTGGTTTAAATTACTAATACAAAACGAGTTATTGCATAAATTTATTATATTTATTAAAATTTTACAGAATGAAAATACGTTTACTAAGTTTCTTATTGGTTTTTTCCTTTTTGGGAAAGGCACAAATAACAATTACTGGCACCAATATGCCGGTGGCCGGTGATACGGCACGTATGTCTTTAGCTTCAGTTGCCCAATTAACAAGCTCTTTAGTAACCAACTATACTCTGGCTGGACCTAATTTTACCTGGAATTTTGATTCGTTAAAGCCAACCGGACAGGTTTTAAGAAATTTTGTTCCGGCTGCTCAAACACCTTATTTTTTCTTTGGTACCGGTTTTGGCGAGAAAATTGCCGATACCATTAGTATACCTATTCCATCATTGCCCATTACGCTTACAGAAATTTATAATTTTTACAAGAAAAACTCCACCTCATTTTATGTAGATGGACTAGGCATTTCTATTTTCGGATTTGGGTTCCCTAACTTTTACACCGACAAAGACGAGTTATACATGTTGCCTTTATCGTATGGCGATAGAGATTCTACCACCTTTAAATTCTCTACTTTAACCAATACTGCCTTACCATTTGCCTATAAAAAGCATGGTCACCGAATTACTCAAGTGGATGGTTGGGGAACCATTAAAACGCCTTACGGAACTGAGCCTTGTATTCGTGTTGTATCAACTCAGTATTCCATTGATACATTAAAAGCGCAAATTCCTGTAGGAACTTTTACCTTGCCAATAAATTTCGGATTTCCTAATTACACCAGAACATATCAGTGGTTAACCTTATCCGATCGTGTTCCTTATCTTGAAGTAAGCGGTAATTTAATTCTGAATAATTTCACCCCAACGCAAGTGCGTTACCGTGATAACATCCGTTCTTTCACAGGCATTAATGAAGAAGAAAATTCTTTGTTAGCGATTTCTATCTACCCAAATCCGGCAAGTACTCAGATTAATTTTATTGTGCCTAAACGCGGAACGCAAACAATTGAGTTGTTTGACTCACAAGGAAAGAGCGTTGCATTAAAGCAATTTGATAACACTTTTGAAATCAACCAAAATGTAATAGAAGTGAGCGGATTATTAGCCGGACTTTATATAGGTAAAATAAGTAACGGTAAATCTGTTCAAAACTTTAAGTTTATAAAGCAATAAGATTTTTGAAAAAAAGAAATAAAAAGTATTTTTAACCCCATAAAATTTAATCAACATGGCACATCATCACGACGACCACGGCCACGGCCACAACGAACAAAAACCGGTTTCGTTTACAGTACCTTTAATTTTTGGTGCAATTACTGTTTTTATTATTTTATTATTCGTTAGTCTGGGAGATCCGGGTCATTGCGAGTGCGCTGAAGTATGCTCACAAGAATGTAAGGAAGCTTGCGCCAAGGGCGATCATAGCAAACATCCGGAAGGAATGAGCATGGAAGATTGTCATGGAAAAGAAACCGGACATGGAGAACACAATGAGGCTAATCATGATGAGCATGCAGCAGAGCCAACAGCTGTTGCCGACAGTGCAGCTACAACTCCTGCGGATACAACACATCATGTAGCACCTGCTGCAGAGCCAGCAAAAGAAGAAGCTCACCACTAATTATAATTTAAATCTTTTTTAAACCCAGGCTTAAACGTCTGGGTTTTTATTTTGACAAACGGTAAAATACATATCTATACAGACGGCGCTGCCAGCGGAAATCCAGGTCCCGGTGGTTATGGCATCGTTATGTTGTTTAACCATCACCGAAAAGAAGTTTCGGAAGGGTTTCGTTTAACTACCAATAACCGTATGGAATTATTGTCGGTTATTGTTGCGCTGGGTTTAATCAAGAACAAAGATTACGAAGTAATTGTGCATTCCGACTCAAAATACGTAGTGGATGCTATTAATTTAAAGTGGATTGACAACTGGAAAAAAATCGGTTTCAAAAACAAAGCCAATGTTGATTTATGGCAACAGTTTTTAAAAATTTACAATCCGCATAAAATGAAATTTGTTTGGGTAAAAGGCCATGCCAGCAATGTAGAAAATAACCGCTGCGATGAGTTAGCCGTTGCTGCCTATAAACAAAAAAATTTGAAGGTGGATGAAGGCTATGAAGCCAGTAAGGGTGATTTGTAACTTTTATTATCAAATTTATTATATTTGTTTTTACAAAAGTGAATTTTATGAAATACATTATACCTTTTTTAAGCATTGTGATTTTAATTTCATGCAAACAGCAGAATTCGGAAGTCAAATTGGAATCAAAAGAAAATGATAGAACAGAAGTTACCTCTTGCATTGAAACTTCAATTGTCTTAAGAGACACAACATCTTTAAGTAGAATTGGTAAAGAATTTGAAGGACGACCAGTAATGTCTTATAATAGTGCTAATGAAACCTATCGCACTTTTCTTTCAGAGCCTGAATTTCAGATAATTATTAAGTCTATTAAAAAATTGATGAATAAGCCGGAATCATTTGTCTATTCGGATATCTTAGGAGAACCTATGAATTCAAATGAGATAAAAAACCGAATGATTATTTGTGATAGCATTCTTGAATCGAATTTTGATGCTAGTGGTAAGGAAACAGTTGTAGCTATATTGGCTTGCGACTCTACATCAGAGTTTAAACATATTAATATGATTAAATTCTATGAGTCGTGGTTCGTTAATAATAAAACAAATCTTCTAGAGAAAGAAATGCTTGGTTATAGCGTTTTCGGTTACGATTATGATAAAAGAGCTTATAAGGAATTATTCAGTGTTTTTAACGATAGTATTTCAAGAGAAAAAGTTAGGAACAAATTTAATCTCTAATTCCAAACCCCTTTATTGTTATTCACCGCGCCAATCACTTTGCCCCGCAAAGCTTTATTAATAAACGGTGAGTTTTTTGATTTAGAATAAAAATCTTTTTCCTTCAATACCGTTTCGCCGTTTACAGTAAACAAAGTTAAATTAGCTTTTTCACCTTCCTCTATTTTCGGAATTTCTAGTCCTAAAATTTTTCTAGGATTTACAGTTAAGGCATTCACCAATGCTTCTGCTTCACCTTTCATGGCGGTTAAAGCACTTGTAAAAGCTGTTTGCAAAGCAATAACGCCATTATCCGCCAAATCAAATTCTAAATCTTTGCATTCAATGTCTTGCGGACGGTGATCACTCACAACCACATCTATAATTCCGTTTTCCAATGCCTTACGTAAAGCCTCCACATCTTTTTTGTTACGTAAAGGTGGGTTTACTTTGTAACTGGTATCAAAGTCGCTTAGAACTGTATCATCCAAAAATAAGTTATGTGCAGCTACGCCGCAGGTAATGTGCAGACCGTTAGCTTTCGCTTTTTTAATTAACTCCACACTTCCTTTGGTGCTGATGGTTGGAATGTGCATTTTGCCACCCGCGTATTCCAAAACCGAAATATTGCGCTGCAACATAATTTCTTCTGCTAAAGCAGGAATACCTTTTAAACCCAGCATGGTAGAAGTTTCGCCTTCGTTCATTTGACCGCCATGCGAAATGGTTTTATCATCACAGTGTGTAATGATGAAGCTGTCAATGTTTATCGTGTATTGTAAAGCGCGTAAAATTAATCCGGCATCCTTTATCGGGTTTTTGTAATCACCAAACGCTACTGCACCCGCCAGCTTCATATCGTACATTTCCGATAAATCTTTCCCTTCTTGATTATAACTTAAGGTGCCAATAGGGTATACATTCGTTAAATTACTTTTGCTTCTGTTAATTACGTATTCAATTTGAGCTTTGTTGTGCAAAGGAGGGTTGGTGCCGCTAACAAGAGCAATGCCTGTAAATCCTCCTGCTGCTGCTGCTTTTAAACCACTTTCTAAATCCTCTTTGTGTTCGTAACCAGGGTCGCATAGATTCACCTGCATATCCATCCAGCCTATGGATAGCATTAAGTCATCCGCTTCAACAGTTTTTACACCGTTGGTAGAGATGTTCTTTTTGATTTCAGTAATCGTTCCGTTTTCAATTAGTACATCTACGGTTTTGTTATGAAAACTGCTCGAAGGGCAGATAATTTTAGCTTGTTTAATTAATACGTTCATTTTAAAAATCGAATTAAGGCAATTTCGGTGGCTACAAAAATCAAGGTTAAAATAATAAATAATTTCCAAAGTTTGGTGTTGCCGCTTATATCCTGAACAGAAGATGTTATAGACTTTTCACCAGTCGTTAGTTTTTTAAACGAAACCAAATGATTTTCATTCATTTTCTTTTCCAATTCTTCTTCAGTGAAAAAATCCAAACCGGATTCGGCACGGTTATAGTTAAAGGCAATTGCCAATAAAGGATTGTTCTTGTAATTCAGATTATAAAAACCGGGCTCCGTAATTTGGCTTTGAGTATAAACATTTAAACGGTTGTTAATTACCCGTATCTCCGGAATAATATCTGTTTTTTTAGTTAAATCAGTAATATGAAAAGGCTCTTCCGATTTTTCAATTGCAGTATTGACTTGAATAACTGAATTGGTTTGTGTAAAATAATAAGGGATACCCGGCTTTACGCTTTTAATTGCCATTTTGTAAATTGTTGGAACAAACAGGGCGTGTTTGCAGAAATTAGTGAAGCTTTCGTCAAGAGCACTTGTAAATAAATAAACAACTGAATTATTTATATTGATTTCTCCAAGCCAGATTTCTCCATTAATAAGTTTTAAAACAGGTTTCAGATTAGATCGGGTGCTTAAATTAGTAATGTAGCGCTTGCGTACAACAGGTAGATCCATTCTCTCCTCCGGCTTATCAAACACCCCTTCGTAAAAACCCGATTTAAAATTGGTGTTTTCCATTTTAAGAGTCATGGTGTCTAGTGTCCCCGGTTGAGGTAAAGTAAGTTGCTTGTAAAAATCAGTGTAACTATTCCCACTTAAATTAGATGAGGGTATAACTACTAAATGTCCGCCATTTGTCAGGAATTTATTCGTCTCAGAAATCAAACCCGATGAAATATTTTCTATTTCGTTTAAAACAATAATGTTTGCCGAATTAAACAAGCCAAAGTCAATGGATTGTTCATTGTTTTCGTGGTAGTTAAATACACTGTCGTTTTGCATCAGGGTTTTAAAAAATGAACCAGTTTTGCAATCTTTTCCGTTAATCACAACAGCGTTAATGTATGGCTTAGAATTAAAGGTGAAGTACAATTCATCATCAAAAGTAATTGGGTAGTCATCAATTTTAAGTAAGCAATAATTGAATCCTGCCTCCTTGCATTCAAAAGTTATTTTTGTTTCGGCTTTTGACTGTGCCTCCGCGTTAAAAGACGCAAGTGCAGTTTGTTTATTGTTGATGAATAATTTTACACTGCCATTTTCAATATTTTTGGTGCTTTTATTGTTAATCCGGATTATTAATTTTTGCACTACTCCCTTTTGCTGAACAGGAGTTTCGAACCAGCAACTATCAATATATACGTTATCTGCGCTATTGGCAATAATCGGAATAAGTGTAGATGAAATAGTTGTGTCGGATTGAATGTTTTCAAAATCCGCGGCAGTTTTCTGAAAGTCACTAATCACAAATTGACGTAAGTCTTGGGTATTGGTGGATTTTAAGAAATCATTTTGTCTTTTTATTACTTGCGATAAGGCACGTGCAGCGGAAGAAATTTTCACCTCGTCAATTACATCATAAATTTCTTCTTTTGAAATTAACCGCTGATGTTTACCCTCAAAGTCGTTGGTTAAAAGCATAAAATGATCGGCATTACCAAAGGCATCAACAATTTCGGTAGCGCGTTTTTTGGCATTTACCAATAAACTACCATTTTTGTTAACGCCTTCCATACTAAACGAATTGTCTATGTAAATGCCAATAGCTTTTGTTCCGGTTTTTACCTTATGCGTTTCGTTAATTAATACCGGTTGTGCAAATGCCAAAACAAGACAGGTGATGGCTAAAATACGACTGGCTAAGATTAAAAGTTCTTTTAATCGGTTTTTTGACTGACTTTCCTGTTTTAATTCGCGTAAAAACTTTACGTTTGTAAAGTAAACTTTTTTATACTTCCTGAAGTTGAATAAATGGATTATTACCGGAATGAGTACTGCAAATAGGGCATATAAAAAGGTTGGAAATACAAAGCTCATCGGAGTTTAAAATTAATAAAATTAACGGATTCTTGAAACATGAAAAGTACCAATGTCATATTAGGAAAAAACCTGGTTTTAATCGCACTGGTTGTATTAACACTTCTGACACTTTTTAGGGGTTTTTTAAATAAATCGGAACTGCTTATTATACAGGTTGCTTTAGGCTTAATTTACGCTATTATCAGTTATTTTGAATACAATAACACCAGCTATAAGGCTCAGTTGCCAGTTGAACGCTTTGCTTATTACCCGGGCAGTTTTTTTACATTGCGTGTTCTGAAAATTGGTATTTATTTAACTTTCGGACTTCTATTGTTCTTTTCACCTAGTGCCGTTAAAGTGCTTTATCCGGTTTGTTTAATTATTGCTTTCACGGAAATTGTTGTAAGCATGCTGAAATTCACACAGAAGTTGTGCTTTGTAAATATTTACGCTAATTATTTGTTAATTGCACTGGAAGACATCCAAAAACTATTTGCTTCTGATATTGACTACATAGAATACCGTCACGAAATATTTTATCTTATCAAAAAAAATGGCTCATCGGTTACAATAAAAACTTTTTCGATTGATAACAAAGATTTATTTGTTTTAAAAATGAAAGAATGGATTCGGAACAACAATGTAAAAGTTAGTGATGAATCCAAGCTTAAGCTAAACGTTTAAGTGACTAATGTTACAGTTTTACAGTGTTTCTGATTGTAACTTTGAGATAAATAAATAACCATGAATTCGATATTAACCGGCACACGAAAAGCAATTAATAACTGGTTACGGCAATTTAAAACCTTTATTGATTTCGAACACAAGACGTATAAAATTCAGGAGAGCTTATTGGGAATTTTTAAATGGGGCGAATTTAAGCCTCTGCCCTACATTAATTACGTACTGGTATTTAAAAACGTGTTTGCTAAATGCGAAACCTGTTCTATTAACGAATTTGAAAACAATTCACATTCTTACTTTCAGGTGAGTTTAGTTCATAATACTAACCGAAGAATAATTGTGCACGAAACAAAAAACAAAGAGGAAGCTTTTAAAATTGCGGGCGAATTAAGCAGCCATTTGCAATTAAGAATCAAAGACTCTAGCAGTCGCCGCCAATCGGTTTGGCTTAATTAAAACTTCTCAAAGGCGCCTAAGCCAAACAGGGCAAAATCATATTTAACGGGGTCTTTTTTATCGAATTGTTTTAATACCTCGGTGATTTCTTCCACCGCCTGCCAGTCATCTTGCGTACGTTGTAATAGACCTAATTTTCTGCTCACGTTTCCGGTATGTACATCTAAGGGTAAACACAATTGTGATGGCTTAATATTACTCCATATTCCGAAATCAACACCTTTTTTATCCTTTCTAACCATCCAGCGTAAATACATACTTAATCGTTTGGCGCTCGATTTGGTTTCGGGGTTTGAAATATGTTTTTCGCTGCGCTTTTCATGTTTGTATTCTAAAAACACTTTTCTGAATCCAACAATAGCGGGTTTGATATTAGTGCTATTTGAAGTAATATGTTTTGAGAAAGAATTTTCCAGTCCGCCGTGTTTTTTATAGATGTTTTGAAGTGATTTTAAAAAGAAAATGCAATCGGTGCCATTAAAAGTACGATGAACAAACATCTCAAACTGTTTTAAATCTTTAGCAGTATGATTTAAAATAAAGTCGTGTGGCGAATTATCCATCCACAACATAAGCTTGTTTGAATTATTAATAATAGATTTCCGTTGGCCCCATGCAATTGTTGCAGCTAGAAATCCCGAAATTTCTATATCTTCCTTTTTTGTGAATTGATGCGGAATTTGGATGGGATCGGTGGCAATGAAAGATTTGTTGTTATACAAAAGATATTTTTCTTCCAGAAATTCTTTCAATAACGCTATATCCTTATTTTTTTTCACTTATTGATATTTGGTTAAATCCATTTTCTTCAAGTCCGGATTTAATTTATGTATGCCTATCACAACGCCAATAGTCATTATTCCGCCAAAAACAATAGAGGGAACAAGTCCCATCAAACGCGCCGCAACTCCCGATTCAAATGCGCCTATTTCGTTACTGGAGCCAATAAAAATACTATTTACCGCAGCAACCCTGCCTCGCATATTATCAGGCGTCATTAATTGTAAAATACTATGCCTTACCACAACACTGATATTGTCGAACGCACCTGTTAAAAGCAGCATTGCAAATGCCAGCCAGTAATTAGTACTCAACGCAAACAAAATTGTAAAAAGGCCAAATAAAATTACTGACCATAACAACGCTTCACCAGCTTTTTTTCCTGGAGGTTTTATGGCCAAAATAAACGCCATTAATACGGCTCCAACGGCCGGTGCAGTTCTTAGTAAACCGTAAGCTTCCGGACCTAATCCTAAAATTTTGTCAGTGAATGCGGGAATTAATGCAACTGCACCTCCAAATAAAACCGCAAACAAATCGAGCGACAAAGCACTTAAAACCATTTTGTGCTTAAACACAAATTTTAATCCGGAGGTCATGCTTTGGTAGAGGGTTTCTTTTTGTTCTTTTAATGGCATTGGTTTTGAACTGATCCGGAAAATAAAAAACAAAGCCAGTAAATAAAGAACACCATCCGTAATGTAACAAACATCTGCATTGAGCGAGTTTTGATAACCGTAAATGAGTCCGGCTAAAACAGGACCTAAAATAGCTCCTACATGCCAGGCTGTGCTGTTCCAAGTGGCAGAGTTGGTGTATTGAGTACGAGGTACTATTTGACTCATAAAAGGATGGGTAGAGGCAGCCAGAAACGATCGTATCATTCCAAATAGAAAAACAACTCCAAATAAAGCCGTCATTCCCGAATCCTTTAAAAAAGTTGTAAAAGGCGCACTGTAAAAATACAATAACACCGATCCGCAGAACAATGCGAAAATGCCAAACAGCAGCACTTTTCTTCTGTTTACAGTGTCGGCTACGTGGCCCGAGAAAAATGAACTGATAACAAATGGAATCGCTTCTGTTAATCCAATTAATCCTAAAACCAATTCTTCACGGGTGTGCTCGTAGTAAATCTGCAAACTAATGGTACTCATTTGCATTTGAATGGCCAGCGTTAAAAAGAAACGGGCATAGAAAAAGAAACGGAATTCTTTTATTTTAAAAATGCTAAGCGATTCGGAATTAAAGACTGACATCAGACCGCAAAATTACCGATTTTGAACCGATAGTGCACTACAAATTTTAAATTGCTATGTTTTGTAGCCACCTTTCTCTTATTTGTAGTTATAACTTTGATTAATTATGGAAGAAATAGAGCATAAACATATCCCCATTAAATTTTTAGCAGAAGACGACCGCCCGAGAGAAAAATTATTGACAATAGGAAGACAAAATCTCTCAGATGCCGAATTGTTGGCAATACAAATTGGTTTTGGTACGCGCGACGAAACAGCCATTCAATTAGCGCAGCGTGTATTAAATTATTATGGAAATGATCTAAACCAGGTTGCAAAAGCAACTGTTGCCGAGTTAAAAAAATTCAAGGGCATAGGCGAAGCCAAGGCAATTAATATTGCATCAGCATTTGAGTTGGGAAGAAGAAGAAATGAATTAGAGGTTCAAAACAAATTTAAAATCACATCATCTGTCGATGCTTTTAAATTACTTAGCAAGAAATTAAGTGATTTGCCTCATGAGGAATTCTGGATCCTTCTCTTAAACCGTGCCAATTCAGTGGTAAAAATGGAATGCATTAGCAAAGGTAGTGTAAGCGGAACAGTGGTAGATGTTCGCTTGATACTTAAACCGGCAATTGAATCATTGGCCAGTGGTGTAATTCTCAGTCATAACCATCCTTCCGGACAATTAAAGCCCAGCGAGCAAGATATTACCCTTACAAAAAAGATAAAGGAAAGTACCCGCTTAATGGATATAAATTTGTTGGACCACCTTATTATTGGTGACCAAAAATATCTTAGCTTTGCTGACGAAGGTATCTTATGATAAAAATTGTAACTATCATTGGCGCTCGGCCACAAATCATTAAAGCAGCAGCTTTAAGCCGCGCTATTAAAAATCACTTTGCAGGTCAGATAAAAGAAATCATTGTACACACCGGACAACACTATGACGAAAACATGAGTCAGGTGTTTTTTGACGAATTAGGAATACCTGCACCCGATTATAATTTGAACGTGGGGAGCGGAAGTCATGGTAAACAAACAGCTAACATGATTGCCGGTATAGAAGAGATATTGTTAAAAGAAAAACCAAATGCTATTGTTTTGTATGGCGACACGAACTCTACTTTAGCGGGCGGTGTAGCAGCCAGTAAAATTCACGTTCCTGTAGTACACATCGAAGCAGGTTTACGATCTCACAATAAATCAATGCCTGAAGAAGTGAATCGCATTATGTGCGATCATGTAAGTACTTTGTTATTCTCCCCAACAAAAACCGGATTTGATAATTTAGTTAAGGAAGGATTTAAAGTAAATAATGAAGCACCGTTTTCAGCTGATAACCCTAAAATTTATCACTGTGGGGATGTGATGTATGATAACAGTTTGTATTTTTCAACTGTTGCTGAAGATAAAACTTCTGTACTGACAAAATACCATTTGCCTAAAAACAATTTTATTTTAGCTACCATTCACAGGAATAACAATACCGACGATACGGTTCGATTAAATGCTTTGTTCAATGCGTTGAATAGTATTAGCGAAAAAGAAAAAGTAGAGGTTATTTTACCATTGCATCCGCGTACCGCGAAATTACTGGATGCTAATTTACAACCTGAATTGCTCAATAAAATTAAAAGCAATCCGAAATTTCACATTGCGCCACCGGCATCATTTTTAGAGATGATTGCGCTCGAGAAAAACTGTAAAATTGTTATGACCGACAGCGGCGGTGTACAAAAGGAAGCGTTCTATTTTGAAAAGCCTTGTGTTATTTTACGTCCTGAAACAGAATGGATAGAACTGGTAGAGTGCGGTACGGCTATTATTACCGATGCAGATGAGAAAAAAATAATTGATGCTTACCAGTCACTTACCACTAAACACAACATGCAATTCCCGAAATTATATGGCGATGGTAAAGCCAGCGAGTTTATTTGCGGGGAAATGATAAAATATCTGAGTTAATTATAATTATTATCTTTACACATTATGAAATTTCACAAAGAAGGTTACGCCAGTTTATTGATAGTTTTTGTATTTAGTGCCATCATCACCTTTATAGCACATTACTTTTTTCCAACTTTTGCTATTGCCCATTGGTTTGCTTATGCTTTAAGCGGATTTTTAATCATCACCATTCTCCAATTTTTCAGAAGTCCGAAACGTGTATTTACACAAGGCGAGAATTTAATTATCTCTCCCGCCGACGGGAAAGTGGTAGTGATTGAAGAAGCAGAAGAGCCTGAATATTTTAAAGGCAAACGTTTGCAGGTGTCTGTGTTTATGTCGCCAATTAACGTGCACGTCAACCGCTATCCAATTGCCGGTGATGTGGTGTTTTTTAAATATCATCCCGGTAAATTTTTAGCAGCATGGGAACCAAAATCCAGCACCGATAACGAACGTACCACTGTTGTGGTGAAACATAGCAGCGGTAAAGAAGTTTTATTCCGTCAGATTGCCGGAGCGCTTGCTCGCCGTATCGTATGGTATTGCAAAGAGGGCGATAAAGCTTCGCAATGCGGCGAAATGGGTTTCATTAAATTTGGCTCACGTGTAGATTTATTTTTACCGTTGGATGTAAAGGTGAAAGTAAAAATCGGCGATGTTGTAAAAGGTTCTCAAACCGTTTTAGCGGAGTTTTAATTCTCTATATCCAACTCTTTGGTTGTGGCGTATTCTCTCCACTTATCAATTACATTCTGCATATCAGCAGGTATCTCACTTTCAAATAATAGTTTCTTACCGTTAATAGGATGGGTGATGCCTAATGTTTTTGCATGCAAGGCGTGACGTGGTAATAAATCAAAACAGTTTTGTACAAATTGCTTGTACTTTCCCGTATTAATTCCTTTTAAAATAATATCACCGCCGTATTCATTATCATTAAATAATGGATGACCAATGGATTTGAAATGTACGCGTATCTGATGCGTTCTTCCTGTTTCTAATTTGCATTCTACCAATGTAACGTAACCAAATCGTTCCAATACTTTATAATGTGTTACAGCGTGTTTACCGTGTGAACCGTCAGGAAACACATTCATGACTTTTCTGTTTTTTAAGTCACGACCAACATGCCCTATTATGGTTCCGTTATCTTCTTTTAAATTTCCCCAAACCAGCGCTACATATTTTCTGTCAATGGTATGATCAAAAAAATCTTTTGCCAGACGCGTCATCGCTAATTCAGTTTTAGCAATTATTACAATACCTGAAGTGTTTTTGTCAATGCGGTGTACTAGTCCGGGGCGCTCCAACGTTACATCGTGTCCGATTTTTTGTTTAGAGGTAGGTAAATTCTTAAAGTGATACGCTAATGCGTTTACCAATGTACCTCTGTAATTACCGTATCCGGGATGCACTACCATTCCAGGTGGTTTATTTACTAAGGCGATGTATTCGTCTTCGTAAACAATATTTAAAGGAATGTTTTCAGGTACCACTTCCACATCGCGAGGCGGAACAGTAAGTACAATTGAAATTTCGTCAAACGGTTTTATTTTGTAATTGGATTTTACAGGCTTTCCGTTTACTAATACACTTCCGGCTTCGCAGGCATTCTGAATTTTTGTTCTGGTGGTATTACTGATGCGTATCATGATAAATTTATCAATGCGCATCATTACCTGACCTTTATCAACTTTAATATTATGATGTTCGTAAAGTTCGCGATCCTCTTCCTCGTCGTGCAATTCGTCATTAATAGGTTCCTTTGCCATTGCTTAGCGGGAAATGATGATTTTTTTCTGTGATAAAATGGTGTTGTTTTGCTTTAAAACAACAAAATATAACCCCGAAGGGTATTCATTAATATCTAATTCACTCTCGCCGTTATTTAAAAGTGTTGAGGTTATTAAACTTCCCAGCGAATTATACAAATCAATAGTGTAATTGATATTGGTGTTTAAGCCATTTGATACAATCGTAATCTTTTCACTGGCGGGGTTCGGGAAAACTTTTATCAAGCCGTCTTTTGCCGCAGGAGTTATTTCGTTGATACTAACCAAAGCGCGGGCGGCAGGACCTAAAACCGGATGAATGAATAGGGAGCCCTTAATTGCTGATTGTTGCCAGGTACCACTCACGTCATAATACGCAGAACTGCTGTGGTCGAAGTTACGGTCTAAGCCCATATATAGTGGCTGATTACTGGTTTGCTGTATGCCAAAATAATAAGTTCCGGGATTTAAAATAAGCGGTGATGTTAAAAAATAACGTGGAGGCTGATTATAGCCTAGCTTCAAATATTTCGGTTTCATTAAACTATCTTTTAGTATAACGGTTCCCGGCTTACCGCCACCTTCACTCCATACATTCATTCTAAAAGTAGAACCCTGGACTAGTGTTCCGTCATAAAATGGAGTAAATAAGATATCCATTGCCCTGAGCGTGTCTGTTACATTTAATGTATATCGTAATGCTGTTTTTGCACCGGGCTGATTCAAGTAATAAGCTGCTTCCACGCTACCGTCGTCATAAGCATAAAAATTATTGAACTCTAAACGCTGATAAATGGTGTCGTTGTATTTCCAGACATCAGGATTAGATGATACAACGTGTTTGATATAAAAGTGTGTGCTGTCCGTTAATGGAGATAGTGTGTAATTAACCGGAGGATTTTTATGTGTAAGTACAGAGTCCCAGCCCCTCGTAACAAAAGGATTGGCGTTACCTGTATTGGAAGACCCTGCGCCGTAGGTTGATAATACCGTGCCAGAAGCGTCGAGAATGGAATATTCGTAATTAGTGTTTTTAGTAACACCAACATTATTGTTTCGTATAAAGTTTGAAAATTTACTACCCATTTCCAATGAATTATATTGGTAGTATGGCATAGTGGAATAATTTTTAAGAATTGGGCGTGGCATATAGCCCAAAGCCACTTCATTGTAAACGGTATCTATTCGGAAGTAATTTTTCTTGAGGTTTACATAGTCCACATTCCAGTGATCCACATTTCCACTTCCGTTTGATTTGTTTCTGAAACGGAATTTAAATCCATCATGAAAATAAGCCGTGTCAGTAATTCGAATGAAAGTACGTTTAAATGTACTGTCAAATGCCGGTGGATTATTATTGCCGCGAGTGCTCCAAACTCTGAACCAATATCCATAAGTGGTTGTAGTTCCTGTAACAACCGGATACAATGGTTTATAAAAATCTACGATTAATGAATCTGATGCAAATGGATTTTCACCAAACCCTTGTCGCTGGTACAAAAAAGTTAAACCAATACTATCAGCCGGCGAATAGGTGTAACCGCTTTGTGAGTATAAACTTATTGGGCGGGAAGTTAATGTGTCGGCCGAATAGGAAACCTGAGACGGAGCTGAAATATTATACGGATAACCGTATCTGTTTAAGCCGTCAAATGTGGCTACACCAACACTTGGGGGTGCTTTTGCAAATCCTGTATTTACATAAACACTTGAGTCAGTCCAGTGTTGTCCGCTGGCGAAAGGTGTATTAGGAGCGTAGTAGAAATCGTCAAAGAAAGGTAACGTGTCATAAAGAGCGGTTGTTTTTTGCGTATGCTGATTTTTACTCTTTAATGGATACGTGAGTAAATTAACATTGCTCTTTAAAGGCGCTATATATTCCTGCGATACAAGCTGCAAGGCGAAAAGGTTTAATAAAATAAAATATATGATGTTTATTTTTTT
>JBBAKL010000054.1:0-20461 GCA_040403535.1 Bacteroidia bacterium
CAGTTAATTCTTCAATTATAAATGAACCCTGTAAAGGATTTTCATTTTTAGCCAAACCTAACTCACGATTAATAATTAATTGAATCGCCATTGCCCTTCTTACCGATTCTTCGGTTGGAGTGGTGATTGCTTCATCGTATGCATTTGTGTGTAATGAATTACAATTATCATAAATAGCGTACAATGCCTGTAAGGTGGTGCGGATATCGTTAAAATCAATTTCCTGAGCATGTAATGAACGACCTGATGTTTGAATGTGATATTTCAACATCTGACTTCTTTCATTTCCTCCGTATTTGTATTTCATGGCTTTTGCCCATATTCTTCTTGAAACGCGACCAATTACACTATATTCCGGATCAATTCCATTACTAAAGAAGAAAGATAAATTTGGCGCAAAATCATCAATGTGCATTCCACGGCTCAAATAATATTCTACAAACGTAAAGCCATTAGCTAAAGTAAACGCTAATTGAGAGATTGGATTTGCACCCGCTTCCGCTATATGATAACCTGAAATAGAAACCGAATAAAAGTTCCTTACTTTGTTATCAATAAAATATTGCTGCACATCCCCCATTACGCGTAAGCTAAACTCAGTACTGAAAATACAAGTATTCTGAGCCTGATCTTCCTTTAAAATATCAGCCTGAACAGTTCCGCGTACTTGTGATAATGTAGATGCTTTTATCTTTTCATACACCTCTTTTGGCAATACCTGATCTCCGGTAACACCTAGAAGCATTAAACCTAAACCATCATTTCCTTCAGGTAAAGTTCCCTGGTATTGCGGGCGTTTAGTTCCTTTTGTCTTATATATCGCATCAATTTTTTTATTAACCTCTGCCTCCAAACCGTTAGCTTTGATGTATAACTCACATTGCTGGTCAATTGCGGCATTCATAAAAAACGCAGCCATTGTAGGAGCAGGACCGTTAATGGTCATGGATACGGATGTTTTAGGATCGGCTAAATTAAATCCACTGTATAATTTCTTTGCGTCATCAAGACAACAGATACTTACGCCACTATTCCCAATTTTTCCGTAAATATCCGGACGATAATCCGGGTCATTACCATATAGTGTAACGCTATCGAATGCCGTGCTTAAACGCGCTGCAGGCAAACCTTTACTTACATAATGAAAACGTTTGTTGGTACGTTCCGGTCCGCCTTCACCTGCAAACATACGGGTTGGATCTTCTCCTTCACGTTTAAACGGATAAATACCCGCGGTATACGGAAATTCACCCGGGAAATTCTCTTGCAAATTCCATTGTAAAATATCACCCCATGCCGTAAATTTAGGAGAAGCAATTTTAGGAACCTGAGTGTGTGAAAGGGATTCGTAGTGTGTTTTTATTTTCAATTCTTTATCGCGCACTTTAAAAACATAAAATTCATCGCTATAAAGTTTTTTCTTCGACTCCCAACCTTCAATTAGTATTAAATTATGCGGATCTAAATCCAACTTTGTTTTTTCATATACTTCCTGAATTCCTTTTATTAATCGGTCTTTATCTTCAACATTTGATGCTTTTAATGTCTCGATTGATTTTTGCAAACCGTAAAGTTTTTGAGCTATTTCCGATTGTTGTTTAGCTTTTTTATCGTAACCACGGTTATTTTCGCTGATTTCACTTAAGTACCGGGTTTTTGATGGAGGAATGATGTATATCTTCTCACTCATTTCGTTCGTAATAACAAAATTGGATTTCAACTTGTCATTTCCTGTCTTCTCCACAATTTTATCCATCACAGCACGATACAAGCGGTTCATACCAGGATCATTGAACTGAGAAGCGATAGTTCCGTGAACTGGTAATTTTTCATCGTCTGTATCCCATAAATTATGATTGCGCTTAAATTGCTTTTTCACATCACGTAAAGCGTCTAATGCGCCGCGTTTATCAAATTTGTTCACAGCAATAATATCGGCAAAATCAAGCATATCAATCTTTTCAAGCTGAGATGCTGCACCGTATTCCGGAGTCATAACATACAGACTCATATTGCTGTGCTCGATAATCTCAGTATCACTTTGTCCGATACCGCTTGTTTCTAGAATAATTAAATCGAAATTGGCAGCTTTACAAATATCTACCGAATCCTGCACATGTTTACTTAACGCCAAATTACTCTGACGCGTTGCCAATGAACGCATATAAACACGGTCGTTTTTAATTGCATTCATTCGGATACGATCACCCAATAAAGCTCCACCTGTTTTACGCTTACTTGGATCAACCGAAATGATAGCGATATGTTTATCTTTAAAATCAATTAAGAAACGACGCACTAACTCATCTACTAAACTACTCTTACCGGAACCTCCTGTACCTGTTATACCGAGTACTGGAGTAACTGAAACTTTTGCTTTTTCACGAATCTTATTAAGCATAGCCGTACTTTCTTCATTGAAATTTTCAGCTGCAGAAATAAGTTTAGCGATGGACTTATGATCACGTTCGATAAGATGACCAACTTCTCCATTTAAGTTTTTACCGGTAGGAAAATCACATTTTTGCAAAAGGTCATTAATCATACCTTGCAATCCCATAGCACGTCCATCGTCAGGAGAATATATTCTGGTAATACCGTAATTATGCAACTCTTCAATTTCTGTAGGAAGAATTACACCACCACCGCCACCAAAAAGTTTAATATGACTACAACCTTTTTCTTTAAGAAGATCGTACATGTATTTAAAATATTCTACGTGTCCACCCTGATAAGAGGTTACTGCAATCGCATTGGCATCTTCCTGAATTGCACAATTCACAACTTCCTGCGCACTACGATCGTGACCTAAGTGTATTACTTCAGCACCACTCGATTGAATTATGCGACGCATAATATTGATAGCCGCATCGTGCCCATCGAAAAGTGCAGCGGCAGTAACAATACGAATTTTATTTTTTGATTGGTAAGGTGTAGTTTCCATTTTCTAGTAAAAATATCCAACCAAATTTAGGCTTATGATTGGATTTTTACAAATAATAAGGCAAATAAAACCGAAACAAAGAATATGCAAATCAACAACTTACAATATCTAAGTTCTTTTTATCTGCTAATGAAAAACCTGCAAAGTTACACCAAGGCCTGATAGCGTTTTAATGCTATAAATCAATGAAATTACTGAGCCTTATCAGAAACTTATATTAATACAATTATCAAATTTGGCCAATTAAAAAATCTGATTTATGAGTTCAAAGTTTAAATTATTAATTATTGCCATTATAAGTTTCTTATTAACTCAAACAATGGCGGCACAACAAGTGAAACAAGTTTTAGAAAACGAAAAACAATTGGTATATAAAATCAATTCTTATACCGATGATTCTGACAAACTACTAAGAAAAGAATGTTCGAATGACAAAGAAATTAAAATACTATATACCTGCATACAAACCGGATTTGTGGTTTTTGAAAGCAAAACTAACATCAACTCAAGATTGAAAGATGAAATTCAGTTACGGATAAAAAAAGTTATTGAAGCAGTTGAATTTTTGCACATGAAAGGCTTTGGCCTAAAAGAAGCTGAGGAAAAATGTATAACGACCAAAAATTAACCAATTCTATGATAAAAGTCAGTTTCATTACTGCTTTAAATCAATTTTACTAAAGCATTTAAAATCAATATTTGTAACGCTAAATAAGAACCCAAGATGAGAACGTTTATTACAAAAACAACTAAATTACTGAAGGCGCTTGCTATTGGGGCTTTAACATTTGCTTTTTCAAATAGCAATGAGGTAAAAGCCCAGAGCCCCTGTATGCCTACCGTACCTTCATTTACTATTAACTTAACGGGGAATCCGGATAGTGTATGGTACTCTCCCAATGTTTCAAGAAATGATCAATGCTGTTCTGCTTCAAATAATGATCAGTGCATCTACTTTAATTTGACACTTGATCCGAATGTAGCCGGAATTCAAATTGATATGCAGGGAGCTGACCCACAAGGATCTTTGTTTTATGATATTGGTTGTAGCGGTAACTATCCCGGTGGTACTGTGAAATGCATCACAGGGGTCGGACCTCATCAAATTACTTTCTGTAAACCGGGTAATAACCCAAATGTTTATATTATTACCTCTGTTGCTAAACCTACCTTCCCGGCAGATGATACGGTTAGAATTGGCTGTAAGAAAAAATTAAATTCCTATGGTATTTTAAAAGGAACTGCTGTTTGGTCAGCAATTTCAGGTACTTCTACAGCGCAAAACGCTTATTTCAACACTTTCCTTGATTCAACCAATGTAGCAAGTCCTACTTATAGTCCTGCTGCAAACGCTCCATTGTTTATTGATTACCGCGTATGCGGCTATCCAACGGCTTCCGCTTGCGGATTTAGCTTAACCGTTTGTGATACCGTACGTATTTATAACTACCCTACTTTAACAGGAACCGTTACTCCTAATCCTGCTTTTTTCTGTAATACAGGCCCTGGTAGTGGTGCTCCTTTATCCGGTTTAGGCGGTGGCGGTTTGGCTCCTTATAAGTATTATTGGTTAAATGGATCTTACGGATATCTTAATTCTGGCACTTCTTATACTGCCACATCAACAGGCGGTTACTATTTAAAAATAAAAGATCGTTTATTTGATACTATTAATTGTCCGGCAAAATTTGTTTCGGTGTCAGTTCAATCTGGTAATACCCCTACAGTTAATGCTATGCCTAGTATTAAGGTTTGTTCTTCTACTCCATCAGTTGCATTATCAGGAACAGTAACAGGTGCTGTATCCGGTGTTTTATGGACCGGTGGTGCAGGAACATTTGTTCCGGGCAATACTTATTCTAACACTGTTTATTATGCTACACCTACAGAAGTTGGAGCTGGTAAAGTTAAACTCTACCTAAACAGCGTTGGTGCCGGATACGGCTGTACAGACAAAAAAGACTCATTATGGCTTTACTTCTCATCACCTATAAATGCCAGTATCGCTGCCGGAATATTACCATGTTTCAACAGTTTAACTACAATGACAGTAAATCATACAGGTGGTACAACTCCTTATACTTACCAATGGAGTACAGGCGCAATTACCAATACGATTAACTGTGGTCAGGGAAATTACAACGTTATTGTTAGCGACTCTCTAGGTTGTAATTCAAATAATCCTGCCGTAAACCTGATAGCACCTTCCGCATTAGCTTTAACCTTTAATGTAAACAATGTTACTACTAATGGAGGCTCTAATGGTTCAGCTACGGTTAACGTTACAGGTGGTACACCAGCTTATTCAGCTACCTGGACACCAGGTGGCGCTAACACGTTTACTATTGGCGGTTTAAGTTATGGTATATACTCCGTAATTATTAAAGACGCTAATGGTTGTGACATTTCTGGAAGTACAGTAATAAACGAACCAAGATGCTTGGCTTTTACTGCTAGTGCTAATTCTACTAATGTATTATGTTATGGTGACAATTCAGGAGTTGCTACCGTAACAGTTTCCGGTGGTGTTCCTGCTTATACGTATACATGGAATTCTACACCTCAACAAACTTCGCAAACAGCTACAGGTTTACCTGCCGGTGTTTATTCCGTTTTAATTAAAGACTCTAACACACCTGCATGTTTCCAAACAGCTAATGTGGTAATTTCTGAACCTACACAGTTATTAAACGTAATGACTCATTCAGATGTTACAACTGCAGGCGGAAATAATGGTGCTGCTCAAGCCAATCCATTTAATGGAACTGCACCTTATACCTATACCTGGAGTACTTCTGCTAACACTGCTTTAATTTCTAATTTAGTTGCAGGTTCTTACACTGTAAACATTAAAGATAACAATGGATGTCTTAAAGCAGACAGTGTTCGCATTCAACAACCTCCTTGTAATGGCTTAACATTAAACGTGCTTGCAAATAACATTTTATGCTTTGGTGGCAATAACGGTTCAGCAATTGCTGTTGTTGGCGGTGCTACCGGATCATATACTGTTGAATGGAGCAATGGAACATTTGGACCAACCACATCCAGTTTATCGGCCGGTAATTATTCGGTAACTGTTACAACTGCTCAATGTTCTGAAAGCATGAACTTCTCAATTACGCAACCTTCACAATTATCAGTTGGATTACTTCCTACAAATGTAAGTTGTGCCGGATTCGGAAACGGTTCTATTAACTTAACTATTTCAGGTGGAACTTTCCCATATAATTATGTTTGGGATTCCGGTTCTACATCTGAAGATTTAACTAACCTTCCTCCGGGCACGTATTCTGTTCAGATTACTGACGCAAATGGATGTACATCTATTGCTTCTGCAGTAATTACTGAGCCTCCAACTTTAACCGTAACCTCTATTACTTCATCCAGTGTTAGTTGTGTGAATGGAACAAATGGTTCTGCAGCAATTTCAATTAGCGGCGGTGTTGCACCTTATACCTATACTTGGTCAACGGGAGCAACTACATCCAGCATCACTAACTTAGCAGGTGGTGGTTACACTGTTTCTGTTCGCGATGCTAACAACTGTTTAGCTACACCTTCGGTAGTGGTTATCGGTATTCAAACTCCTGACTCGGTAAAAGTTGGTACGTTTAGCGTATCTTGTTCTGTTCCGGGTACAGGTTTAACTCAAGTATATACAACTCCAACAGGTGGTGTAGGTTCTTATTCTGTTTCGTACAACAGTGGCCCTTATATTGCTGCCGGAACTCCTACCTTACTTGCAAACGGAACAACTTATACAATTACTGCTAAAGACTTAAACGGTTGTATCTCTCCTCGTTCACAAACCCTTTCCATACTAAATGAAGTGAAAATTGACAGTGTACGTTTTGCAAGATGTTATGCTGTTGGTTCTACCACAACTAATGTTACTGCATTTCCTAGTGGTGGTGCTTCCGGAACATATTCTGTTTCGTTTAACAATGGAACTTCATATTTAGCGGGAGGAACTTATTCAACCAATTTAGCGGTTGGAACTACTTACACTGTTATCGTTAAAGACTCAAGAGGCTGTGTATCCGCATCCACAATTATCACATTACCTACAATACTTAACGGAACTGCTACTGTAACATCTAATTATAACGGACAAAATGTAAGCTGTTTTAACTCAACAGACGGAACAGCATTAGCGTCGGCTACAGGTGGAACTGGATCTTATACTTATACCTGGTCTACAACACCTACTCAAACTCTTGCTGCCGCAAATAACTTAGGCGCATCAACTTATTCTGTAACAATTAGAGACGGTAACGCTTGTTCCATCACAAGAACAGTTACTTTAACGCAACCGGTAGCGGTTACAGCAACCGCAGTTGCTACTTCTAATTTTAATGGCCAGAATGTGAGCTGTAACGGTTCAAGTAACGGTACCGCTTCAGTAAGTGTAGCAGGAGGTACTTCTCCATTTACATACGCATGGAATACCATCCCTTCACAAACCACTGCAATTGCTAACGGTTTAAGTGCTGGTACTTACTCTGTAGTTGTAAAAGACGTTAACAACTGTACTGTAACAAAAACAGTTACTTTAACTCAGCCTAACGCTATTACTTCTACCGTTAACGTAACTTCTAACTATAACGGTCAGCAGGTTACTTGTTTTGGCGCAACTAACGCTTCCATTACTGCTCTTGCTTCTAACGGTACTGCTCCATTCACTTACACCTGGTCTACTACTCCTGTTCAAACAGGTACTTTAGCTACAGGTATTGGGGCAGGAACTTACAGTGTTGTTATTACTGACGTGAATGGTTGTAATGTTACACGTACCATTTCTGTTTCTCAACCTCCGGCTATTGCTGCAACAACTTCTATCACTTCTAACTTCAACGGTCAGAACGTAAGTTGTTTTGGTTCTACTAACGGTACAGCAAGTGTATCGCCTTCAGGTGGTACTACTCCGTATACATATACATGGACCACTACCCCTGCCCAAACAACAGCTAATGCTACCAACTTAGGTGCTGGCGTTTACAGTGTTACTGTTGCAGACGTAAACGGATGTTTAACTGTAAAAACTATTACATTAACTCAACCTACCGCTGTAGCATCTACCATGTCTATTACTTCTAATTACAATGGTCAAAACATCAGTTGTTTTGGTGCAACTGACGGTTCTGCTCAGGTTAATGCTACCGGTGGTACCGGAACAGCATACACCTATACATGGACTACTACTCCTGTTCAAAATAATGCTACTGCTAGCAATTTAGGTGCAGGAACTTATACAGTTACTATTAGAGATATCAATAACTGTACTGCAACAAATACAGTTACATTAACCCAGCCTACTGCGGTTACTTCTACTGCTGCAGTTACTTCTAACTTTAATGGTCAGAACGTAAGTTGTTTTGGTTCTACTAACGGTACTGCTTCCGTTTCTGTTAACGGCGGTACTTCTCCATACACTTACGCTTGGAACTCTATTCCTACTCAAACCACTTCCGGTGCTACAGGTTTAAGTGCTGGTACTTACTCTGTAGTTGTAAAAGACGTTAACAACTGTACTGTAACAAAAACAGTTACTTTAACTCAGCCTAACGCTATTACTTCTACCGTTAACGTAACTTCTAACTATAACGGTCAGCAGGTTACTTGTTTTGGCGCAACTAACGCTTCCATTACTGCTCTTGCTTCTAACGGTACTGCTCCATTCACTTACACCTGGTCTACTACTCCTGTTCAAACAGGTACTTTAGCTACAGGTATTGGGGCAGGAACTTACAGTGTTGTTATTACTGACGTGAATGGTTGTAATGTTACACGTACCATTTCTGTTTCTCAACCTCCGGCTATTGCTGCAACAACTTCTATCACTTCTAACTTCAACGGTCAGAACGTAAGTTGTTTTGGTTCTACTAACGGTACAGCAAGTGTATCGCCTTCAGGTGGTACTACTCCGTATACATATACATGGACCACTACCCCTGCCCAAACAACAGCTAATGCTACCAACTTAGGTGCTGGCGTTTACAGTGTTACTGTTGCAGACGTAAACGGATGTTTAACTGTAAAAACTATTACATTAACTCAACCTACCGCTGTAGCATCTACCATGTCTATTACTTCTAATTACAATGGTCAAAACATCAGTTGTTTTGGTTTATCAGATGGATCAGCATTGACTAATGTATCAGGAGGTACAGGTGTTTATACATACACATGGTCTACAACTCCTACACAAACTACTTATGCAGCCAGCAATTTAAGTGCAGGCACATACACAGTAACTATTAGGGACATCAATAACTGTACTGCAACAAATACGGTTACATTAACCCAGCCAACTGCGGTTACTTCTACTGCTGCAGTTACTTCTAACTACAACGGTCAAAACATTAGTTGTTTCGGATACAGCGATGGTTCTGCTACTGTGACTGCTAATGGTGGTACTTCTCCTTATACTTATGCATGGAATTCTATTCCTACTCAAACCACTTCCGGTGCTACAGGTTTAAGTGCAGGTACTTACTCTGTTGTTGTAAAAGACGTAAATAACTGTGCTGTTACTACTACAGTTACCTTAACTCAACCTGCCGGTATCACTTCTACACTTGCTATTGTTTCTAACTACAATGGTCAAAACGTAAGTTGCTTCGGCGCTACCGATGGTTCAGTAACTACTCTTGCTTCTAACGGTACTGCTCCATTTACTTACACCTGGTCTACTACTCCAGTACAAACAGGTACCTTAGCTACAGGTGTTGGTGCAGGCACTTACAGTGTTGTTATCACGGATGCCAACGGATGTAATTACACTCGTACCATCAGCTTAACTCAACCTGCACAAGTTGCTGCAACAACTTCTATTACTTCTAACTATAACGGACAAAACGTAAGTTGTTTTGGCTCTACTAACGGCTCTGCAAGTGTTACTACTACAGGTGGTACTACTCCTTACACTTACTCATGGACCTCTGTTCCTTCTCAAACAACTGCTGCTGTTTCTAACATCGGAGCAGGAACTTACAGTGTAACTGTTACTGACGTGAATGGATGTAATGTTACTACTACTTTATCCTTAGCTCAACCGGCGCAATTGAACGCTCAGATATTCAGCTTAAGTAATTTCGCAGGATATAACATCAGCTGTTTTGGTGCATCAAACGGTAATATTGACATTACTGTGAATGGTGGTACAGGCGCTTACACATATACGTGGAGTAACTCGGTACCTGCAGTTATTGGTAATACTCAAGATTTAACCGGTTTACCTGCTGGATCATACACTGCTCTTATTCAAGACGTGAATGGTTGTTTTGATACTCTTAACGTGCCATTAACACAACCTAATCAATTAATAGTTACAATCGACTCATTAAGTAACTATAACGGTTACAATATCAGTTGTCACGGTGCTAATGATGGATTTGCTTATGTAACAGTATTAGGTGGAGTAACAAATTACACTTACACTTGGAGTAACAACTCAGCAAATCAAAATTTATCAAATGTTGGCGTTGGAACTTACTCTCTCTTGGTGACCGATCAAAACAGATGTACTGTTGAGATTGACACTACATTAACAGAACCTCCTGCAATGACATTTACTTCTTCGGTTACACCACCCTTATGTCATGGTGTTCCAACAGGTTCAATCAACACAACAATGGGTGGTGGCGTAGCTCCTTATACTTACAACTGGTCTAACAGTGCTACTACATCCAGCGTTACAAATATTGGTGCAGGAACCTACACGTTAAATTACATGGACAATAATGGTTGTAAGGACTCTGTTGTGATCAATGTAACTCAACCAGATACCATTTACCTCGACAAATCAGTAGATAATTTAAGATGTGCCGGAGATACACTTGGTAACATCTCAATTAATCCTGCTGGCGGTACTGCTCCTTACACTTTCTTATGGAATAACGGTAACACAACCAACTCGTTAACAAACATTACAATTGGTTCGTATGCCGTTGTCGTAACAGATGCCAATGGTTGTATCTTCAAAGATTCAACAAAGATCATTCAACCGGATTCTTTGAAATTATCCTTATCAAGTCCTGTGTTATTTAACGGATATAACATTAGTCAATATAATGGAAACGACGGTTCTGTCAACTTAACTGTAACCGGAGGTATTACACCATATATTTTCTTATGGTCAAATGGAAGTACCAGTCAGAATATTAGTGGCTTAACTGCCGGTAATTATTATGTAACTGTTACTGACACTAACGGATGCAGAGTTTCGGGTGAAATTAAAGTTAACCAACCATTAATATTAGAAATGCCGCAAGGTTACTCACCAAACAACGATGGTAAGAACGACGCCTTTGTAATCCATGGTATTGAATCTTATCCGGATAATGTGTTAACCATTTACAACCGTTGGGGTAATATTGTGTATAGCAAAAACAGCTACTTCAACGAGTGGGATGGTGTTAGCAACAATGGACAAGCTTTACCTGAGGGTACCTACTTCGCTATCCTTGAAATCAATAAAGGTGAAATCGTTCTAAAAGGTTATGTTGAATTAAGACGTTAAAAATTTAAACTGTAAACATTATGAAAAAGTCAATTATATTAATTTTTGCTGCTATCCTTAGCCTATCCGCCAAGGCGCAACAAGACCCCATGATAAGCCAGTACATGTTTAACGGCTTATTCTTAAACCCAGCTTATTCGGGAAGTCACAAATACTTCACCAGTAGTTTACTTCACCGTACACAGTGGGTTAACTTCTCCGGTGCACCTAAAACACTCTTATTTGCTGTTGATGGATTAATTCCTTCTAAAAGTGAAAACATGGGTGTTGGTTTAATCGTTGCCCATGATCGTATCGGGGCTACTCAGCAAACCGATATCTATGCCAACTACGCCTATCAGCTAAAACTAAAAAAAGGAAAATTAGCTTTTGGTTTAAAAGCAGGTGTATCTAACTATGTGTTTAAAGCGGCTGATGTTTTAGTTTGGGATGCCAATGATGAAACTTTTAGCGGTACACGCAATGCATGGTTACCTAAATTTGGTTTTGGTGCTTATTACTTCGCCGACAATTGGTATGCTGGTTTATCTATACCTACTCTGGTTGCTTATGATGCAAGACGTGATTTTACCTTTGATGTTAATAAAGGTGATTTCTTGCACCGTCACTATTACTTAACAGGTGGATATATCTTTAAATTAAACGATCAGTTTAAATTAAAACCTTCCGCTTTAATTAAGTATTTACCGGCTGCTCCTATAGAGGCTGACATAAATGTAAACCTGCTTTACAAAGATCAAATCTGGTTAGGGGTTTCTTATCGTACACAAGATGCCGTTGTATTTATGGTGGAATACCAAACAAACGCACGATTCAGAGTAGGATATGCTTTTGATTTAACCACTACCAAAATCAGAAAATACTCCGCAGGTACTCACGAAATCATGATCGGGTACGACTTCGGTAAAGATCTTATCAAAGAAAAAACTCCACGATTCTTTTAATCATTCAGCTTTTTAATATATACGTTATGAAAAAAATAATAATAATAGCACTTACCTCCGCATTCATTCTAGGAGCTTGTACAAAAGGCTTGTATAAGAAAGGTGTTAAGAATTATGACAAACTGGCTTATCATAAGTCAATCGAAAATTTCGAAAAATATCTTACTAAAAAAGATGAACCGGCTGATGCAAAAATAAAATTAGCAAGCGCTTATCGATTGGTTAACGACTACCCTAACGCTGAAAAGTGGTATGCAATAGTGGTTGAATTGCCGGAATCAGACCCAAGTAACTATTTTTACTATGGTAAAATATTAATGAATGCCGGTAAATATGAAGAGGCGAAAAAATGGTTTACAAAATATTTAGAGAAAGTTCCGGATGATTTTGTTGCTGAAATGTTATTGGTTTCATGTAAATCGGTTAACACATTTAAAAAAGACACCAGTTTATTTACAATAAAAGAAGCTGAAATTCCTGAAATCGCCACTGCCTTCGGACAAACTCCTTATGGAAGCGGTATCATGTTTACAGCTGATAAAGTTTCTTTTAAGAATTCAAATACATCCACCTGGACCGGCCGTTCTTACTTAGATATATATTTCTCGGCAAAGGACGAAAGCGGAAAATGGTTAAGCCCAATGTTGTTAAAAGGCGACGTTAACGGAAGATATCATGAAGGTCCGGCTTGCTTTAGCAAAGATGGAAAAGTGGTTTACTTCACCAGAAGTAATTATGTGAAGAAAAAAAGAGCGAAAAGTTCAAAAGACGAAAATAATTTGAAAATTTTCAGAGCAGAATTAGTGGATGACAAATGGACTAATGTTACCGAATGCTCATTTAACAGTGATGAGTATTCATGTGGTCACCCTACTTTGGCAGACGATGGTAAAACATTATATTTTATATCAGATATGCCGGGCGGACTGGGAGGCACAGATATTTATAAAACAGTTTGCGATGGCGCCTCTTGCAGCAAACCTGAAAACCTTGGAAGTGTAGTAAACACAAACAGTAACGAAATGTTCCCTTATATGCATCATGATGGTACTTTATATTTTTCATCAGAAGCGCATAATAATCTAGGAGGTTTGGATGTATTTATGACATCATATGATGAACAAAAGAAAACCTGGTTACAGGTAGAAAACCTGAACTATCCATTAAACACAAACAAGGACGACTTCGCGTTTGTAATGAATGATGACAGCAAAACCGGATTCGTTTCTTCTAACAGAAGTAATGATGATAAAATTTATGAAATCACAAAAAACGATCCGACATTTATTTTATCAGGTTATGTAAACCAAAAAGGAAAACCGAATCAGGCAATTGATTCTGCTATTATCGAAATCCATAATTTAACCACCAAAACCAAAGAAATGGTTTTAACCAATAAAACTGGAACATATAAAGTTAAACTTAACGCAAAATGTGAGTATGTGGTGAAATCTTGGAAACCAATGTATTTTACTATTACACCTCCGAAAAGCTTTTGTATGATTGGCAAAAAATTATCTGAAAACTTTACAGCAAACTTTGAATTAGATCAGATCATTATTGAAAAACCAATTGTACTTGAAAACATTTATTACGATTTAGATAAGTGGTTTATCAGACCTGATGCTGCAAAGGAACTCGACCGTTTAGTACAGGTAATGAACGACAATCCTAAATTATACATTGAATTAAGCTCGCATACCGATTCACGTGCAGGTGATCAATACAACTTAGTATTATCGGATAAGCGTGCTAAGGCTGCTGTTGAATATATTGTTTCTAAAGGAGTTGATGCCAAGCGTATGAAATGGAAAGGTTACGGAGAGAGCCGATTGGTTAACCACTGTAAAAACAAAGTGGATTGCTCAGAGGAACTACACCAACAGAACCGAAGAACAGAATTTAAAGCAACCAAAATCGATAAATAACAAAAAAGGCCGGAAAATTCCGGCCTTTTTTAAAACATTTAATTTATATCATAGTTTTTTCATAATTTTAGTGTTTAAAAACAAAAAACACATGAAAAAATCTACATTAATTTTTGCATTCATTTTATTAGCAATGCACACGGTGTATAGCCAGGCAACAATGGTTGTGACTACACCACAAAACATGACCACGACTCAGGTTCGTGCTCCAAACGGTTTAAGCTCCCACGCGTTTTTAAGAGCATCTGCTTTGGTATTAACCAGTGAACTAACAAGTATTCCGATGTCATCTACTTTGACCTCTTTCGGATTTACCACTACTGCTGGAGCTAACACTCCTGTTACCGGTTCTATTACGGTTTATTTACAAAACACAGGTGACGCTACCTTTAATAAAGGTACTAGCTGGTCGGGAATTCTTACAGGTATGACTACAGTTTATACCGGTACAATTTCCTTACCTACAACTGCAACAACCATTGATTTACCTTTAACTACACCATTTCCTTACTTAGGTAACGGTATTTACGTGGCTTATGATTTCGTAAGTTCTGGTCCTTTTGCTACTACTCCTGTAACTTATGGAGCAAACAGTCAGTTAACCAGTGGATGCGTATCTGCAAGCAGTACTTCAGTTGCACCAACTACATTAGGAACAACCAATTTCCGTCCGACTTTCCGATTCGGATTCCCTAACTCTTTAACCAATGATCTATCGGTAGAACACATTTTCTCTTTAGGAAATGTTCCTGCTTTATTGGGTGGTAATCATACCGTACAGGCCATTGTAAAAAACAATAGCGCAGGTACATTAAATAACGTAAATGTTGGATTAAATGTTTCAGGTGTTAATACTTTCACCAATGTTCAGATAGTTCCTTCTTTAGCAGCAGGTGCTTCTACTACAGTGAATTTTGCTCCTTATATGCCATTAGCTCAAGGTTTCAATACAATTTCTGTATCTGTATTACCTGATCAAAACAACGCAAATAACTTAAAAACTTTTAACCAAAAAATCACCTGTGATACCTGGGGTATTGGAGAGAATCCAATTACTTATTCCGGTTCTGTTGGTTTCAATACAGGTTCTGGGATTATTACTGCTCGTTTCCAGTCACCTATCACAGCAACTGTAGCCGGAGCTAACATTGCTATTTCAACCAACGCGGCTAGTACCGGTAATTCGGTTTATGCTGTATTAGTTGACAATACCGCCTCAGTAATTGCAACAAGTAACACCATTTCAATTTCAACTTTAGGTGCTATCACAGCCTTTACTTTTACTCCTGCAGTTGCTATTACTGCCAACACCGACTACCATGTTGGTTTAGCGCAAACAGCTAACACAGTTGGATATTTCCCAATGGGCACTTATGCAAGTCCAATTATTCCGGCTAACCTATATAATACAACCGCTTTAACTGGAGGAACCTTAACACCATTAACTTCCAATTTAGGTATTATGGGTATTGAAGCAGTTTTCCAGGGATCATGTATTGGTTTAGGAGTAAACTCTGTGATGAGTACAGAAAGTAACGTAACTGTATATCCAAATCCTGCATCAAGCACAATATTTGTAAAATTAAACAGCGTTACAGATAACGCATATGTTACAGTTTACAATGCAATTGGACAAGTGGTTGTTGAAAAAACAGAAATCAGCAATAATGTGGCTGAAATTAATGTAAGCAACCTTCCAAAAGGTGTTTATATTTTAAAAACAACGAACGGAAAAGAGACCTCAAACACAAAATTTGTTGTTGAACGTTAGTCATTTACTGAAAAACTTTAAAAACCGTGGCCTTGGTCACGGTTTTTTTTATTTCAAAAATTTGGATTTGTAAAAAAATTACTATTTTTGCACTCCATTTAAACAAAATGGCCCGTTCGTCTAGGGGTTAGGACGCGTCCCTTTCACGGACGAAACACGGGTTCGATTCCCGTACGGGCTACCAAAGCGGAAAAATCGAAATTAAACTCGGTCTTTCCGCTTTCTTTTTTCCCCAATTCGCTTGATAGTGTGTTAGTTAATGCGAAGAGAGCATTCACTTTGCAGGTTCGATATTCATCTAATTTTGCATCCAACCTTTCTCTTTTCGAATTCTAGTGATATTATGTCCGATAAGCTTTTAAAAGTCCCTGAAAGTGTAAACTAATTTCATCATATAGAATCTTTAAGGGCTTCTGATAACATCAATAAAAAAGGCAAACATCTATTCCAATAAAGAGCATAGTAGTTATATCCCAATGCAATATTTTGGTAATAATCAGGGCGATTATCCCAATAATATTTTTCAGAATTTATAGACCAAGCAGCCAAACCAAGTTTTGAAACTAAAAACCATTTTTCGAGTAAACGTGCCGACCGACCGTTACCATCCATAAAAGGATGAATCTTTGCTGTCCATAAATGAATCATCGAAGCATAATAAAAAACCTCTTTGTATGACAATTCTCTTTTTAATAATTCTGAAATGTCAGCAAATAATTTGGTTAATTCTTCATTAACAAACTGTGGCTCGACTGCCAAATAAACAGGTTTAAGCGTTTTTGAATCCCTTACACCTACCTGCTCTTTTCGGACTTTTCCACGCAATTTGACTGGCAAGAGTGTGTTCGAAAGGATTTTGTGAACTTTAAGAAAATTGGTTTTATTTAGATTGTTTTCAGATGCAAACTTGTATGCCTTTACCAAATCTTCAATTTCTTGAACTTCCTTTTTCTTTAGAAAACTTTTGTTTCCCCTATTTCTGAAAAAACTATTTGCATCAAGCGTATTCCCTTCAATCTTTGACGAGTATAGAGAAGATGCAATAAGATAATATTCAAAATCCTCAATTGTTAAGCTTGACTTCGACCTTAATTTATGAAACACCTCCAACCAATCAATTTTGCATTTTGACGAGTATACATCAAGGTATGCAGACGATATGAATTTTATGTGTTTTCCCATAAAACAAATTTACGATTATAAAGCATAACTACCGCTAACACTATTTGGCAAAAGTGGCAGTGCTAACAAAGACAGTAAAGATAAATTAAGTCTTAAGTGTCAGTTTTTAATCAAACGACAATGTGTCAGTTAGATTAAAGTGGAATAAATATTGATCAATATTTGATAAAAAGAAAATGAAAAAGAACCAATTAACAATAACTACTTCCAGTATTGTGTCATATGCTCGGATGAAAAGGTTTGAAAATAAAATTGATCCTATTACAAGAATGTCATTAGGCCTTCTTGCAACAGTAGGTTTATCACTTTCAGAAAACCAAACAACCAGAAATATTGGATTAGGGCTTGGTATAGCATCTTTGCTTCAGTTGTTAGACATAAAAAAAGGAGGAAAAATAACGCGGAATGATTCAAATATTCAATTTTATATTTTAGACGAGAATCAAGGCGTGACAATATTAGAGCCTGGTCAAACGCCAAGTAATTCCATTGATGGATTAACATTCAAAGGATTAAATGGTGTTTTTAAATTGACTGATGGTGTATACGTTGAATTGGGAAAGGATAATAGTATCAATTATTCGTTTGGATTTGGTAAGCTAATAAATCAGAATTTAAGAAGTGGGGGCTATATGTCAAAACAATGGGTTGACCAGCAAACCGATCTTCGTTGGAAAGAATTATACAGTAAATCAATTTAATACTGGGCATAACCGTAGGTATTTTGAGATTGCAAGGCTTGAACTATCCGTTATCAATTCAAACATTACTGGGAATTTCGTCTAGCACACGCAGTTTTGTGAATTTGATGGTTGGCGGCCACCCAAACACGAACCAATTCTTGTGATTGGATTGTGGCTGAATGAAAGGAAAGACCCATTGAACGTAGATTTGAAAACGAGGTTAAAACTCTAAAAGCGGTTTTTTCCCGACCATGAATATAAGTTTGACTGTAGTTGCGCCCTTAATAACAGACAAACCTATCTCAACGACCCGCTTTGGAAAAAATGAAGCGATAACCAAAGTTACATTGCATCCGAAGGTAAACTGATTTCAATCCTTAATAGCCCTTAAACGAAGAAAAACTCCAAAAAATAATGAAAATCGGGCAAAAACACCTGTCAATGTTCTTATGCGTTAATAACCGATTTACTACTTATTTAAGCGATTTTAAACCTATTTTATTAATATTCAATCATTTTAATCGATTTTCAACGATTCTCTACGATGTGAAGCAATCATCAGTCCGTTGCCTAAATTATTCCCCCTCAATAATTCGTTTTCAATTTTGTGTGTCGAGATTTTTTCGGTCCTTAAAAAGAGGCAATTTATTTAACCATAACTACCCCCATTTTTTTGTTTCGTCGCAATACTTTTTTATCTCAAAGAAATCACGCAAAAGGTTCGATGGATGAAGATCAAGGGCTACCAAAGCGGAAAGATCGAAATTAAACTCGGTATTTCCGCTTTCTTTTTTTCAATTCGCTTGATAATGTGTTAGTTAATGCGAAAAGAGAGTTCACTTTACAGGTTCGATAATCATCTAATTTTCTATTATACCTTAAACCACCGGTGAACACCAATGAATTCAATCTCTGCTTACGGTGAAAAGTGTCCTTTTCCCAATAATTACCGAGGTTTTGGCTTATTACTAAGGTAATTTTAGATACTCTTAAAGGTTCCTGTTAGAAATCATAATTCATAACAACAACTTAACTACCATTTAAAAGCCTTAAACGGCTAAAAATTCATATGGCTTACTCTTTGATAAATTTGAAGGTGGATGTTGTATTGGCGCTGTGAATAGTAATGGTATAGAAACCGGAACTAATACCACTTAGTGGTAAACGCAATTCACTTGAATTATTGATACCACTTAATAGTAATTTTGAGTATATATCGTGAATTTGATAATTAAAATTTACCTTATTTGTATTAATAATTACTATTTCATCGTTAACAAGGCTTGTAAATATCTTAAATAAACCGTTTTTATTGTATACATTTTCTAATGTTCCCAAACTAAGAGCTGGATATAAATAAATTCCAAGATCGTAAACGCTTAATTTTTGAGTCACATTAATAATCGATGATTGATTGAAGAACTCATTAGATACATAAAAACGCGAACCGTTTTTTGTTGTGATGCCTTCTGTTTGATGAAACATAGTACTCAAGTTTATTTTTCTTTTGTTCCCCGAAAAAAAAGCGTTGTTCTTAAAGTCATAAAGCATATAGAAAAATGGTTGCAAAAGGTTGGTATAACCGCATAATGCAACCATATTCTTGTCTTTTACAAATGTTGCGCCGGTAATTAATCCTTGCACATCATGTGTTAAAATAAATTGAGCTGTATAAATTCCGGCTGTTTTCGGTAATTTGTATAAACTTGTTTTTTTACTTACCCATTGTTTAGTGAAGAGATATAAACTATCTTTTGTTGCAATAAATGCTTCACAATCAAAATCTGTATTGTTTGAACCGGTTGCTGTAAATGAGGTTTGGTTAGAATATGCAAATTTAATAGTGTCTATTTGAGGGTTGTTATTCCAAAGTGAAACCTTGCTGATTTTATAAATTCTTAAATTAGTTCGGTTGCCATTCGCGTTATTTCCAAAATCACCTAAATATACCGAGGTACTATCTTCTGTTATTTCTTCCCAGTCAATATTAGTTATGCCTCCAAGCGAATAAGTTTTAACAATAGAACCATTAGAACTGTCCAGCGCATAAATGCGTTTATCTGTATTATCGTTATGTGTATAAATTGTGTCGTTCCAAAATATTAAACCCGATGTTTCATTGAGTTGAGATACTAATGTATACGTGGTAATTGGAGATACAGTTACTGAGTTGTAGGTACAGGAGCCATTATTTATAGTGGCATTTGGGTTATAGTTGTTGGCCAGCGGATCGGTACAACCGCTTATTTGTGCAATTGCATGTAAGTCAACAAAAATAGAAATAAGTATAGCAGCAAAATATCTCAAACAGAAGAAACTTTATAAGGTTAATTTAATGTTTTATTTTTCAACTTGGCTATTCTTTCGATGAACATACGAATAAATAAGTAATTGTGTTGATTAACAAGGCGATAAATTATCAATTAACATATGTTAGGTAGGGTATTTTTTCTATCGCTTTAATATCCTTGTTAAATTGCGAATT
>JBBAKL010000055.1:0-20343 GCA_040403535.1 Bacteroidia bacterium
TAAAAACATCAACTGTTCCGGTAGTCTTATTATTATTTTCATTCTCCTCTGCAATTGTACTATATGCGTCTACAAAAACTTTAAATTTATTTAATCCTAAACCGCGATTATAATCAATAGGCATAAAAAACTTCAAAGTATCCCGATAAAACGGCGCCTGCATTTTTTTGTAAAATGTAACAGAGTCGTTGTTGGCATAATAGCGTTCAACTTTCACAATCATTGAATCGGATTGAGCACGCCCTAAATTGCTTACATCAACTAAAATACCAATTGAGTCGACGTGTGTTTTTAAATCAAAACTCACACGTGAATTATCGATAAAATAATCAGGAAAGCGGCCTACGGAAATTTTAACTGCCGGATCGCCATGAAGGGCCATATCTAATGCTGTAAACTGCTGCAAGTAATTTCCAACCGACTGAGAAGATTTTCTACACGCATCCTGAACTATTTCGCCAATACCTTTATTGTATTTTGAATACCCTAAAGCGCGATAAAGGCTGTTTGTATAGTAATTTAATGTTGATACAAAACCCAATGAGGTTGCAGCAATAAAAGCAATGGTACCTTTTTGCTTCGCTAACACAAATTTTTCAGAATTACTTATCAGATTAATTGTATGAATATTGCCTGAATAACACGAATTGGCAATCATTAAAGGATATTTACCTGTGTTATTGTATGCCTCCGGGTCATCAATAGCCTGATCAAAACCCGTTACACTTCCGTGCCCGAAAAACGTTACTAAACCCACGCCATAATTAAAGTGATTCTTAACCGAATCGCTTATGGTAATTTGAATAGGTGCGGTTGTTGTTTTCTTAAAATCAAATACCTTTCCTCCGTAAAGTGTATCCTGAATAATGGATTTGTAATTGGCAAGATATGCCTGAAACTGGGCTTGTTGTCCGGCATCATTACCACCCGCTAAATGCAGTACATGTTTTCGCCAATCCACACCGGAAGTACTTTCATGTTGTTGTACTTTTGCCAAATAATCAGCAACCTGGGTTGCTGTTTGTGCAGCCAATCGTCCAATTGGAATTTCAGGTGTAATGATATCGGTTGATTTTAAACCCGCAGTATACAAGTTATCAGAGGGTGGAATTCCCATTGAAGGCAATTCGCTTTTTGGCCATGCATTGGCTTGTGTAATCATTTCGCGGTGCTGAACAGCACGACCAATTAAAAATACATTTTTAGGAATGGATGGCAGACTATCCATCAGATAACGGCAGAAAGAACGAATGGATTTCGGATGTTTCTTTATACCAAACGCGAACTGATCGTATAATTCTTCCACATCGGCAACGATCACGTTATGCAAACCTCCTGCAACTGATTGACGATAGGCTGCATAGTTATTAGCCTCTGTCATGAGTTTGGAAGCAGAAATAATAACATAAGCTGAATCGGCAGTTGCAGATTTGTAATATTTAAAATACCCGGTGTTATTTACAGGCTTTAAAGTATCAACCTTTATGACGTTTGATTCAGCGTCTATATAACATGTTTTTTGTCCACCTGAATTAGGCACTAATACTTTTACAAATCCTGCATTGATAACCGACTCGATGCGTTTATTATTAGTGACATCATAAAAAACAACTGAATTGGTTGTGCCGGTATTTGCCCCCGATAATTTTAAATACGTTTTAGTAAAAGCAGCATCATCTTCAACAAATAATTTAGAATAAGAAGTTCCTCCTAATATTGGTAATTGAGGAAATTTATAATAGATGTAATGCAAATTGGTAACATTACTTACTCCTGTGAAAATGGGATTATTAATGGATGCAATTTGAATATTGGAATTATTTCCTAATGCAGTAGAAGTTAAACTAAAGGTATAAAGAAACGGCCGGTAGCCTTTAAACACGGTGTCGAATAAAGTAACCGGTGTATTTGCTGCATTGTAAATTACCCCTTTCACTTCATGATCTTTCATAACTGTGCTATTAACGGATGCACCCGAAAAGGATATCTTAATGTTAACCGGTAAGGGCGTAACGGTATACATGTTTAAGTTAGGGATATTGGTCGTAAAGCTTCCGCCATTATTAATATTATTACCGTATCCTTCTGCCTGAGTGTAATGTGGGTCGGCCGCGTCAAAAGCAAATTCTTCTACTTGATTATAATCTATTTTATAAGCGGAAATAAATTCGCGGTAATAATATGGCGCAGGTGAATAAGACGACGAGGCTGTATCCGTCTCTAAAACCAATCGCTTATTGGATGTTATATTATTCCAGGTTAAAAACGCATGAATGGTATCGCTAAATAAAGAAACATACGGATTAGGCATGTAGGTAATCCCGTTGTATATGGAAGAATCGAAACGGCCATCATTTTTTTCAGCAAAAAACTCCAGATAATCGGAAGCGTTAAATACATTATCAGCATCACCTTTAATATAAACATGCTGTTCTTTCCCTTTAATGAATAACTGAAAGTTTTTGGGATTGATGGCACTTAAATTTATTCCACTTTTAGCCAAAGTGGCCGAATCAATACGGTAAAATCCTGTTTTAGCAATTGGGAATTTATAATATTTATTTGAAAAATTTATCCATTCGTTATTATACATCTGTGCTTTAAGTGAAAAACTCAAAGCGATTAGAAATACGATATGAATTATCCTTTTCACTTAGGCTTTTTATTGATATCTATTTTAAGAGATATGATATGGGAATACAGTGCAGAAGAACGATCGCCAATATCTGTGTAAGCATAATCGAGAGCAAATATTTTATACTTTACCCCTGCGCCGATATTTGGCTGAATAGTTGTTGTATAGGCATCGCCTTTAGCATTAAGTGCTTTTTGAATATTACCAATTCCTCCTCGTAAAAACACAATATCTTTATAACCAACTTCTGTTCCTATCATTGGCTCCATGCTCCAAACATCTGTTTTTATTACGGTGTTACGCTTACCATCGAAAGTATTTACCAAATTCAATTCCGCTAAAATTGAAATGCGATCTTTCCATACTAAAAACTGACGGGAAGTACCTAGAATTAATTTCGGAACGGTAACTTCCACAGAGTTTGAAGGGATTTCATTACCGGTTAAGGCAAATGTATTTTTTTCGTCTTCTGTTAAAGAATAGGTCCATGCGTTAAATGTTCCGGTAATATCTCTACCCATTGCGGCAAATCGCCATTTTTTATACTCGTAATTTGCTCCTAAATCCAAACCAAAACCCCATGCTCCGCCAAAGTCGCCAAGTTTACGACGGATCACCTTAAAATTCCCACCCAATTTTACGCCTTTCAGTTTTGGCAAATTGCGCGCGTAAGAAATTAAGAAAGCGGCGTCAACCGCATTGAATGATTTTATTCGTGAGTAATCCACATTACCATTAGCATCGACTAGTTCTAATGTGTTTGGAATATTATCAATACCAAAACGAATGAAAGAAATTCCTGCTACGCTGTTACTGTCGATACGCTTTGAAGCAGCAATGAAATCGTATTTAGCAATTCCTGCAAAATATTCGGCGTGCATTAATCCCACCTGTAAATTATTTTGCTGAAACAATAAACCGGCAGGATTCCAGTATACGGCGGTTACATCGTTAGCAGAAACAATATTTGCATTAGACATAGCTAATGCACGTGCTCCAACACCAACGTTTAAAAATTCATTACTATATTTGGCAACCTGACCAAACACGATAGATGAAAGTGAAAATAATCCTGCTAAAAGTATCTTGCGCATAAACTATTTAAATTTACTTAAAAAATTGTAGACTAAACAGTTATTTAACGGTATTTTTTTTAAAATATTGTTGAAAATTAACCGCAAATTCACGCGTAAAAATCGCGGCCCCTTCACCCGTCATGTGGTAATAATCAGTAAAATACCTCTTTTTTATACTATAAGACCGGACAGAACAGTCGGAATAGTCAAGATTGTTAAAAGACGCTATATCATGCAACTGTTTAATTACTTGTGATTTATTAATCATTTCTTTAGCTACGGCAGCATACATGGGTGAAGTTAAAAGCATCAGTTTTATATTGTTTTTCTTTGAAAAACCGATAATAGAATCGATGTAATTACGTTCAACAGTATGAATGTATCCATAAAACGGGCGGTTTAATTCGGAAGTTAAGGTATCAGTAAAACAAACATTGGTGAATCCCTTATAATATGTCGTGTCGTATTTGCCGGTGATATTGAGCCAACCATGAAGCGATGCAGCCAATAACCGCATATTTGAAAATGGCAATGAATACACAGCATTGTATTTGAATTGGGTGAAACGAGAATCCATCTGATTAAACTGATTAAACAATTCCTTATTTTCTAAAAATGGAAAATAACGAGGAAAATGCCGTATAGTATCTATACCATATTTCAGAAAATGAAAATCTAAATCGTAAATAAGAAATTCAGGCATTGCGCTTTTTGAAGTGTAAGCTTTAAGTATTCCGAATGCTATACGAGGACTTGCACCTGTTACTCCCAAATTAAAAGAATTTAATCCGGTAAGTGAGTCAAAAATCCGGGTATTAAAATGCGTTTCGGTTCGTGAAGAGCCTAAAAACAAAACATTGTAATTGTTGGCTTTTAAAAACATGGTTGTATACTTTTCAAACAATCCTTGCTTATTCTTAATAATACCCATATAAAGCCACTCGCGAAACACGAAAAGCGCGCTAACCAATAAAACCAAATATATCAAAGCTTTCTTAATCAAAATTGAAAATAAATAAATTCGTTAGCGTTAAAATCACCCAGAATAAAAATGGCAAGAAGTATGAAAAAATAAAACAAAGATCGGAGAGTGTTCTTTTGCTTTTCGAGTAACAAAGAAAAACGATATTCTTCTAATATTTCCTTTGAAAACAGCAGTCCAATTAAAAAAACACAGATGCAAAAAAACAACCGATCATTTAAAGCAACAACTTTAGAAATCCCTCCCGAAAAGTCAATTTCAAAAAACAATTTCCTGTATATTACAACTAAGTCATCTATACTTAAAGCCCGAAAAGCGATTAGTGAAATGGTGTGAAAACAAATTAAATAGAACCAGCCAATTAACGCAGGTGCTTTAAAGTAAGGAAACTTTTTAATAATAATAAGTTCAATGATATAAAATACACCGTGCATTACTCCCCAAACAACAAAAGTTAAATTAGCGCCATGCCAGGCGCCGCTTATGACAAATACTAAAAAAATATTTAGCAACCAACGCATATAACTCACGCGATTTCCGCCTAACGAAATATATAAATAATCACGAAACCAGGTTGTAATACTGATGTGATTGCGTGTCCAGAATTCCTGCAATGATTTTGATAATAATGGTCGGCACCAGTTTAAAGACAAATTAATTCCGAATAATTTAGAGATTCCTGAAGCAATGTCGGAATAGCCACTAAAATCACAGTAGACCTGAACAACAAATAAAAAACCGGCAAGAATTAATTCTGCCGAATTGAAGGATACCACATCGTTAAATACCGGAGTAACTAACTGACTTAAATTATCGGCAATAACCATTTTTTTAAAGTAACCCCAGATAGTTAATTTAGCAAACGCTTCCCATTGTATGGATTTAAAATAGTGTACTATTTTAAATTGCGGCATTAAATCGGCATACCTCACGATAGGCCCTGCCACCATATGAGGGAAAAATGACACATAAAGTAAAAAATCATATAACGTATCTGCAGCTTTGTATTTACCTCTGTAAACATCAATAGTGTAACTTAACGATTGAAACGTATAAAACGACAATCCTGCCGGAATAATAATTGCATGAAACAAGTGATCCGGATTATTTATTAACGTATTGGCGACCGGAACAAAATATTTGAAAGCAAAAAGCACGCCAATATTACTTAAAACACTCATTGTTACAATTGATTTTTTTAACGAGTTGCTTTGCACCGACTGTATCTTCTTTGCGCACCAAAAATCAAAAGCGGATGTGCTAACTAAAAGAATTAAAAACCAGGGATTGTACGAAAAATAAAAGAAATAAGAAGCCAATAATAAGTGATAATTACGGAAGCGAACAGGCATTAACCAATATGTAATAAATACAATTGGCAGGAAAACAGAAAATATCAGCGAATTGAACAGCAACTAAAAATATTTTAAAGTATTTAATACATCGTGCAAGTAACTTGTACCAAACAATTTTACATGCACCAGTAAGGGATACAAGTTACAAATATCTGTGCGTTTCAGGTAGTCTTTTTCCAATGGATATTCACTTTCGTATGCAGCATAAAATTGACTATCAAAGCCGCCAAACAACCTCGTCATAGCAATATCCATTTCTCTGTGTCCGTAGTAAACAGCAGGGTCAAAAATTGCGGGGCCGTTAATGGTATTCATCTTATTACCACTCCACAAATCTCCATGCAGAAGACTTGGTTCCTCATCCGGAAAAATATCAGGCAATTTCGTATACAAATTATCCATTTGACGGTTATTCATCTTAGTGAGTAATTTGTTATCATAACACCATTTCAGCAAGGGTTCGAGCCGATATAAATAGAAAAAATCCTCCCACCTCTCCGTATTTGTATTAATTTGCTCCAATGAACCAATGTAATTATTGGATGTAAACCCAAATTGCTTGGATTTATTCTTATGCAACATTGCTATTCCCACCCCTAATTTTTCATAGAAATCCAATGAATACACTTTTTGCTCAAGATAATCCAATATTAAAAACTGCTTTCCGGCAAATTCAAAATCAAAAACCGGTTTTGGCACTATAAGTTCTTTAACCTTATTTAGTTCTTCCAATCCTTCCATCTCCTTTTTAAACATACTTGGATAATCTTTAGAAGAATTGGTCTTCATAAAAAAACGCGAACCGGCATACTCAAAACAATAAGCATCATTAATGCTACCACCGGAAACATGCGTCAGATTTTTAATCGTAGCCTCTTCACCTAAAGTAACCCTCAGCTGTAAAGTCAATAAATTGATATGATCGTTCGCTATCACTAAAACAGTTTTTTTCGTGAAGCTTTTAACTCACTTCGTTTCTTTTTACTTTCACCGCGTTTTACTTTTGATGCTTTTGTCGGCTTAGTAGGCTTCCTTTTCTTTGGAATAATAAATGCAGACTGAATCAACTTTATTAATCGCTCTACCACTGCCTCTTTATTTGCTAATTGCGAACGATGAGCGTCTTCCGTTAATTTTAAGCAACCTTCATCCGTTAATTTTGATTTTAGCTTAGCTAAAACCATTTGCTTTTGTGTTTCAGTTAATACAGTGGAGTTAACAACTTCCAAACTTACTTCCACTTTTGTTTCTACCTTATTAACATTTTGCCCGCCTTTTCCACCCGAACGCGACGTTTTATAGACAAGTTCTTTTTTTAGTAAATTTATATGCTCGGTTGCTAACATTGATTTATTAATAATCACCATGAAAATACAAAATTACCTTCTCATTATAAGCATAAATTTGGAATTTATGAAGGTGATTTTTGGCTTTTTGTTGTTTCTGTCGCTTAGTTTGCAATCACAAACTATTGAAGAATGCAAAGAGCGTTTTAACAAATACCTCAACTTAAAAGGAACAATATCCAAAGACGTAATTTTCGAGAATGATGCCTTTTTCATTTTAAATGCAAACCGCGGTAAGGAATTTGGAATTTACAGTCACGAACTTAAAGTTTTAAATGCCTTTTTTGAAAACTCCAATACCGAAGAGCAATTAGCATTATATAAATTTAAAGGAACCAAAAAATTAAGTAAAAACCAGCTTGACAGTATATGGGTGAGTATGAAGGAAGAAGTGAAGGTTCCAAAATCAAGTGGTAACAAATCGCTTCAGGGAATTCGAATAGCTTTGGATCCGGGACATTTCTCTTCAAATTACAGCGAATCTAAAATTGAAGGTAAATTCGTGAAGCTTGTGAATGAAAACTCGAGAAGTAAAGATACAATTACACTTGTTGAAGGCTACCTAACATACCTTACAGCAGAACTTTTAAAACGAATGCTGGAAGACCAGGGTGCAAAGGTATTAACCACCCGAATACAAGCAAACTACACCGCGTTTAATCAATCTTATACCGACTGGTATCGCTTCAGAAGGTTTAAAGTACTTGACAGCTTAACCGAATTAAAAGAAATTACTCATGCAGAATGCATTAACTACAAGAAACTTTCTAAAGACAAATTGTTTTGGTATTTCTTCAGAGATTATGAATTAGTTGAACGCGCTAAAAAAATGAATAACTTCTACCCACACTTATCGGTTATTATTCATTACAATGTGGATGAAAAAAATGCACCATGGACTAAAGCCACCAGTAGAAATAACAGCATGTGTTTTATTCCGGGAGGATTTGCTCCTAAAGATTTGCAGAAAACAATTAATCGTTTGCATTTTGTTCGATTAATGATCAGCGATCAAATTAAAAAATCAGAAATGATGGGAACTTTGACCATTAATGCGTTTCAAAAGAATCTAAAAATAACCACAGCAAAACAAATTGACGCGGATTACTTAATGAAACATTCACTAACTTCTTCAGGAGATGGTGTATTTTGCAGAAATCTAATTCTAACTCGCTACATCAATTCGCCACTAGTTTATGGTGAAAGTTTATATCAAGATAATAATGTAGAATGCACTTTACTTAATAATTGTAATTACGACAGCTACGGTGTTAGCGTTCCGCAAAGAGTTTACCAAGTGGCGAAATCATACTACGAAGCAATCCTGAATTATTTTAAGGATCCGAAAATCAGAACTTCGGAAATGTAACCAGCACTTTTCGTGCTTTATAAACGCTTTTCTTGGCGTATTCGTACACCAGTGTAATTTCGTGAGCTCCTAACGTACGCGAAACACCTAGTGCAGAAATTGTTAAATCGTAACTGTATCCTATTCGCAAATTACGCTGAGGGATTTCACATCCAACCAAAATGGCAATACTTTCGTTATTGATGTAAGGAGAGTAATTTTTAAATGGAATTCCTCTGTACCAAATTCCCAGATTGATCGGCATGTGGAAATAATAGAATCCAACATCGAATTGATCGTAATTCAATTGATGTCTGTAATTAAAGGATGCTGCAACATATTTACGTAATCCGGTTTTAGTGCTGCCTTTTGAATCAATGATGTAACGGCAACCTCCATGTACTCCTAATAAGATAGGCAAAAGATCTTGTTGACCAACTAAACTTACATTTGGACGGTTTAAATGTTTGGCAGAAACCCCTAACCAATATTTCTCCGAGTTGTAAAGCGCTCCTGCATTAATATCCACAAAGTTTTTTGGTTGATAGGTGCCAGCATCCAATGAAATACCCGATCCGGTTACCAACTGATCATTAAATGTAAGTTTATTAAATGTTAGTCTTTTCATATTGTAAGAAACGCTGATTCCTGTCCGGATTTCACTTAATTTTTTTATAGTAAACCTATACGAATAACTTAATCCGGCTTGTGTATGCGTTAATCCACTTATTCCTGCTCTGTCTTGCATTGCAAAAAAACCAACACCACTGTTTATATCACTAATATTATAATCATAGGCTGCAAACAGAGTTTGATAAGCTCTTGTTATACCCGACCATTGATTTCGGTAGTTAGCAGCAAAACGATGTTGCGCGGTTAGTCCGGTAAATGCAGGATTTAAATATTGTGGCGCAGCATAAAACTGCGTCATTTGCGGATCCTGCGCGAAACCGATAAGCACAAAAAGCGAAAACAAATATGTTAACAAACATTTTTTCAATTATTTCTTAGTCATTTTTATTATTAACTCACTCGGTTCTTTTTCGTTTACCATTGCGTCTAATTCCTGTATAACTGTATTAAAACCATCATCCTCTACTATAACTTTGTAAGTTTTTAGCGGATTAAGTAACAAGATAAATTTTCCTGTTTTTGAATTGGAATTGTACAATCCCGCTATTTTTTTATTCTCATTATCCAACAATGTGATTTTTGCCTTTCCTGGTAAATTATCTTTAAAAACATAGGCATGCTTAATTAAAAAATCGTCATCGGCAAAGCGAGTATCTATCATGTAAATATCCGACATTCCTCTTGTATCCTCTTTCACTGAACTATAATAACCGTGTCGTCCATCCCCACTTAACACAAAAAAGCGGTCATTATTTACTGAATTAATAGGATAACCTAAGTTTTCAGGCTTGGAGAATTGATTGGTTTCAGTATTTAAAACCGTTTTGAAGATATCATAATCACCGATTGTATTATGACCATCAGAACTAAAATAAAATGTTACACCATCCGGATGCAAAAACGGATCATCTTCATTGTTTGGCGTATTAATAGCAGAACCCAAATTATACGGAGCACTCCATTTACCGTTAGGAAGCTTTTTAATTCTGTAAATATCCTTGCCTCCATAGCCACCAGGACGATTACTGGTGAAATAGATCTCACTGGTATCAGTACTAAAACAAGCACTGCTTTCAATAAACTGTGAGTTAATTTCCTTACCATATTTCTGAGGCTCGCCCCATTTTCCATCGTTATTAATTTGAGTAAAATATAAATCACCGGTTATCAAATCCGGCGCCGTTCTGTAAACAATCATATGCTGACCGTCGGGGTTTAAGGCAACACAGGCATCATGCGTTTCGGAATTAAGAGGAGACCCAATGTTTTCAGCAATTTGCCATTTACCATCTTTAAACTTACTGAAGTAAATATCTTCATGATAATTTCCCAAAGCATCTTTCACGTTATTACTACTTCCGGCCCGGCGAGATGTAAAATACATCACACTTTCATCTACAGTAATTAAAGGAACATAATCGGGATAAGGTGAATTAATTTCATCACCCATGTTTTTTATTATTGAACGATGCGGTCGTTCTGTTTCTCGCTTTGCGTTCATACAAACCTCTATCATCCGATTTACTTCATCATCGGCTATAATTCTTTTCCTAGATTCAATTAACTTGTACTTATTATAATAATTAATTGCGTTATCACTGTTTTTAAGGTAATGACTTACCTTACCCATGTAGAACATCGCTTCCGGTATCTTTGAATTCTGAACAACTTCAAGGTACTCCATAACCGAATCTACCGGCTGACCTTGTTTAAATTCACAAATTAACGCGTGTAAATTTGCAACTTCATTCTTTTTATCCATCGCAATAATTTGCTTATACGATTTTAAAGCGTTTAAATAATCTTCGCTATCAAAATAAACAGCTGCACTTTTCAGCTCGTTATTTATAAGTTTGGCGCTAGTTTGAGAACATAAAGAATTCCAAATAAAAAGTGATAAAAATATTTTAAAATATAATTTCATTTATTTCAACAACATTAAATCTCCGGTTTTATTAATTAATTTTCCATCTAAAGTAATGGCACTTATCTTCCAGATATACACATCCTGTGTACACAGTTTGCCTCTGTAATAACCATCCCACCCTATCGATACATCTTTGGTTTGAAACAATAATTCACCCCACCGTGAGTAAATCATTAATTCATAACGTTCTTTATCAACTCCCTTAACAACCGGATGAAACACATCATTGTTTAAATCATTTTTATCATACACACCTCCATTTGGCCCTGAAACATTTGGCGTAAATGCATTTGGAACTGTAATACCACTTTCCTCCAATACAATTATTTTCTCTTGTAGCTCAAAGGTATCTTTACATCCCTTGTTACTGGTAACAATTAATGTTATAGAATACTCTCCCTTTGATGAGTATTCGTGTTTCGGATTATCTTCTGTAGAAGTGGTTCCATCCCCAAAACTCCAGTAATTGGAAACATTACCGGTAGATTGATTGGTACAGATTACTGATTCATTAGGAATAAACATGGTTGTAGGGTTAGCCTGAAATAAGGCCACAGGTTTCGGGAAGACTTTAATAACCTTATAAGCCGTATCCTTGCAACCGTTAGCATCAGCTGCTATTAACTGAACCGTATAACTGGCATTGATTGAACCAACATTTACAAAACTATGAGCGGCACCTGCCTGAGTTGAAGTGTTTCCATCGCCAAAACTCCAGTAATATGAATTTGCACCTGCAACAGGCTGAAAACTTACGGATAAAACTGCACACCCAGAATCAGGACTCGCCACAATGTTGTAATTTGGCTTAGGGCGGATAATGACCGGCACTCTAATCGTATCTTTACAGGATGATGCATTGCTTGCTATAAGTTGTACCGTGTAAGTTTGATTCGAAGAAGTAGTATTGATGTATTGTTGTGTTGGATTGGTTTCTGTTGAAGAATTGCTGTTTCCAAAATTCCAATTATAACTAACTGCACCGGATGAAGTATTGGTGAATGATAACGTTTTGGGTGAACAAGCAGGTGTATCAACTGAAAATCCAGCTTTTGGCTTTGGAAAAAGTGTAACCGTTTTAATCACAGAATCTCTGCAACCATTGCTGCTTACAACTAATAACTGAGTTGAATAAGTTGTGTTTGATGTCGAATTATTAGTAATAAAGGTGTGCGATGGGTTTAAACTGGTTAATGTGGTACCATCTCCGAAAGTCCAGTTATTAGTAATGTTTAGAGTACTTTGATTAGTGAAATTTACCGATAAAGGCGCGCATCCTGAAACCGGCGTATAGCTGAAATTAGCAGTAGGTTTAGCGAAAACAACCGGAAAGCCATAGGCAGTATCTGAACATCCGAATGCATTTCCTGCAATTAATGTAACCGAATAAGAAATATTACTAGATGTACTATTAGTAAAAGTATGAACCGGATTAGGACTGGTAGATGTTGAACCATCGCCAAAATTCCAGCTATAACTAACTGCGCCAAGCACAGGAGGAAAATTCACCGTTAATGGATGACAACCACTGGCCGGAACCATTGTAAATGAATAAAGTGGTTTTGGGTAAGCGGTTATGGTTTGTTGTAAAGTATCCGTACAACCGTTCACGCTAACAGCTATTAATTGGGCTGTGTAAGTTTGAATTAATAACGTTGAATTTAAATAAGTATGAGATGGACTAAGCGCAGTTGAAAAGTTTCCGTCACCGAAATTCCAACTGTATGTAGTGGCCCCAGAACTTACATTTGTAAATGTTACAGCTAAGGGTGAGCAACCCGGTACAGTATTAACATTGAAATTAGCTACCGGCTTAGGGAAAACCGTAATTGATTTTTTTACTGTGTCTCTGCATCCGAACGAATTAAGTGCTACGAGGGTAATTGTTGGATTAAAGGTGGTAGTTAGTGTATTTGTGTAATTAAAAGTTGGGCTTGTAATTGTAGAAGTTGATGTGGTTGAAGTTCCAAAGTCCCACTGATAATTGTTTGCATTTAATGATCCGTTATTAAAGTTCACAGATAAAGTTGGACAACCACTTAATAAACTAGGTGTAAAACTGGCAGTAGGCCTGATATTAATTACTACCGGTAATGAAACCGAATCTTTACAAAACGCCGAACTCACAACAAGTTTAACAGTATAGGTTCCAACTGCAGTATAAGTATGAGCCGGATTTATTAATGATGAATTAATAGAACCATCTCCAAAATTCCAACTCCAATTGATAATTGTGTTTGAAGGCACTGATGTAGATAAATTTGTAAATACGGTTGAAGTATTTAAACAAGCGGATGTGGGAGAAAACGCGGCAGTAGGAGGCTGATAAACGGAAATATTAGCAGTTTTAGTATTGACGCAAGAATTGGCGCCTGCAGCACTCAACGAAGCAGTATAAACTCCAACACCGGAATAATTCTGGGAGGGCGGAATTGTAAGCGTTGATGTGTTGCCATTGCCAAAAGCCCAGTTTAGTGAAACTGCACCTACAGAAGTATTAGTAAAATTAATACCACTTAATGAAGTGCAACCAAAACTTGGCGAATAGGTAAAATTTGCAGTGGGTACAGGCGCTATTGTAATAGTTGACTTGGCCGTATCACTACATCCGCCTGGGAAAAAGGCAACCGTTCTAACAGTGAAGGTTCCTGCCAAAGGATATGTAAACTGTTGCGCACCCAAAGTAGCCGGAACAAAGCCACCACCCGCTCCAAAATTCCACTGATAAAAATAACCGGGTGTACTGCTGTTTGTAAATGACAATGGTGCATTTTGACATAAGGTTCCTGATGGAACCACCATACTTGCCGTTGGAGGAGTAACGATGTTTACTGTAATTACCTGCTGACTTACTCCGCAAAGATTGCTGTCGCGTAATAAAACAGTATAAGTTCCGGGAGAAGGGTAAGCGATTACCATTGGAGAAGTAGGTGGCCACGGTTTCCATCCAATGATGGAATCATGTCCTAAACCCCAATAATTACCAAAATTCCAGTATTCCTGACGCTGAAAAACATTACCCTGAGCTAAACAATTTCTTACTGTAGTATTTGTAAATGTAAACGTTTTACTTGGCCAGCATTTTAAAATGGATGAAGGGGTGATATTAGCCTGATCTTTATCGTAAATCTGAATTGGATTAAAGTTGGCAATGGTAGGATTTCCGAATGTACAATAGTTGTTAGCCTGTAAAGTAACTTGTGTCTGACAATTCACTGTTCCTACGCTATAGGTATGGGACACTGTTTGACCACCGTTAGTATATGTGAAGGCAACGGCAGGTGAACCATCACCAAAGTTCCAGACAAACTTGGTTGTTTTTGAAACATCGGTGCTTGAATTGATAAATTGCAATGTGGCCGGAGCACAAGCTTGTGTTACCCCACCAATGGGGATTTGTATAGAAGCGTTTACCGGTTTTTCCATTACAACAACACCGGTTAATGTGCAACTTAGCGAGGGGATGTTGAGGGTTACAACAAATGTATCAACAGTAGCAGAATAATTATGCGTGATATTAGTGCTGACGGCATAACTTGCCGCGCTATGTTGAGGGGAACCGTCACCCCAATCAATAGTATAGGCTCCCCAGCTGGAATTAGATTGAAAATTGAGTAAATAATTAGATCCTGTGCAACTTATCCAGTATGGCTTATTGCTTAAATTACCTAAATAGTCGAACACTTGCGGGCATTGTGCTTTTGCAAAAAACGCTGCAAATGTGAATATGACTACTACAAGTTTTTTAAACATACTATATACTTCAAAAAAAAATGCAGGTTTATAAGCCGGGTTCTGTTTCATTAGGAGTTTAACCTCCTGATATATCTATCATTTATCTATGCGACCTACCCATTCAGGTTACCTTGCGGTTAGAACGGGACGCCCTAAAACCTGAACCTATTTGGCCTTTCAACATCCGAGGTTTACCATATACAAACATTACTGCATGCACATGTAGGCTCTTACCCTACATTTTCACTATCACCGCAAGCAAAGCTTGTGGCTACCTGGTTTCTGTGGCACTCTCTGTTACCCCGCATATTGTGCTGGATACCCATGTTTTCACATGGCGGATCTCCCTGTGTTGCCCGGACTTTCCTCCGATAATTCCGAATAAACGGGACTACCGGCGATAGAACAACCTGCATTTAAATTTACATATAATTTAATAAACGAGCCATATAAAAAACGTGAATTACTAACCGTAATTAGTCTATAAGATATTAACTTGAGTAGCTCCAAAACCATAATCTTTGTAAGAGGCGTCCTGAAACGTAACACCTTTAGTTGATTTCAGGATTTTTTGAATTTCCATTTTCAGGCGTCCGTTACCTACCCCATGTATAAAAACAAGCTTTTTAACACCATGCGTCATAGCAAAATCGAGCTCCTTTTCAACTTTTTCCAATTGTATGGACAACATCTCATGGTTAGACAAGCCGGAAAGATTTTCAACCAATTCTTCAATATGAAGATCGATCTCTTTTTCAAGTTTTTTCTGTTGCTCCTTATGGGATTTAGAAGACTTAACAGAAGATTTAAACTCTTTTATATTCTTTAATTTGTTAATATCCTCAATAGATAATTCCTGTTCAATGTTTTGCGCAACAATAAACTCATCCTTAATCATAAACGCATAAACAGACCGTTTAAATTCGTGGTGTTTTATTAATTGTGTACGATTTAGGTTATCAGGATTAACAAACACAGTTTCCGCAATAGGAATCTGAGCCCTGTAATGTGTGTTCTTAAAAAGAATGCATTCAATTTTTTGATATGGGTACTCTTTAAAGAAATTAATTTTTACCTGTTTCAGTAATATTTTTTGATATGCCCCTACTTCACCGTGTTTTAATGTTTGAAAATAGGCTTCATCCTTAATCGAATAAGCAAACATTAAATTATAAGAGGAGGAATTAAACAAATAAATATTGTAATCATTAACCAGTATGGGCATCTCGTGATCCGGTTCAATAACAAAATAAACAGCATCAGCCACTCCGCTCTCAGGATTCAGATCCAGATTATCGGCCTCAGAACTAATAATTAATTCGGTGTGAATAGGAACGAGCTCTTTTATTACATAAGGTATTTCAAAACCATCCGGCATTTCAACAAATGCATAGTTCTTATCTTTAAAACGGGTAACAACCCCTTCTCCCTTTTCATTTAAAAACCTTACTTTATCACCAATTCTCAACTTCATTCTACAAAGGTAATTCTAAAAATCCGTTTTCTTTAGTAGAATAAACAGGTATTTTCAAGCCAAAACAGAGCTTTTTGATGGCTTTTAATGTTTTCATTGCATTAGAACCATCGCAAACAACCCTATCGGGCATTACAGTTTCCAGAACTGCTTCATTAGGAATGCAGTTGTTAGTTACTATTAAAATATTAGGCTTAAAAAAAGGGATTAATAACAAATCAGATTCCTGTTTAACCACCAGCACACTGCTTTTATCAGATGCAATATATGTAATAGGAGTACTGCAATCATTGGGGTAATTATAAGATGTATGATTGTTTTTTATGTGAAAATTATAAGCGTTTTCGTTGAGTTTATTATCTGTAAAAAGCTTTGTTTTGTTTTTAACATCAATTACTGTTTCACCACCTGTATGATATACCAAAATATTGGAGAATGATTTTGCTTGATAAGATTGAATAACTGAAAACAGCATCCATACCAAAATTGTAAGCAGAAACGAAATGGCCAATGTAAAAGTTCTTTGTTTAACGAATAATGTAAAAAGTATCAGAGCAATTGTCAATAATACCGAGTCATTCAAATTAAAGTCGATTTTATCAATATAACCAATTCCGGAAACATTACTTAATTTGACCAACGCCAAAACAAATTCAGTAAACACATTTATTAGAACTGATAAAACGGTTAGCTTCAACAAATATAACATCCCAAAAACCATCAATAAAGTACAAACCGGAATAACAAACAGATTAGCGAGTACAAACCATAATGGAAACTGATGAAAAAAATATAAGGTAAAAGGCAATGTGGAGATTTGCGCGGCAATAGAAACACTGCATAATTGCCAAATCTTGTTTATAAATCCGTATTTAAAATAAAACAGTTTCGTTAAATAAGGCTCAAATAAAATAATTCCAACAACAGCGGAATAGCTCAACAGAAAACCTATATCGTAAATCAACAAAGGATTAAACAAAAGAAGGATAAATGCGGATACAGCAAGTATATTAATTGAAGCATTATTAAAATAATTGAAAAAATATTTCCCGATTGAAATCAGACTTAACATAATTGCAGCTCTTAAAATTGGCGCCGAAAATCCCGCAATAAGTACAAATCCCCATAAAACAAACAAAACAACACATAGTTTAAATTTAGGAAACCTGTTACCCGGATCTAGCCAGCCGGCAATAAACATTAAAACCATAAATAAAATTCCGGTGTGCAAACCGGACACAGAAAGCACATGCAATGTTCCTGAATGAGCAAATGAATTAATTATATCAGTGCTAATTTCATCATCGTAGCCGGTTAACAAGGCCGAACATAACTGGGCTGCTTCCTTAGTTAGATCACCATCGAAAAAAGCAGTTACAATTCTCTGCTTAAGCTCCAACCCGTAATTAATCAGGCTAAATGACTTGGCTTTTTTAATTTCAATTACATCTGAAGAATCTACAAAAGTTTGAAAATAAATGTTTTTATTTTCCATAAAAAGCCGGTAATTGAATTCATTGGGGTTTGCCGGATCTTTGAGGTTCTGAAATTTAGAATTCACCACAACACACGTGCCGGGTGTCAGCTGCTGTCTGTTAAAAGGCTTTTTAAAATAAACAAGCGCTTTACCCTGAGCGTTTGCGCTATTAAAATTCTGAATAGTGACTGTTGCCTTATAAAATTTTTCCTTTTCAACCGGAAGTTCGTTTATTTCGGCAATCCAGTTTTGATTATTTCCTATTACATAATGGCCATAGTAATTGTGGTAATTTGCAGGATGGTAATGATAACAACCATAAAATCCGGATACCAAAAGAAATAAATCAGAAAGAATTACAAAAAGTGTATTCTTTAACAAATTAGTTGTTTTACGCGACAAAAGATAAACGATGCTTAGCAAAAGAAACACCGTTAGCAAAACATAAAGTGAATTAAATTGGCAGTGAACCCCGTTATACAAAAGTATACCGACAATTAAAGGAATAAGGAGTCTAACAAAAGGTATTCTGCTAAAATCTATCACATCACAAAAATATAAAAAAGCAAAAATGTCCCTTAAAAATTAAGGGACATTTTTTATTCATCGCTGATTGTCGATTTATTAAATGAACGTATAACCTCTTTATCGTTAATTTCTGAAGTGGGCAAGCCTTCATCAATTGCATCCGATTTAAGAATATCTCCTTTTTGATTTTCAAAGGTGTCATTCTTTTTCGTACCATTTTTATAATATGGGTAATACAGATCTGAATATGAATGAGGCTGATTATATACATTTCCATTATAACCATCGTAGTAATAGCCCGGATTTTGAAAATACTGCAAACTATACCAGGCCAGATACTTTGCTCTTTCGGAATGATTTAATGCAGCGCTATAGTTTCTCCAGCCATATAATTGACGCGCATAATGGTAATGACGAATTGCTTTTGCCAAAAGAGGAGAATAAATATCATGCCATGTGTTAAAAGAAACTGCATCATTTATAACATAACCCGCTTCCCTTATATTCATTTTAACTGAATGCTTTAAACTATGGCTATTACCATAATAACCATAACCCGGACCGTAATTAGGATAGTAACTATTACCAAAAGCTAACGACATATTACCATACCAATCGTTGCCGTTACCATAATTTCCATGATTAACTACCCACTGATTTGCGCCTGAAGCATTGGTTTGTGATTGCAATTGTACCTGCTGGTTGGAAGATGGCAGATGTGGAACAAATACTCCCGGTTTTGGTCCACCAGATGTAAAATTGTTTTTCACCTGTGTGTAACTACTTAATGAAATAAGCATTAAAAAAGCAGTCGTTTTAATTATTGTTCTCATATTATTGTTTTCATATACATAATTCAATAGCTATGCCAAAAAAACTCTGAAATGGTTTAGAATATTTATGAGTTGATAATTGGTCGTTTTAACGCTGTATGTGGCGGCATTTTAAATTTATTAACACAATTGAAATGTGAGAGATTTTCAAGAATAAGTTAGGGTAAACTTCTTGATAAAAAGTGCTGTTTCTGTTTCCTATTATAAAATCAGAATTATATATTTGATAAAACTCCAAAATATGCTTAAGAAAGTAGTATCACTTTTCATCTTAATATCGATCTTATCTTTAGGTAAATTAAACGCTCAAAAATCGGGGCAGTTTTCTGGAGACACCTTGAAGTTTCCTAAAGAATTAGGTGAATTCTTTTTCGAATTTGCCGCAAATAAAAAAGAAGCTACTCAGTTTATTTCAGACTTCACCCCTGCATGGAACAGTCCGGATTTCCCCTCCAAATACAAAACAATACTAATTGAAACCTGTAATTTGTTTCTGCAAAAACGCTTTAAGCCTTACCCTTATTTTGCCTCTTATATCAATGCAATTGTTAGCTTTTTAGGTTCTGATCAGCCACATGAAAACTTTCAAGACTGGCAAAAATGTATCAATAAAATTTTAGCAGGTAAATCGGTACGTGGTTTTTCTGAGTTTCTTGAAATAAGCGATAATATGTTTGCGAACAATACCTTTTACAGCTCCCCAAACTACACTTACAAAAGTCAGCAAAGCAATTTTAAATTCGAATACGACACCATACCTAAAATCACTTTTAAAGATATTACTATGGTAGGTTTAAATCCGCGCAAAGACTCGCTTTATGTAGAACATACTTCCGGTATTTTTTATCCGACTTTTGGTAAATTTTACGGGAAAGGCGGTAAGGTTAGCTGGGCACGTGCCGGACTTGGCGATGATGTATATGCCGACTTAAAAAAATACATTATAGACTGTAAAACCGGTAATTATACCTCTGATTCGGCTGTATTTTACGGT
>JBBAKL010000056.1:0-19190 GCA_040403535.1 Bacteroidia bacterium
AGAGCATTACACTTTTAATGTAAGGGTCCTGGGTTCGAATCCCAGCGGGATCACAAGTAACAGTAAAAAAAGCCTCGACTTAGTCGGGGCTTTTTTATTTTAACATGTCCTTAATGATGTAATTAGGCAAGCCCACATAAGCCACATCGTAGGATTTGTGCTCCTTAATTTTTTCTTCTATAACTTTCCCGTTCGAATTCATTGTATAAAGAGTGGTATAACCATTTCCTGTCGGCATTCTGCTTGATATTCCGGTTTCATATAAAGGATTCGTTTTGTGTTTTTTAACTAATTCTACTTTATCCCATTTATTAGCGTATTTTCTATAGATTTTATTTACCGGAACTCCATTAAAAAAGTCAGTTATAAATGGTATTACACTCCTATTATAATTATTCGCGTAATAACAACCTGCATTTAATTTCATAAATGGTTCCGCATAATCTTCGACGCGTTGTGTTGCTACCTGTATACCAATGTCCTTTACATCGTCTGCAGAAGATCCCGCACTATGGCATGCGTGATTAAAAATCACCAATGCGTTAGTATGTAGCTTTAATCCTTCCGACAATTGCGGCCCCTCTATAATACCATCGTTAATGTAGATTGACCCTTGTACATCCGGCTCTCCCATCGTATATCCATGGCCACTGTAAATAAAAATATGAGCATCAACTGATGCTTTTGTAATATCGGCCCATTTGGAGTTCGGGTAATAAAATTCTTTTACTTCAACTCCTAAATCTTTTAAAAAAACGGCTACCTCTTTTTGCTCCTTAATAAAATCCTTATTCCCATCAAACTCATCCTTGCCCACCACTATAACCGCTTTTATTTTTTTTAAGATCTCTCTGTTCAGATTCACAACGCCCGTTGCAGTGTAATCGTAGTTTTCTGCATTTTCCTCCGTTACACCGCCAACCAAATCTTTTTCGTTAGACGCGGGCTCAACCTTTTCTACGTGGAGCACATATTCCGACTTCGGCAGATATTTATAGTCGCGTAACTTATTGGCTGTTTTTTTATCGTTGCTCACAATTCCAAAAACACTGTCAACATAATAAAGTGCTTTAAATCGTTCGTCATTACTTAACGTTAAAACCCTTTCGTTACCAATGGTGTTTCTGCCCTTCTTATCCAGTAGTCTGTTTTGCTCGTCATAATAAAATTTGCCACCATGGTATTTTGATTTTTTTTCATTACGCGGATGCAAAACCAGCTTGTTGTTTTTCCATTTATAGGTTCCTGTTTCACGTTTTGCCACCGGCTGCTTACGTTTAATGATAAAATGTATGTATTCGTACGTCTTATCGTCATACAGTTTTAGAACAGTTTTATCTTCCTTAGTGAGTTCGTTATAAAATGTTTTCACTAAGCGAACCTCTTTCTTGTTCCTCTGCTTATCGGAATTACCTGCTTTTATACCACTTGTTAAGGTGAAATTTAAAAGCAGTAAAACGAAATAAACCATTACATTCTTAACGGCTGACTGAGTGTTGGGATGTAGATTTACCATAACCGAATTATTTAAAGGTTACAACCGTTAACGGTGACAGGTTTCAATTATCGCTTAACGTTAAAGGCTTTGGTAAATTTTTCGCATGTAAAGGGTGTTTGTAAGTATAATGCAGGAAATAAAAAAAAGTTACAAATATTTAAATACCTATTCCTCTGCACTTTAGTTTTTGTTGATATCCTTCAACAGGTTTTAAGCTTTTGCCTGTTGATTTTGCAGCTGCTTTCTCTTTCAATACGTTATGCGCTTGTGGATATTTTTTAATCTCCCAGTTTAAAATAACGAGTCAACTTTGTAACCCCCGATTCGGATTTTAATTATACAAACATAAACAGCAACATTAAATTTATTAACAATGCAACACTTACTGGCACAAAAGCAAAGCAACAACGAGAAACGATTAAACGAAAATGCCCGCAGCAATTTTTTAGTGGCAATGCTCAGCGCCGATCATCAGATGATTGGCGATTACCTAATGGATAACACCTTGTACATGGGAAAATACAATAAGCACCGTATGCAACATTGGTTTAAAAAACTCTTCGCTCCATTTTATTTTAAAGAATGGAACAGCGATTACGAAATAGGTATTTCTTTGGATTTTTTTCCCGGTTCAGAAATGTTTGAATTCAAATACGCACTTAACGAACCTGATTTTCATCCTTTAATCCCCCAAGCTCCCATAAAATATGAATTGATTCTTCATTTAACCCTGGCGTATGATAAAGGAAAAATTAAAGACATAAGAGTCACCAAACATTTTAATCTCTTTGCCAACCTCGAACATTTTACAACTTGCAATTAATTGAAGAAAAATCAAGCGAAATAAAATAACATGTTTTACGAAGAACATAATGAACACGTAAACGCGTACCAGCCGAAACTGAAAAAAATTTCCAGGAGAAATAAAAAAATCTCCATTGACAAAGAGTATGAAATACAGAGCAGATATCAATCTAAAAATTATGATCTGATTTATTCGAGGAATGGTTATTTAACGTCTATGCTGGTGTATTACTACAATTCTGACAACAAATTAAAAAAAGCGGAGCGTTATCACTATACATACCACGAAAACAAACAGCTACACACGATTTTTGTTACCGACGTTGTTACTAACCAACTTTGTAATCAAATTTTTTTCGAATATACCCGGGATAATCAAATTGAGGAAGAACGTGTTAACTGTTATTATAACGGAAAATCGTTTTATGATGAAATTATATGCTATCACGAATACAAAGGCGATTATCATAAAATGCTGTATGTATCGTACGAATACGAAAATAATTTTTTGTTTGAAACCTGGTATGACGCTTTAACCGGAACAGTGGATAAAAAAGTGTCGGAACACGGTGAGGAAATGCTTCATTGGAACCGCTATGTGTATAACAAGAGCGGTTTACTCATTCGTGAATACGACTTAAATGATAAAGGCATTATCATCGGAGAGTCGGAATATTTTTATCAGGGAAATAAATGCATACGCATCGAATACGACGAGCGCGAACGCGTGTATGAAACCATTACTGAAAAAAATGAAAAACATTGCACAGTTAAGTCTAACTTATGGGATGGTGAATTGGTTTCCATTGAAGAGGAAACCAAAGAGTTTTATGATGAATGAAAGTTGAATTGGCAGTGATTATTCAAATATCTGACTTAAACATGAACAAAATATATTCTGTTTTGTTAAATATATGATACTTATTTTGTAACTGTCATTTATGTCTAAATCAAATGTCGATTAAACTCATCATATTCTTACTATTAAACTTTGGCGCATTGGCACTAGGCGGTCTCTTTACAGGAAACGGCGTTGTTTCAAGTTGGTATGCAGACTTAAATAAAGCGCCTTGGACACCTCCCGGCTGGGTATTTGGTTTTGCCTGGACAACTATCATGATTTGTTTTTCATTTTACATGGCTCAATTATGGCTTCAAACCGAAAATAAAACCTTACTGATGGTTTTATTTATATTTCAATGGGTTTTAAATGTGGCCTGGAATCCGGTATTCTTTTCTTTGCACCAAACAGGCTTAGCTTTGGCGATCATTTTACTACTAACTTTCCTGGTTGGATATTTTCTTTATGCCAACTGGCCGCAAATCAAATTAAAATCTCTTTTATTACTACCCTACTTTATTTGGTTGCTCATTGCAACTTCCTTAAACGCATATGTTGTATTAAAAAATTAAATACCTCATCATTTCTTCTGATATCTCCTTTATATCATTTTATAGTTTAATTCCTATTATGCAAACATCATCAACCTGTTCTAAATCATCTCTCTAGTTTCCGAAGGTAGATTTTAAATGTGTATGCTGATCGAGAAGTGCTTTTTTCTGATTGACTAATAAAAGCTCGTTGAGTTGTTTGTATTTAAATTTCTTGCCTTTTGGTCCGCCAAACTGGTCGGCATAACCGTAGGTATACAGATATAACATATCCCCTTTGTTGGCATCAATCGTAAACAATTTAAAGTTTTCTTTCGTTCCCCTACGCCAACCGGCATACGGTCGGAATCGAGTTCAATAAAATGCGCAGTTTCTGAGTCCGTAGAGGCTCGCGAAATTAAAACAGGTGCATGTTACCGGCAGCATAAGTAATTTGTTTAGCTGAAGGATCCAAACAAACCAAAATTCTATCAAAACCATCCTTTTGACCTTCTTTGGAAATAGTATTGGTGAGTTTCATCCGTACATAACCAAATACCTCATTGGGTTTTTCAATACCTTTTTCATTGATGGCTTCGCTTAAAAAACTAATATTTAATAAACTCATAAACGCTCCGGCTACACCATGACTTGTACTGTCACATAAGGCTAGATAAAATTTGTTGTTGTGTTTGGTGGCCCAATACAAATCACCACTAACAATATCCTTTGGATTAAAACAAGTGAAATGTTGCGGTAAGTTTTCTTTTAAAAAAATCATCATGTGCCAGTAAAGTGTACTGGATGCGCTTCGCATAATTTATACTTTCTAATATCTCTTTTTGCTTTTCTTTGATAATATGTTTTTGCATTTCGGTATAATTTACTTGCTTAACAATAATATCATTCTTAATAGTTAATACCGCATTAGCTTTCTGCTTTTGCCGGTACCCTCTTAAAATCAGAAAAGCACTTAATAACATCAAACCGAATCAGGTGGCAAAGGTAATTTTAGATGCATTTTAAGATTTTATTTCCGCCATATCCTTTTGATGTTCTTTTTCCTTCACAACTAATACCTGTTCTTTCTTTTCAGCCTGATAAAATGATTGTAACTGTCCTAATTGTTTAACGGAAGTTTCATTTAATACCGAATCTTTGTACTCTGAAAAGAGAGCGCTATACTCAAATGCTTGTTCGTATTTTTTCTGAGTTTAACAAATGTCAGCCAATACAGAATATGCATCTCTGATACATGGCAAAATCCGATGTTGTAGCGCTATTTTTAATGAACTGTCGGCCATCTGAAAAGCTTTATTTAAATAATTTATTTGCATGTAATAATTTGACAAATTCGAATAAGAATTACATACGCCGTCAATTTCCCGCAGTTCAATATCAAACTTGAGTGCTTTTCTAAAATACTCTAGCGATTTAATAGTATTACCTAATTCAAAATTCACAATGGCCATGTTATTTAAAGCGGAAGAAATCCCGTCTTTCTTGTTCAACAACACATTCTATTCATAGCCTCATTGATAATAATTCAATGCTTCTTTGAATCGGCCGGTTTGGGCATATACATTACCGATATCTAATAAAGGTTTAGAAAATTCGGTTGTATCGCCATTGAGCCGATGCGATTCAATTGATTTAATATAAAACTTCAGTGCTTCATCATATTTACCTTGCTTTTCGTATAACATCCCTAAATTGTTTTGTACTATTCACCGTTACAAAAATTTCTTTTCTGCGTCTGCCCATTTCAAAACTTCAAAATATAGCGCAGATGGCTTTAAATAGTCACCTTTATTTCTTTAGAGATTTGCCGAATTTTCCTTCGCTGCCATGATGTAATACGGGATTTTCCATTTGGCAGCGCAGTCTTGTAATCGCTGATAATAACCAAGTGCCTACTCGTATTCCGATAAACCATTGGCTGCGCTTCCCATAATATTTAACGCTTCTGCCATTTTTTTTTAAAACCAATCTTTACAGCCAAATCCAGCGCTTCAGATGCCGAATTATAACTCTTACCGTGATCAGTGAAGTCCCAGCTTTGAGCAATTTCGTTTAAAAGATTAACTCTGTTAGTATCTTCCTTAGTGTGTTCAATGGCTTTTAAAATCTCGTTGGTTGATCGTAATTTTTAGAATAGCTATTACTGCCGCTTACTATCAAAACAACGGTAATTAGTTGTGTCAGATTTTTGCATAATCGGATTTGCAATGTCTTAATAAACCGTTTCATTTTTTTAGAGTGATCATTCAGGGTCAAACAAAAACTTAGGACTACTAGGCACAAACAGATTCGGCAATTTTATACTTAAATATAATCATTATTCGTTTTCGACAAAGTCCGATACTCAATTTACTTACTCCTTTTAAATAATGCTGTTTATCGAAATAACGGGAAGGTGCTTATTTACCTGCGTATACTTATGAAAAAAACATGAGAACACTTATTAAACAATCTGCCACATTCGTTGATAAAAACGAAGTTAAGCACGTAAAATGGCCATTAGAGACAGTACATAAATGCAAGGAAGATCGCGATGATATTATCATCAAATTACGTGTTGCCACCATCCTTGGTAACCTCGACAAAATTAAATGCAAATTATACTTTTCCGACAATTTAGGTGTAAAGTTTATTGAAACTACAATTTGGGCTGTTTGCGAGGGAAATGTTATTATTAAATCCGGAACCTGGATTCCAATAAGAAGAGTTGTAGATGTAATTATTTAAAAGTTCAGTTTAAGACAAATTTTAATTTAAACTTGTAAGCAAATACATAAGTAATACTTGAGCATTTTATTAAACATTTCAATATATCTTATCCTTACTAAAACTTAGGAATAAATCTTCCAACGCGTTGCTGGTATTCTTTATAGGCAGGATATTTCTCCGCAGAAACTGCCTCTGAGAAATCGGAGCTTCCCTGAAACAAAATTAATAACAACAAGCATCCTGCCATACTCCAGTTAATAATATCACCAGAAGCAATTACACTGAATAAATAAAATACGATCCAGATACTTTGTTCAGCAGCATAATTGGGATGGCGCACTTTCGACCACAAACCGGTTTGTACAAATCCTGCAGCGAACTCACCTTCAAGTGGCTTGCCTGAACGTATCAGTTGATGCTTTTTATTTTGAAAATTCCATTGTTGTTGATCGGCAACAGTTTCTACCATCAATAATAACACAAATAAAGCAGACAACAGCAGTTCAATCAAGCCAATACTCATACCCAAATATTTATATACTACTAACATTGGTAAAGTAAAAGCTAATATCAACGCGTTTTGATACAGTGAAATAAAAAACAAATTGAATAAGGTCCATTTTGTTTTTCCTTTTAAAGCGGGATTTTCACGAAGGATAGCCCATCTGTAATCTTCTTCGCCACTCCAGAATTTCCAACTGTATGCGCCCCTCCTGCTAAAATTATAGGTTAAACGTATTCCCCATAGCGTGGCTAAAAATGCCATTAAAACCAAACGCGAATCGAAATTACCTTTATAGGCAATAAACCACACATACACAATTGGCAATACACTCCATAATTTATCAACCTGACTGCAATTACCGGTTGCGGTACTAACCACAAAACATAACATGGCAGCTCCGAATGTGATGTATGCTAATTGAATTAATGTTTCCTTTTGTAGAGCAAGTAAAGGCTCATCAAAATAAATTGTAACAACAGGTATTACAATTACCGTAAATAAAAGAATGATAATGGTTTTAACTAGTCCTTTCATATATCTTAATTTTTAAATTAACAAACGATTGCGACTGTTGTTCAATTCTGTATTCCCGACAAATAATCGGCAATAGCAAACTTAATTTCACTGTATGAAAAATCATCGCTCAACACTTTTTTTATTTCTCCTAGTTTAAAAGAATTTAAAGCTTTCGCCGCTTTTATAATCTGATCGGCCTTATCTGCTTTCACAAACTGCCTTCCACTTAATACCCCGGTTGCAACAAACTGCACCAGGTGACCTTCAATGGTACTCACCGCCATTTTACGCATAGCAGCAATTTCCTCCACACACAGGCCTTCCTGAAATAACATTAAACTCTGTTCGCGCGTATCCATCTTATCTTCTTCATACATCACGTCGGCTTCTTCGTATTGCACTTCCTTCCTCGATTTTGATTTTTTTCCTTTTTTAGTCGTTTCTACAACATCATCTTTTTGCAGCAGCTTTCTTAACTTCTCCTCCCTTGCAGCAGTGTTCCCGGTATCCTTAATCACCGCCTTTGTCAATTCATTATGACTTAGCATCGCTTCTAAAAACAGTTCGCATTTTTTTAAATGTTCTGTGCGTGCGTATATCACCGCTTCTGTTTCAAGTAACTCATCCACGTATGTTTTCACCCGCTTTTGGTTCTTTATTTCTTTTATTTTTTCGAGATAAGCTTCACTTAAAGAATAAAGTATCGGTAAAAAATAGCCGTTGGCAGCTCTTACCCTTTCCGATAATAATATATAGTCGGGTTGCTGAGCAGACAACAAAGCGTGTAACTGAGCGGTAAACTTATCCGAATGTACTTTAGCTTCATCCATTTTTACACGTTGTTCTTTAGCCCAGACTTTATGCGGTGCTTTCACCGACTTCTTTTTCTCGTGGTTGTAAGATAATTCATGATCTTCCAGCTTTTGAAGCACTGAGGCAAAGTTAAAGGCCGCGTAGAGTAAATCTCCTATATAAGCCGCTTGTCCTTTATTTACCTCAGTACTCAACTGCTCTGCGCTTGATTTATTTCCGGAAAACGCGGCAACATGACTATCCAAATCAATTCCCTTATAATTTACCGGAGCGTTTAATACCAATCCGTTTAAACTGCGGAGACGCGACAGTGCAACATATGCCTGACCTGGAGCAAATACTTCCCCAATATCAACAATCGCTTTATCAAAAGTCAATCCCTGACTCTTATGTACAGTGATGGCCCATGCCAGCTTGATGGGAAATTGCGAAAAAGTTCCAATAATTTTTTCTTCTATTTGATTAGTGCCCTCATTTAAAACGTATCGGATATTGTTCCAGGCATACAATTCTACACTAATAGGTTTTGTAGAATCGCTGAACTCTATCAACACCTCTTTTTCACTTAAGGATTTAATAATTCCGATTTTACCATTAAAAAAACGCTGTGCGCCACTGATGTCGTTTTTCACAAACATAATCTGAGCACCAACTTTTAATTCCAGATTATATTCAACAGGATAGGTGTTTTCATTAAACTCTCCGTCAATACGTGCTTTGTAAAAGTAGGATTGGGTTTTTAATTCTTCCAGATATACCTTGTTGATTTTATCTGCTTTCGCATTATGCGTAGTTAGCGTGATGTAATTTTCGTCGGGAAGCGGTTTAAAGCCGGGTTTATAATACGAATTCAGTAAATCAATATCCGTTTTGGTTGTTTTATTCGTGCGCAAATTATTCAGTAATGCTATAAAAGTAGCATCGTCCTGACGGTATATTTTCTCCAATTCTACATAAACAGGTTTTTGTTCGCGCAATACGCGAGCATCGAAAAAATAAACACTATTGTAATACTTGCTGAGGATACGCCATTCATCATCGCGCACAACCGGGGGTAATTGCAGCAAATCGCCGATAAACAAAACCTGTATACCGCCAAATGGCCTTTGGTGATTGCGTCTAACGGTTTTTAATACTACGTCAATCGCGTCGAGCAAATCAGCACGCAACATACTTACTTCGTCGATGATTAACAATTCCATTTCGCGCAGCAAATTTCGTTTGCTGGTGTTAATCTGAAGTTCTTTTTTAAGATTGTTAGGGTCATTAACTTTAGTTCCTGCATTTAAATGCAGATGTGAAATATTTTCCGGAACGTAACAACCAAAGGGCAATTGAAACAGCGAATGTAATGTGATTCCTCCTGCATTAATTGCCGCAATTCCGGTAGGAGCGGCTATAATGCATTTTTTATGAGTGGTGCTCACAATGTTTTTTAAAAATGTTGTTTTTCCGGTACCGGCTTTTCCGGTCAGGAAAATATTACGATTGGTTTGATTGATAAGTTTGGAGGCGATCTCCGTAGGATTATTCTCTTTCTCTATTGCATCCATATCTTCACAAAATTATCAAATACTTTAGCAATAAAAGCAAGTTTTATTTACGAATGTTTTCTATATATTAACGATTTACCTAATCACAACTCCTGCATCACGTGCATGAGGTACTCAAACTCTACCGGTTTGGTTAATAAACGAACATTGGAAATTTCTTCTATGTCATTTAATGTGCTGTGATAGGAATTTCCGGTGGTATAAATGACAGGTGTATTGATTCCGGCCTTTCGAATGTTTTTTCCGGCATCAATTCCGCTGGATGAATTTTTAAGAAAGACGTCCAGTATGATCAGATCCGGATTCCAACTCCTTACTAATTCAACTGCTTCATTAGCTGTAGTTACATTTTTTACCTCATAACCTTTTCTCTCTAATTGCATGCGTAAAACTTTTGCAATGAGCAATTCATCTTCAGCCAGCAATATTTTTTTTATATCAGTCATGCAAAGGAATTGTGATTATGTATTTTGGAGGCGTGTGATTAGCCAGTTCTATTTTACCATTTAATTGCTCCGCAAAAGTATGTATCAGTGATAGACCCGTACTAACTGCGTTTTCAAAATCGACATCTTTTGGGAACTCTCCTTTACAATCACGGTATTCAATTCTCAAATCATTATTTTCTGTAGTTATAAATATATATGTTTGTCCCTCTAGAGCGTCTTTATACGAATGTTTAAATGAGTTCATCATGATTTCATTCAGCATCAAGCCTAAGGGCATGGCTGTTTTTAATTCAACCGAAATATCATTTCCTCGTAACGATAATTGTATATTGTTATTGGTTTTTAAGAGCTCAAACAACTCGGTAATGTATTCATTTAAAGATATGCTTTCAAACGATTCTTTACGGTATAGTAACTCGTGCACCAATGCCGTTGATTTAATCCGTTTTCGGCTTTGACTTAAAGCCTCTCTTGCTTCGTTGTTACTAATATTTAATTCCTGTAATTGTAACAAACTGGAAACTATTGCCAAGTTATTTTTGATACGGTGATGAATCTCAGATAATAAAACTTCTTTTTCCTTCAGCGCGCTCTTCATTTTATGTTCAGTTTTTACACGCTCGGTAATATCCTTTGAGAAAATACTGATACCAATAATTTTCTTATCGGAATTAATTATTGGATGGTAACTGGTTTCAAAATACACTTTTCCTCCGGTTGACAATTCAAAGTCACTTAAATCGTAACAGGTTTCTCCGTTCTCAATACGCTTATAAATATTTATCAAATGATCTTTTCGGTTCGGATCAATCAAGGGTAAAATTTCCATACCTTGCTGCAGCTCCATATTAAATCGGGCTTTAACTATTCGTTCAAACACCGCATTAAACTCGGTTAGACGATAATCTAAATCAATCGAACAAATAATGTCGGAGGTGTTATTGATGATTGCATTGAGTTTTTCGCTTTTCTCGTAAACCTGGATTTCTTTTTTCTTTGTTTCTGTAACATCCTCTGCTATCAGCATGATACTGCCTAATCCCCCATCAACGGTTGGCAATACAGAAATATGCGAGCGGTACCAAGCTTTCTCCCCATTGGCTGTTTGTCCGACTGATTGAATAATTTTTGTCTGACGATCTTTTTTTACTTCCACAAATCCATTTCTGTATACATCATGATATTCCGGCCATACAAAATCAAAAACCTCGCGACCAATTACGAATTCTAAAGTAAAACCTGGCTGTAAACGATTGATATATTGGATGCGATAGGTATCAGGATCAACCACCAGCATGGTGTGTGGCAAAGTTTCGGCAAGACTTCTGAAATAGGCGTCGTTGGCAACTAGCTTAAGCCCCTGCATATAACTCCCTATGTCTAAATCTGCCATAACTGCTTGTATCAAATATATAAAAAAGCACAAGTAATACAATAAATAATCAGGTTATTTTTGTAGGATTGCATATTGTTTTATTTATATATCTTGATGGGGCCTGATGGGAAAATATTAATAAGCTTAGTAACTACTAAAATGCCTTTTGGGCGTTATAAAGACCGATTGCTTTGCGATTTACCTGTAAGTTATTTAGAATGGTTTGCGCGAAATGGCTTTCCTACAGGTAAACTCGGCATGCAATTACAAACCATTTACGAAATTAAAATAAACGGATTGGAATACCTTCTGAAGCCACTAAAAAAATAATTCATATAGCCTTACCCGGAATTGCTTTTTTAAATTCTTCGGCATTTCTGTTTTGTGTAAGCGCATGTGTTCCTTCGTGTATAACGCGTTTCATCACAACTTCAATCATTGTAGTTTGATGTGGACGTAAAATATGGTCTAACTGATCGGCACTTGCCTTAACATAGGCTTTTTCGTAATGCGCAAAACCTGTATGATGATGCGGATCTATAATTAATCCAAACTCTTTTACTCCCTGTTTTTTATCACGCAACTTTTTACCATCATGAATTATTTCTTCCGAACCATTCATAATGGTTTCATTAAAAAAGAAAGTGACGGTTCCTTTACTTGCACTGTTACGCTGGCGATCGGCTAAAAATCCCGCAGGCAGTAAATTCGGATTATCATGTTCGCCGGTGAAGATAATATCAAAATCGCCAATGTCTTTTCCCTCTTCATCTGCCACTTTTATAATTACCATACTTCGCTTATCGTGTATAAAGTATTTGTCAGGCAAAAACAAATTCTCTTCTGTTTCAATCAGCTCTTCCAGCTCTATACGTTGATTATGCAGGGCAAACTCGTGACAAATCTTTACATAAGCATCTTTATTTTTCACCAACAAGCATTTTAAAATCAACTCCACTGTTTCATGACCTTGATCGTTGTTTCGGATGCTACGCAAAATACCCATCTTATCACCCGAATGTGATTTACCTTTTACAATTGCAAAGGCTATATTAGGAGTCGCTTTTATTTCCTTTACTTCCAAAATCCCTTCACCCGGTGTTTCACTTTGAACCAACTTAATATAAGCGGCATTTAAATTTGCTGCTGTTAAACGTACCACACCGTCGGAACCTAACTCACCGGTATACGAATTAACATGATCGTAAAAATTACGATCGATGGATTGACCTGTTATAACAAAAGGGAAACACTTTTCAGTGTCCATCATCTCATTAGCTGAACGACATACCCATTCCTTGTTTAAATTCCAGGCATCATTACTTCCAAGCTCCAGCCAATTTAAAACACCTTGTCCGGGCTCTACGCCTTCAAACCAAGATTTTAAACGCGAAACGCGCGACTTACCTAATTGGGCCAACGCAGAACCAAAATTGGCAGGCGCTAACATGATTAAATGACTGAGTGGGCAATCACTGAGTTTATTTTTCTTTATATATAATTTATCTTGCCAATTACGAATAACCGGTCCTCCTGTTGAATGTGTAATACAAATCAGTTTTGCACCTCCATCCAATAAGTTTCCAAATTCTTTTCTGATAGCGTATTCAAACGCTAAGGATATATCATCGAGACGAACTTCATCTTTAAAACTTACGTACTTACTTAACCATATTTGTTTAACATCGATATCTAACACTGGATTCTTTTGATTTTCGCTTTGCAAACGATCAGCAAGCCCTCCATAGGTATCGGTATTGTGTACGCTCCAACCGTGAACCAAAACAACAATTCTGCTCATGAAATAAAGATTTGAGATGTAGTTAAAGATATTATTTATATTTGAAATTATGCACTAATCGGCCTGAAATTTGTCAGAACAAACACTCATACTTATTTGCTGGATATGGATGGCGATCGCCATTGCTGTTCACATTACTATGTTTTTTGTTACCGCACCTTTTGGCCGACACACCTCCGATAAATGGGGAATAAGCATTAACAATAAAACAGGCTGGATTGTAATGGAGTTACCCAGTTTACTTATAATGAGTTATTATTTAATAACCGGATCTTTCACTTTTTTAAATTATAGCTGGATTCTTTTTTTATTTTGGATGGGGCATTACGTTCACCGCACTTTGATTTACCCGTTTAGAATTAAGTCAACTCCAAAAAAAATGCCCTTGTTGATTGTTTTAAATGCCATCATCTTTAATGTAATAAATGCCGGATTAAACGGTTTTTTTCTGGCTGAATTCTCGAATGGCCTATACGATGAATCCTGGCTGAGTTCATGGAATTTTTTAAGCGGATTAATAGTGTTTTTTACAGGCGCTTATATCAATGTAAAGTCAGATAGCATGCTGATCCGGTTACGCGCCAAAGGGGAAACCGATTATAAAATTCCTAAGGGGTTTTTATTTGAATATGTATCGTCTCCCAATTTAATGGGAGAAATACTGGAATGGGGCGGATTTGCTCTGATGGCATGGAATTTACCTGCGCTAACTTTTTTTGTGTGGACCTACGCGAATCTGGTACCACGTGCAAAAAATCATCACGACTGGTACCTGAATTACTTTGATTATTATCCGAAAAAAAGAAAAATAATTTTTCCTTTTGTCTACTGATTTATATTTTGATGCCAATAATGCAAACATCGTCAACTTGCTCCAGATTTCCTTTCCAGGCATCAAAGCTTGACTCTAATTTTTGAAATTGCTCATTGATAACAAGGTTACTAATATTCACTAATAAATAAAAACTCATCGATTTTTCATAATTACCTTTATCTAAGTACACCTGACCTATGTTAGCCAAGGCAGATGCCAACCCATAATCATCTTTGAGATACTTATACATCTCCGCGGCCCGTTAACCATATAACAAAGCTTTATCCAATTCTTTTAAACTGGTATAAATAATGGTAATGTTATTTAAGCAACTTGCCACACCGTCGAGATTAGAGATCTCCTGCACCAATTTTAAACAACGCAATTGATATTCGAGCGCTTTATTGTAATCCTGAATTAAAATATAAACGCTGCCAATGTTAGCAAGAGCGCCGGCACTGTTTTTTTTGTCTGAAATTGATTCATAGATTTTTAAACCTCTCTGATAACCTTCAATGGCTTTAGAATACGCAGAACGAATTTGTAAGGCTCCTCCAATTGCATTATAAGCCTTGGCTTAACATTTTTTATTGCCCGTTTCAGTCGCTAGTTTTAATTGAAGTTCCGCTATTTTAGTGGTTGAATCCGGATTGTCGTAAATATAAACCCATGCTAAATCATAGAATGCAGCTAAACGCACGGTATCCAAATTTTTAACATTGCGCGCTACCTTCCATAAAAAATCCACATTTTGAGAAAGCATGTTAAACGCCGATAAAATCAATATGAAAATAAGGTGATAAGAGCGCATGAAACCCGTTTGCGATAAGTACAATTTAAACCAGTTCTAATATAACAAAATTAACTTTAAAGCTACATTTATTTTGAGCCTTCTTTACATGACTTAATCTCTTTTGCGCCAATAGTAAAATAGTTTGACAGTTATGTTTTAACAATGATTGGCAATTGTTGGCAACTTAAATCCATCTGTAATTCAGATATATTGGATAGGATTAATATTTGCCATAAATTTAAGCATGCAAATCTAGCCTTCGGTACAAAAAATGCAGGTAGATTTGCACCATCTAAATCACAATTGATTATGCATATCGAACAAATTTACACAGGATGTTTAGCGCAGGGCGCTTATTACATACGCTCCGAAAATGAAGCAGTAATAATTGATCCGCTGCGTGAAACAAGTCCGTATACTTCACGTGCACAAAAAGATGGTGTAAAAATCAAATATATTTTTGAAACGCATTTTCATGCTGATTTCGTTAGCGGACACGTTGATCTGGCTAAAAAAACTGGTGCTACTATTGTGTTTGGACCTAATGGCAACACTGCTTACAACAGTTACGTTGCAAAAGACGGAGAAGAATTTAAAATAGGAGAAGTTACATTAAGAATTTTGCATACACCCGGACATACACTAGAATCAAGTACTTTTTTATTACTAGACGAGAACAATAAACCTCATTGCATTTTCAGCGGTGACACTTTGTTTATTGGTGACGTTGGAAGACCAGACCTGGCGATTAAAAGCGATTTAACTCAGGAAGATTTAGCCGGTATGTTGTTTGACAGTTTACAAACAAAAATTAAAAATTTGCCCGATGATGTGATTGTTTATCCAGCACATGGCGCAGGATCAGCCTGCGGAAAAAACATGAGCAAGGAAACTTTTGACACACTAGGAAATCAAAAACAAAAAAATTACGCACTGGTAATAAATAATAAACAGGAGTTTATTAATGAACTAACTACCGGCATATTACCCCCACCACAATATTTTGCTAAAAATGCCTATTTGAATAAAACCGGATACGATACTTTTGATTCGGTATTGAAAAAAGGCTACACAGCATTAACCGTACAGCAAGTTGAAGATTTAGCCAATAATGAAAATGCCTTGATTCTGGATGTTCGCAAAGCACCTGAATTTGCGGAAGCCCATATTCCGAATTCAATTTTTATTGGTATCGAAGGGCAATTTGCACCTTGGGTAGGCGCTTTAATTACCGATTTAAGTCAGCCAATTATTCTTATTGCTCCTGAAGGACGTGAAGAGGAAATTATTACTCGTTTAAGTCGTGTTGGTTATGATAATTGTCTGGGCTATTTAGAAGGCGGAATAGCCGCTTGGAAAGATGCCGGAAAGGATACTGCATGCATCGTTTCAATTAGTGCCGAAGAATTTTCAAACCGTTTAAAAAACAACATTCATGTATTAGATGTGCGTCGTCCGGGCGAATACAACGCGCAGCATATAGAAAATGTACCGAATCAGCCATTAGATTATATAAACGAATGGACAAGTAATTTTGATAAGAATACCGAATATTACATTCATTGTGCAGGAGGATACCGAAGTATGATTGCCGCTTCTATTTTAAAAGCGCGTGGCTACAAAAATTTAGTTGATGTTGCCGGTGGGTTTTCTGCTATTCAAAAAACAAATGCGCCGCTCACTTGCGAAAAAACATGTTCCGGAACTAAATAAACCTTCATGTTTAAACAAACACGATTATATAGCATATTATTTAATAAATGTCCGCGCTGTCACAAAGGTCAGTTTTTCAAGAACAATAACCCTTACGACTTAACATCATTCTCCGACATGCACCAGCATTGCGAGCATTGTGATGAAAGTTTTGTGCGCGAAACGGGTTATTATTATGGTGCAATGTATGTGAGTTACGGATTAAACATCGCCTTAGGCGTAGCCATGTTTTTATTAATGGTGCTAATCTTAGAAATTGATGTGGTTGTTTATCTGTTTTCGTTTTTAGGCGCTACCCTTTTATTTTTTCCTTGGGTATTCAGAACCGCGCGCTTAGTATGGATCAATCTATTTGTTGGTTATAAGCCCAAAGCACATAAAAAAATTATACAGTAACGCCTGCTTCCTCCTTAAACGGATTACGTGGCACCCAAGAAGAGGGCTGCAAAAAATTAATAAATGGCTTTAATACCACTTTTGATACGGTGTTTTGAGGACGAACATAACATGTTAACTCCTGATTTTTGGCGCCTATTGTGCTTTTAATTTCGGCGGCGGTTCGTCCTAAATTCAAACGCTTTTTTCGTAGAAGAATAGCTTGGTTTAAAAACGCATATAGAATATTCTGATATAACTCATACTCCTTATTATGTGCATAATCAAAACCAATATAATGCGCTTCTAAGCACGATTGATTTAAATCAATTCCGGTAAAAAAAGCAACCGGCTTATTATTAAGATAAAAAGCTGAAAAGGTAAATCGTTCACCAAATATTTTCTTGCATTCCGAAAAATAATTTTCCGGTAATTTAACCAGTTTGAATTTGGCGTTATTATACACCTGTTCGTATAAAGCGTAAAATTCTGCCTCAGTCTTTTCAATTTCATCCACCGACAAGATTCGCAACTCCAATTGCTCTCCACTTTTCAAAATTGCTTTTGCACGATTTCTGTATTTTTTAGAAAACAAACCAATATACTCGTCTAATAAACTTATGCCTGAGGGGATATCAACCACCATATTGGGCTCTACATTAAACTCAACATACTTTTCGGATTTGAACATGCATTTGGGAGATCCTTTAATTGGTGAATAAAAATCTTTTACCAATACTGCTGAAATTTTCCCTCTTAATTTTTCGATTTTACTGATGCGGTCGATCAATGCTTCAATAATTTTAAACTGATGGCTTACCGATAATTTTTCCGTAAATAAAAACGCGTGTTCCCCACTTACAACATTGTTACCACAGGTTAGCAAACGCATAACAACATCGTCACCACTCTTATCAATGTAATGTTCAAACAAACGTGCCCGATGTGATTTAATCTGATTTACTTTTGAGTCAAGTATATCTCCAAACACCGAGGCCTTAAAATCGATTACCTGAAAATAAGCAATTGCTGAAGGTTTATTGTTATGAAATAATACTACATAACGCGACTTAAAATTATTACCTGGGGTGTTTTCAAGCAATTTTAAATAATCCAGTTCCAGGTAAACATTCGAATGATTTAGCACATTGTTCCAGCTGTCAACTTCAACTTCTTTTGCGAAATCATAAACAACATATTCGAAATTTTTTTCCAATTTTTCACGCTTAGGCGTGCCGGATTTTTTTTTTATGTGCTTGCAAAAAAACATTCGAGTTATAAAGTTACCAAGTATGTGGTACTTTATTTGTTTAAATTTCTTAAAAAAGCATAAAGCACCTCAACACTCTGAGCTTCTGTTTGATGATGTGTGTTTATCTCTAAATCAGTAACATGAGGGGTGTCAAAAGGCGCGGAAATACCGGTGAAATTTGGAATATCTCCGTTTAACGCCTTTAAATACAATCCTTTTACATCACGCTCTTTACATACATCCAATGGAGTAGAAATATGAATTAGCCGGAAACTATCCCCTAATACATTTCGGGCTATGTTCCGTAAATTTTCTGTAGGAGTAATTAAGCTGCAAATAACTACAAAATGGTTATTTAAAAGTAATTTTGCCACCTCAGCAGCACGTCGGATGTTTTCCTGACGATCTGCTTCAGAAAAACCCAAATTAGAATTAATTCCGCTGCGTAAAACATCGCCATCCAGTACTTCACACAACACCCCCTCATCTTGCAATCTCTTTTCCAGTGCGTATGCAATGGTGGATTTACCTGCTCCGGATAAACCCGTCATCCATAAAACTATTGGAGGTATAGAATGCATAATTATTCAATAAATTTAAGCTTAAACAAGCAAAAAAAGAATTATTTTTATAGTGAATTGATAAAATATGGACTTTAATTATTCGCCAAAAATAGATCAGGTTGGTATTGAAGAAAGGGTTGCCAGATTTAATACACGCAGTATTAAAAAACAAAGCAAAATTCAGGCATTAAAACTTGCCCTGAATATGATTGACCTTACAACACTGGAAGGAAAAGATACGGAAGGCAAAGTAAAACAAATGTGT
>JBBAKL010000057.1:0-18882 GCA_040403535.1 Bacteroidia bacterium
ACAAAAAAGCCCAACTTAAGTTGGGCTTTTTTGTTTTAATCAATTATTCGTAATACTAGTTGCTATTTCACCAATCCCCCATTCGATCGTAACAATTCTGTTTCTGATTTCTTTAAGTCGTAAATGGCATTTATATACCTAACTTGGGCATCTTCCAATGCTTTTTGTGTTTCTTTTGTTTCTATTAAATAAGCTTTTCCAATCTTGTATCGTTCTAAAGATACGTATACCAACTCTTGCGCACCTTTTAAATTATTTATTTCCAGTTCAAGAATTTTCTTATTGGTTAAATAATTCTTATAATGGATGTATACCAGAGCATCGATTTGCTGCTTACTTATTTCCGTTAAATTTTTCTGATTGAGTAAACGTATCTGTCGCTCTTTCACCAAACGGTTATTTTTATTACCATTAAACAACATCCAGTTTAATCCTGCACCGGCATTAATTCCATTCTGACGGTTATAAAATAAAAAGCCGGCCTGACTTTGATTGAGATTAAAATTATAGGATGCGTTGAGTTGCAATTGTGGCAAATAACCTGCTCTTGCTTCTTTAATTGTTTGTTCTGCTATCAGTTCGTTTTGCAAAGCCGCTAAAACAGAAGTATTGTTTTTTATAACACTCTTTTTTAATTCATCATAAGCAGGGTTGTAATTTATACTGATGGAATCATTCGTTGTAAAATCAACATCCACCGATCTGTTCATTAATACATTTAAATTGGCTTTTGCTGAAAGTAATTGCTGTTCTAATCTTAACACATCACTTTTGGCTTTGTTTTCATCCGTTTCTGTTAGCAATAAATCCACCTTCGAATCAGATCCAATGTCCAATTTAAGTTTTGCTAACTTTTTACGTTCTTCATAAATACTTAGATTCTGCAAAGATGTTTTGATCAGTTGCCTTATTCTAACCGCATCGTAATACGCCACTATGACGTTATAAACGGTGTTTTCCATTTGTTGTTTTAACTGTAGGTCGGATAAGTGAACTGATTCATTTAAACGCTTTTTAACCGCAAACATTTTCATACCATCAAACACTACCCAATTCACATTTAAAGATGCGCCGGTGTTGTTCGACTGAGCGCCTTGTCTATCTTGAATAGTACCATTACTAAACTCCTGATACGAATTTAAATTGGCCAAATTGTAATTTCCGTTTAACGACACCTGAGGTGATATGCCCGCGTTTCCTAAATTATTTTGCGACTTGGCTATTTCTTTATCATTGCGCGACATCTGAACTGCATAGTTTTTCTCCAACGCCATTTTAATAGCATCCTCCACAGTTAATAATCCCTGAGCGTTTGCATAACTCATCCCGAATAATGCAAACAAAACAAAAAGTTTTTTACTCGGCATGTTTTTTCTCCTTAACAAAATATGAATAAATAGACGGAATAACATAAAGCGTTAACACCATCGATAATAATAATCCGCCAATAATAACAATACCCATTCCCATTCTGCTTTTACTTCCCGCTCCTAATGCCATGGCTATAGGCAAGGCTCCTAATATGGTAGCCAAACTGGTCATTAATATCGGACGTAAGCGGGCTGTTGATGCTTCAATCAATGCTTCCCGCATGCCCATTCCTTTTTCGCGTAGCTGATTCGCAAATTCAACAATTAAAATTCCGTTTTTCGTTACCAAACCTATCAGCATAATCATTCCAATCTGACTAAATATATTGATGGTTTGATTGAAATACCATAACGAGAAAAATGCACCAGCCAATGCTGTTGGTACCGTGAACATTATAATTAATGGCTGTACAAAACTTTCGAACTGCGCGGCGAGCAATAAGTATATTAATAATAAAGCTAAAACAAAAGCGAATACAATGTTAGAAGAACTCTCCGCAAAATCGCGGGATGTTCCGCTTAAAGAGGTAGTGAATGATTCGTCTAATACTTTCTGAGCAATCACATTCATTTCCTTAATTCCATCGCCAATGGTTTTGCCCGGCGCTAAACCGGCCGAAACGGTGGCCGACTGGTAACGGTTATGGTGATACAATTGGGGTGGACTGCTCTGCTCTCTCATTTTCATGATGTTATCCAGTTGGATCATTTGTCCTTTGTTATTTCTGACATATAATGTCGATAAATCTAAAGGATCATCACGGTTCTCGCGGTTAACTTGTCCGATAATCTGATACTGTTTATCACTCATGATAAAGTAACCAAAACGCTGTCCGCTTAATGCCAATTGCAAGGTTTGCGCCAAATCGGCAATAGACACACCAAGCGTTTTTGCTTTTTCGCGATCCACTTCAATTACCAGTTCCGGTTTATTGAATTTCAGATTCACATCCACGCCCTGAAAGACCGGATTTTTATTGGCTTCTTCTAAAAACTTAGGAAGTACTTCCTGTAATTTTTTAAAATCATTATTCTGCAACACAAACTGCACCGGTAATCCGCCGCGTGGTCCGCCCCCCGATGAAATAGTTTGTTCTTGTATAACAAACACTTTTCCTTCAGGAAACTGTGCTATGTTTTTATTAATGTAAGCAGCAATGTCTTGCTGCGAACGCTTACGTTCGTGTGCTTCTGTTAATGCCAGGCGAACAAATGCTGTATTCACAGCGCCTGAACCCACAAATCCGGGAGCAGTAACCGTTAAACAAACCCTTTTTTCAGGAATAGAATCACCAACAAATTTAGAAATGCGATCCACAACATCATCAGTAGATTCATAGGAAGAACCTTCAGGACCGGTAAACGTTAAACGTAACCAGTTTCTGTCTTCGAGCGGAGATAATTCCGATTGTAATTGTTTACCAAAAAAGAAAATAGCACCTGTAGAAATAATAATAATGATAAATGCCCACCAGCGTTTATTTAAAAAGCTAGTGATGGAATTCCTGAACCAATTATCCATACCAGCAAAAAACGGTTCACTCCATAAATAAAACTTGCTTTTTTTATGCGGATCTTTTCGCACCATTTTCGCGTTCAGCATGGGTGTTAATGTTAAGGAAACAAATGCAGATATAAGCACCGCTCCTGCTATCACCACACCAAATTCACGGAATAAACGCCCAACAAATCCTTCCAAGAAAATAACAGGCATGAACACAGCAGCTAAGGTTAAAGAGGTAGAAATAACAGCGAAATAAATTTCACGTGTTCCTTCAATTGCCGCTTGTTGAGGCAACATACCCTTCTCCAGTTTTTTAAAGATATTTTCGGTCACCACAATTCCGTCATCCACCACTAAACCGGTAGCCAGTACAATGGCCAATAAGGTTAATACGTTAATGGAATACCCCATGATGTACATGATAAAAAACGCGCCTATCAGGGAAACCGGAATATCGATTAACGGACGGAAAGCAATCAGCCAGTCGCGGAAGAATAAATAGATAATTAAGATAACCAATACAATTGCTATTAAAAGAGTTTCTTTCACCTCTAAAATGGATTTCTTAATAAACTTGGTATTATCGAGTGCAATGTTAATGCTGTAATCTTTTGGCAATTCTTTTTTTAGTAGCTCATAACGCTTATAAAACTCATTACTGATATCTATGTAATTGGCACCGGGTTGCGGAACCAAAGCCAAACCAATCATGGGTACACCACTCTCTTTTAAAATCGTTTCTTCGTTTTCAACACCTAATTCTACATCTGCCACATCTTTTAAGCGCACCACTTCACTGGCGTTTTGTTTTACCACCATTTCTTCAAACTGACTAACGGTTACCAGCCTTCCACTTGTTTTAATGGTTAACTCGGTAGCATTACCCGCAATTTTCCCGGTTGGTAATTCAACATTCTCCTTATCTAAGGCTTGTTTTACATCAAGTGGGGTTAACTGATAGGCCGATAATTTTTTAGGTTCAATTCGGATACGCATTGCGTAGCGTTTTTGTCCCCATATTTGCACATTACTTACTCCGGGAATGGTTTGCAGATTTTGAGCAATCGCATTTTCGGCATAATCACTTAACTCGGCGTGGGTTCGCGTATCGCTTTTTAAGGTCATTGATATGATAGCATCCGAGTTGGCATCCGATTTGGTAACCACCGGCGGCGAATCAATATCCTGAGGTAACTGACGAACAGCCTGCGACACTTTATCACGTACATCGTTCGCTGCTGCCTCCAGATTAGCGCTAAGATTAAACTCCACGGTAATAATACTCGAACCCTGATTGGAAGCAGCTGAGATGGTACGGATACCTTCAATTCCATTGATTGCTTTCTCCAGCGGTTCGGTAATTTGCGATTGAATCACTTCAGCGTTAGCACCGGTGTAATTGGTGCGCACGGTAATAACAGGCGGATCGATGGAAGGGAATTCGCGCACACCTAAAAACGAATAGCCAATGGCACCGAATAAAATAATAATAACTGATAATACAGTTACTAATACAGGGCGCTTTACACTTATACTTGCTATATCCATTATTGTGTATTAGCTTTTAAAAATTTCAACTTCGTTCCTTTTTTCACAGACATCAAACCTGTGGTTAAAACAGTATCGCCAACATGTAAACCTTCTAATATCTGAATCTTATTATCCGTTCTTACACCGGTAATCACTCTGGCTTCATCCGCTTCACCATTACGGGCTACCATTACCTTTTGTCCCTTTAAAATCGGAATGATACATTGGGTAGGAATCATTAAAGCGTTATCCGTTTTTATTAAATCGATAAACACTTTCACAAAACTTCCGGCATACAATTCTTCTTCTCCATTATATAATGCGCGGCAGCGAAGGGTTTTGGTGACTTCATCAATTTTTGGTTCGATGGCATAAATAGATGCTTTATAGGAAGCGTTATCGCTGCTTTCTTTTGAGAATTCGATGCTCATTCCTTTTTTAATCATGCTGCTGTATTTTTCAGGAACAGAAAATTCGATGTAAACAGGTTTGGTTTGCACTAAGGAAGCGATGGTTAAAGCCGGACTAACATAAGCACCTTCGCTAATGTTTTTTAAACCAACTCTTCCGCTAAAAGGTGCCGTAATAATTGTTTTGGCAATTTGCGCATTAATAAAAGCCTGGTCGGCCAACAAAGCATTTACTTCGTTTTCCTGAATATCATGATCCTCTTTACTCACACCATTTACTGCTAAAAGCTTATTTAGACGCTCCAGTTTTTCTTGAGCTAATTTCAGTTGCGATTTGTTTTTTAGTAACTGAGCCTGCAAATCGGCATCATTAATTTTAACTAAGGCCGAACCTTTACTTACTTCATCACCTTCCTTAAAATAGATGCCGGTAACTTTACCTGCTACTTCCGGTTTAATTTCAATTTCGTTTAGAGCTCCTATTTTACCCGAGCTGTACACTTTACTGGTGAATTTCTCCTCTGTGGCAATAATGTAATTAACCGCTACGGGCATTTTACTTTTGTCTTTACCCCCAATTGGCGAACCTTTGTCCTGAGGCTTGGATAAGAAAATAAATTTAATGGCGATGAGTATTCCAAAGAACAACATAACATATAACCATACAGGAATTTTTTTCATAAGATTATTTTTTAGCTTTTGTTTTTTTATAATTAAAGAACAGATCGTTCGACGGCAAACCGTTTAAATTCTGAGACACAACATTCATTACTTTAATAAATGTTTTTCTATCTGATTCTGAAATAGCTTCAAATGCCTTTTCATCGATCGAGTTAAATGACTTTACTATTTTTTCGGTTTGTTTTTCGCCCTTCTTACTTAAGCAAATAAAATGTTCGCGGCGGTCGTTCGGATTGGTTTTACGCTCGATATAACCGGCCTTGCTTAAATAATCCAGAACCTTTACCATGGCTGTTTTATCAATCTTTAAATGGTCGCACACCACCTGCTGACAAACATTTTGATGGTGATGCAGAAAAAACAGCACAGAATAATAGCGCTCAATTTCGAGGTTACCTAAACTTTTAGATAATGCTCCATAATACAGTTTAGACAATATTAAAGCCTGTGTGCCAATTGGTAAATCGGTAGAACTACCGGTTTTCATAATAGTTGAATTTAAAAATAGTTGGCAAATATAACTATTTGAGTTCAGTAGATTGTTTTATTTAACATTTTAAAGGCTTAAAAAAGAATAGGTCATTTTACATCAATAATGCTAATTTTGCATTAGCCTATTTATATGAGAAAAGCTATTTTATCCGGGTTGGCAATCATTGCCACATTAACCTTTACTGCACAAGAAAAACATTTGAAAAACCTAAAGCAATTAACCTATGGTGGTGATAATGCTGAAGCATATTTTTCGCCAAACGGAAAATTCGCGTCTTTTCAAAGTAATAACTCCAAATGGGGATTGCAATGCGATCAGATCTTTTCATTGGATATTTCCAAAGCATCAAAAGACACTACCTATCGTCCTCCATTGATAAGCACCGGCAAAGGCCGAACTACTTGTAGTTATTTTATGCCGAATAGCAAAGACATACTTTATGCATCAACACATAAAGCCAACGATTCTTGTCCGCCAGCCCCACAAACAAAAGGAAAATACCTGTGGGCAGTGTATAAAGATTTTGATATTTATGTAGCCGATAGCAAAGGAAAGATCATTAAGCAATTAACCGATGATCCGGGTTATGATGCGGAAGCTACGGTTTCACCTAAAGGTGATAAAATTGTATTTACCAGCGACCGTAGTGGTGATTTGGAATTGTGGATCATGGACATTGACGGAAAAAACCAGAAACAAATAACCACAGGATTGGGATATGATGGTGGTGCCTTCTTCTCGCCTGATGGAAAACGTTTGGTATTCCGCGCTTCCCGTCCAAAAACAGAAGAAGAAATTAAAGAATACAAAGATTTGTTAGCGCAGCACTTAGTGGCTCCAACCAATATGGAAATTTACACCTGTAACATTGATGGCAGCGATTTAAAACAAATCACAACATTAGGTAAAGCTAACTGGGCTCCGTTTTTTCATCCGGGCGGAAAGAAAATCATTTTCTCCAGTAATCACCACAGTAAAAAAGGATACGACTTCCAGTTATTTATGATTAACGATGACGGAACAGGTTTAGAGCAAATAACAAACGAAAGTATGTTTAACGCGTTTCCTATGTTTTCACCAAACGGGAAACAGTTAATTTTCTCCTCTAACCGAAACAATCACGGTACAAGAGATACCAATTTATTTATTGCTGATTGGGTGGATTAAAATCCGTTTCGCACTTACCGGTTGTAAGGCAACGGTTTAATAGTCCGAATACCAGAACAACGGCGCCTACAATACCCATTAACCATTCGCGGCGCTCGAACGCGGTGTAAATAATCCATATTCCTAAGGGAGTAAGAATAAGGCGGAAGAATCCTATTTTATTGATCAGATTAAGCATTCTCGTGAGGTTTATTCATATAACGGAATTTCTCGTAAAAGTAACACCATAAGATGATCATGGTAAAGTTATAAAACAAATCCTCAAATGGAATGGTTCGCATGCGGATGCCAAGGTTTTCATTATCATTATAGATTAATATAGGCCACGAAGTTAAAATACCGTTACAGATGGCAAACGGCAACAAACAGATGGTGTAAGCCAGGTAAAATAAATCGAGTTGTTTCCATTTAACCACAAATCCCAAATAAAATAAAACCAGTAAAGCAATGCAGCTGTTAACCAGTGTATATGTTTTATCGTAACCTAAAATAACGGAAACCACATTAATTAAAATAAAAAGCCAATGAATGGTTTTGGTTAATCCAGGAGAATAATATTTTTTAAAATATGCCCTCACACAGGCATAAATAAATACCGTTGAATAAGGAACAAACACAAAAAACAAACATTCTTCAATAGGCAAACCAAAGAAATAGATGCCCATCACGTAAGCGGGATTAAACACCCAAATTTTATGTGAAGTGAAAATGATATCCCATAAAATAAATCCTGCCCCTACAATTAAAATGGAAAGTAAAAGCGACTTCCAGGTTTTATAAAACGCCACCTTTTTATCGAAGCTTAATACAAACGGAAAAAATATGACCGCCAGATCCAATAAAAGGTATGTGTATTTAGGGTTAAACACCGAAGCCTACGATTATATTAATTACTCAAATATAAGTACAAAATAGTTACAACTTGTAATCAGAAAAACAGTTAATCTTCAATTCGGATGATCAAGCGAAAAACTTGTTTATAATCCTTGTTATATCTGAACAAACCAAGTAAAAGATTGTTTAAATTAGAGCTATGAATAAAAATGTTTCTATCATCGGGGCAGGTTTTTCGGGGTTAGCCGCTGCATGTTACCTGGCTAAAGACGGTTATCAGGTTACCGTTTACGAAAAGCACTCTCAAATTGGAGGAAGAGCCAGAACTATTAATAAAAACGGATTTGTTTTTGATATGGGACCGAGCTGGTATTGGATGCCGGATGTGTTTGAACGCTTTTTTAATGATTTCGGGAAAAAAGTTTCCGATTATTATACTTTAAAAAAATTATCACCGGGCTATCGGATTTATTTCAAAGAAAACTACATGGATGTTCCCGCATCGGTGGATGAGCTTTATGATTTATTTGAGAAACATGAAAAAGGAAGCGCTGCAAAACTTAAAAAGTTTTTAAGCGAGGCTGAATACAAGTACAAAGTGGGGTTACAATTCATGGAGAAACCGGGTGTTGAACTATCGGAATTGTTAGATGCGCGTCTGATTGGCGGAGTTTTTAAGCTCGATGTTTTTAAATCCATTCGTGATCACATTGCCAAAAGTTTTAAAAACCCGCAGCTGAAGCAGCTGTTGGAATTTCCGGTTTTATTCTTAGGCGCGTTACCGCAAAACACACCTGCACTTTACAGCTTGATGAATTACGCCGATTTAGTATTGGGCACTTGGTATCCGATGGGCGGCATGGCAGTTGTTCCTGAAGCGATGAAAAAACTGGCCATTGAACTGGGCGTGAAATTTGAAACAGAAGTAGATATTAAAAAAATTAATATTGAAGCAAACTTAGCCAAAGGATTGGAGGCTCAGAAAAACTATACTGATTTTTCAGCTTTAATCTCTTCAGCAGATTATCATTTTACAGAGCAAAAGCTGTTACCTGCAACACACCGTCAGTATTCCGAAAAATACTGGGAGAGCCGTAAAATGGCACCTAGCTCTATCCTGTTCTACATTGGTGTAAATAAGAAATTACCTAATCTATTACATCATAATTTATTATTTGATGAAGATTTTGAACAACATGCAAAAGAAATTTACACTACGCCCATGTGGCCAAGCAAACCCTTGTTGTATGTCAGCTGTACTTCAAAAACCGATCCGATTGTAGCGCCTGAAGGGTTCGAGAACCTAACGGTATTAATCCCTCTGGCACCCGGTATACACGACAACGACGAGATTAAAGAGAAATACTTTAACCTGGCTGTAGAACGCATCGAAAAGAAAATTGGTGAGAAATTTAAAGACAACATTGTATTTAAAAAGATATATGCTCCCAGCAATTTTGTGGCCGACTACAATTCCTTTAAAGCCAATGCCTACGGTTTAGCCAATACCTTAATGCAAACCGCACATTTAAAACCGAGTATTAAAAGTAAAAAAGTAAAAAATTTGTTTTATACCGGACAATTAACCGTACCCGGACCGGGAGTGCCACCTTCATTGGTATCGGGTAAATTGGTAGCAGAACAGGTAAAAAATTATTTAGGCAAAATTTAATTCTAAAAAATACCTATTTTTATAGAATTATGATGGAACTTTTTGATAAAGTAAGTTTACGCACCAGCAAACTGGTTACCAACCAGTATAGCACTTCTTTTTCATTAGGCATCCGTTTTTTAAACAAAGATTTCAGAGAGCCTATTTACGCCATTTACGGTTTTGTGCGCTTTGCCGATGAAATTGTGGACACATTTCACAATCATAACAAGCAGGTTTTGCTGGAAGAATTTAAAAAAGAAACTTTTTTAGCCATTGAACGTGGTATCAGTTTAAATCCAATCTTAAACAGCTTTCAAAATGTAGTGAACGATTATAAAATTGATCACTGGCTTATTATAACGTTTTTAAAAAGCATGGCCATGGATTTAGACAAAACCAATTACGACCAACAAGGCTATAAAGAATACATTTTAGGAAGTGCCGAAGTGGTTGGATTAATGTGTCTGAAAATTTTCGTGAGAGGTAATCAAAAGCGTTATGAGGAATTAAAAGACGATGCCATGGCGTTAGGATCTGCATTTCAGAAAATTAATTTCCTGCGCGATTTAAAAGCCGATTATAAAGGAATGGGCCGTATTTATTTTCCGGGTTTAACCATTGATAAGTTGAATACTGCTACCAAAGCAGAAATTGAAAAAGATATTGAGGCCGATTTTGACAAAGGATTAAACGGAATAAAAAAACTACCTAAAGACGCACGATTGGGTGTTTATATAGCCTATATCTATTACAGAAGTTTATTTGATAAAATAAAAAAATTAAAACCGGAAACCATTTTAAACAACCGTGTTCGCATTCCGGATTCACAAAAATTATTGTTGTTTGCCGGGTCTTATTTACGCAACAGCGTTAACCTATTATAATGCCTTACGAAGAAGTGATACTCGTTGATCCCGATGATCAGGTCATTGGTACCATGGAAAAAATGGAAGCGCATCAGAAAGGACTTTTACACCGCGCATTTTCAGTTTTCATTTTTAATTCGAAAGGATTAATGCTGTTACAAAAGCGCGCCTTAACAAAATACCACAGCGCAGGACTTTGGACCAACACCTGTTGCAGTCACCCCCGCCCTAACGAAACAAACCTTGAAGCCGCCAAACGACGCTTAAATGAAGAAATGGGAATTGAAACAGAACTTCAGTACAAAGGCGCCTTCATTTATAAAACTGAATTCGATAATCATTTAACAGAGCACGAATACGATCATGTGTATATTGGCGAATTTAACGAGCATCCGATAATTAATGTGGAAGAAGTAGAGAATTACTCCTGGAAATCCATTGATGAAGTAAAAAAAGACATTGCAGAGCAACCGCATCTCTACACCTCCTGGTTTAAAATAGCCATGGAAAAACTCTTTTAATTATTCCTTAAAAAATATTTGTTTACGTTTAATACCGAGTTTCTCCAGATAGCGGATCACCTTTTCTTTTTGTTTGGAATTACCCATTAACTCACGGTTACTGTATTCTATACTTTCCTTTAAAATAATTTTATCCTGAGCGCCTATGGAATAGCTTTCCAGAAAACTTTTGATTTGATTTTGTGAAACGGATGAAAGCGTGTCGGCATCGGATGACGCCACATACATACTGTCTTTACCCGGCGGATGCGCCTTCTTGAGAACCAGAATCACGTAATTTTCATTTCCATAATTAGCAAAGGTTGTATGCACAGTATCCTTATCAGATTTTTCATCTTCGGTCTCATCGGAATTGAGTGGCGGCTTACTTTTATAAACAACAACATTCTCCGGTTTATTGCGTTTACATCGTTTAGATTCCCGTTTTTTCTTTCTTACTTTAGCATTTACTTCTTCTTGTTTTCTCAACACTCTGCCATCGGGTAAACCAACTTGTTTGGAGAAACAGCCCCACCGGAAACAGATAAAAGGAAACTTATTATGAATGGCGCATGAAGAAAAGAGTAGCAAAAAAATTAGCGCTGCAAAATATAATATTTAACGTTTTTTAAAATGGGTCGGACTACTGTCTTTCTATTAAATATAATTATCTTTTTTCAGAGTAAAAACAATATATTTAAACAATAATTTTTAGCATGAAAATAAGCCATTTCACTATTGCATCGTTATTAATCGTAAACTCGGTTATGGCTCAGGATCCCTATGCGACTATTAAGCCTTACGACATAAAAGTTTCAGCCGAATTTGAATCACCGGGGCGGTATATTGTTTTAAATCCAGTTCCGTATGGAGATAAAGGAATCATACAGGTAAATGCAAAAAATGTGGAGTCGTTCAACTTTCAGCACTTTGATTCCGATTTAAAATTTATAAAAGAGAACACCGTTGAAACAGAAGGTAAACTCAACAAGCGTGTTAACTTTAACCGCTTTGTAAAGTTTAACAATAAAACTTATTTGTTTGTACGCGATGTGTTTCGCGAGACCGAAAATGAAGGCATCTCCGCATTAGAGTTTAATCCCGATAAACTGGAATTTGCCGGCACTTCACGCAACCTGTTTAAATCATCCGGTAAAGTACGCATGAACAGTTACAGTTTTTATCAAAGTGAAGATGAAAACAACTTTTTGTATACTTACGAGCTAACACCAAAAGACCGACGTGACAAATACAACAAAGACGTATTAGGCATGTATGTGTTTGACGAAAATTTAGGTAAGATATGGGGTGCTGAAGTAGAGCTACCTTACACAGAGGCAAAGATGGACAATTGGGGTTATACCTTAGGTAATGACGGATCCGTTTATTTATTGGCAAAAGTATTTAACGACGATACCCGTAAAGAAGCCATTGACGGCTTACCCAATTATCATTTTGAAGTGATCATGTACAACGAAGGCAACACCAATCCTAAAATCATTAAAGTGAGTGCCGATAATAATTTCATAAAAGAGGCTTACATCTATGAAAACAAAAAGAAAGAAATATTTGTAACCGGATTTTATTCAAAAGGACATAACAAACCGATTGACGGGGCTTATATGTTTTTAGTTGACACCAAGCAAGGCATTGCCATGAAACCGGAAGCCGGGTATTATGAATTTCCTTCTGAAATTATAAAATCATTTATGTCGGAACGGGAGAAACGCAGAGCGGAGAAAAAAGAAGCCAAAGAAGATGATTTAGGAATAGACTTTTTAAAAATCCGTTCCATTTATGAAATGAAAAACGGAAGCATTTGCATTGTATCCGAACAGTTTCATACCGTTACACGAACCCATTATAACGGTAGAAATACCTATACCACTTACGATACTTACGCAGAAGACATTTTTGTAATGAACATTGACGCCTTGGGAAAGATGAAATGGGTAAAGAAAATCCCCAAATCGCAGCACAGTAACGACGCGTATGGTCCGCAGTTATCCATTAACAGCTATGCCGTTGATAACTCCCTTCATTTGTTTTACATTGACAATTTAAAAAATTACAATTTACCCGTAACAGAAGCGCCAAAGTGGCATGAGCAAGGTCGGGGAGGTTTTTTAACCGCGGTGAGATTGGATGAAAACGGAAATCAGACCAAATACAATTTAGGAGAGATTGAAAAGTACGAAACCAACTTTTACATCAGGGAATTTATTGACGGCGATAAGAATAATTTAATCAGCACCGAACGCCGCAGAAGAATGAACTCGTTGTACTCAATAGAAATCCGTTAAGGCATTTTACCAAACAGTTCTTCCACTTTATTTTTTCTAAACTCAAAGATGGAGTTGAGCTGACGTTTTATAAAAAGCGCATTAGCCAATGCTCCCAAAAATCCAAAAGGCGGTTGGTAGGTAACGATATCGGTCATCAATACGCCTCCTTCTATTTCCTGAATGTGATGCTGGTGGTGCCAGAGTGTATAGGGCCCTACCCGTTGTTCATCCACAAAAAATGACTTATCGCGCACCTGACTGATTTCGGTAACCCAGGTTAAGGGAATACCTAAAACGGGACTCACCTTATAGGATATGATCATACCCGGGTACATTTTTTCGGGAAGGTTTTTACTGGTAACATCAAAGCCCATATAAGGCGGTGTGATGGTTTTAAGGTTATGCGGAGAGGAAATAAAATCCCAAACCGTATCCAAGGAAGCCGGGATTTTTTGTGTTTGGTAGATAGAATAAACAGCCATAATAAGGAAACAATAATAGCGTTCAAAAGTTCATTTTGCCCTTCCCTGTTAGAACAATACAGAAACACCTTGTTATATTTGTAAAATTAGTATTGCTTTATTATTACAAAAACAGAGCTATTTCAAGGAGAATAAATTAATAAATAGCTGTTACGAGCTTATAGGTTAATGAGAAAAATGATTAAATTGGTTCTGCTAGCCTTCCGACGCACAAAGGTGCCTATCAAGTTACCGAGGTACGTATAGACAAATTATTTAGGCGCCTAATTGCTAGTTTGTGTTATTGAGAAAAAATGAAACTTTGATTAAAAGACAATTAATGATTAAAACAGTTTTATATATAGCTACCAGCTTAGACGGATTTATAGCAAGACCCGACGGAAATTTAGATTGGCTTACCTCTACTCCACCTCCTGAGAGCGGTGACTATGGCTACTTGGAACTTTTAGAAAACACAGAAATAATAATTATGGGCCGAAAAACATATGATGAAATTATTGGATTTGGAATTGATTGGCCTTATTCGGGGTATAAAACTTATGTTGTGACAAAAAACACCTCTTTAACAATAAAAAGTCCTGACACTTATATTTTAACAGAAAATCTTAAAGGATTTTTGAATGAATTAAAAAGCAAAGCAAAAAAAGATATTTGGCTGGTTGGCGGCGGACAACTCATTACTACTTTTATAAACGAAGACCTTTTAGATAAAATGATAATTACCATTATACCTAAAATAATTGGTGAAGGATTACAGCTGTTTGCCGGTAACTCTAAAGAGACTAATTGGAGACTGATAGAAACGAAATCGTACAACACAAGTGTTGTAAACTTAACTTATGAGAAGTCGGCTGATTAGGAAGTTAGAAAAATTACAAACCTTATTCATCGGCTTTATACTTACCTATCTTTAACAAAGAAAATAATTTACATTTTAAGCCTCATATTTAAACCATGAATAAAGAAAAATCATACGCCGCCTCGCATAAAGGATTGCGAAATATAGTTTAAAAATTCTCTCTTTTAGCTGGCAAAACAAATTATTCAGACAGTAAACAGGTGGAGGAATTAAAAAAACTCGGAGAAGATATGTTTTTCCTGCTCACTCATCATTTACACACAGAAAATGAAGACTTATTAAAACCTCTGGAAGCTAAAGTACCGGGGGCATCGCAGCATGACTTAGACGATCACGAAAGACTGGAAAAAATTCAAAGCGATATCGCCCATCAACTTTCAAAATTAGACGGCACGCAAGATGAGTAAACCGGTAATATGTTTTATTTATCCTTTACGAATTTCCACAGCCAATACCTCGAACATATTCTAAATGAGGAAATGGTTACCGAGTCGCTATTACATTCTAATTTTACAAGTCAGGAACTTCAGGAAAACAGTATGCGCATCATGCAGAAAGTTGAGTTTCCTGTACTATTGCTTTCGCTTAGATACATTGTTCCGGCGCAATCAGAAAATAAAAATCTCAAAATTATGAGAGCCATTAAAACCAATGCCCCCCGGGAAGCCTATAAAGCTGTTATAGATATCATTAAACCGGAAATGAGCGTAAGCGAATTTACATCTCTGATAAGCAAAATTTAAACGATCAGGTTGTTACTTTCACAAAACGCTTCAGCAATTTTGCACTCCCCCATAAACTTTTGTATCTTTTAACAATCCTTTCGTGAATACCTGAAGGATGCTACCAAAGTTCTGTTTAATTTTGAATGCTCAATTACGCCTCCGATTAAACGTTCCATCCTGAGTGATATTAGCTAATGAAAGACGAAATCTTAAACAACGCGAATAATCCGGTACAACTTGAAAAACTCTACAGAAAAAATAAATCGGAATTCAAAAAGGCTTTTAATTTGCTTTATCCCGAACAAAAGGGCAATGCCTTTGCTGAGACCTGGCAGGCGCGATTAAACTACGAAAGCTCTGAAATTTCGTGGGGCAGTAAAAAGGAAATTAGCTTCATACTGATTGCCTCCTTAACAGCCGGAATATTGGCAAAGATTCCCGCACTATTTAACATCAATGATGAATTCTTTTATAGCCGAAACATCGGTCTCATCCTCTTCCCTATTTTAACTGCTTATTTCTTTCTGAGAAACGGCTTTTCACTGAACAAAATTATTAGTTCATCACTCGTGTTTTTCATCTCTTTAGTCTTCATCAATCTTTTACCGGATGCCGGCAACAACGATACCACTGTTCTATCCTGTCTGCATTTGCCTGTGGTATTGTGGGCGGTGCTGGGCTTTTCTTATCTGGGTCATCAGGTAAAAAGTTCTCAAAAGCGTTTGGAATTTCTGAGGTATAATGGTGAACTCATCATTATGTCGGGACTCATCCTCATTGCAGGCGGAATACTTACCGGAATTACCATTGGGCTTTTTGAAGTCATCGGCCTCAAAATTGAAAAGTTTTATTTTGACTACGTGGGGATTTTTGGCTTGATGGCGGTGCCCATTGTAGCCACTTATTTAACACAAACCAATCCGCAACTGGTGAATAAAGTGTCGCCTGTTATTGCAAAAATTTTCAGTCCGCTTGTTTTAATCATGCTCACGGTTTATTTAGGCGCTATTTTTGTTTCCGGTAAAGATCCGTATAACGACAGAAATTTTTTATTGATTTTTAATGTTCTGCTGATTGGCGTGATGGCCATTATCTTATTTTCCGTAGCGGAATCCGTTAAGAAGCAAGAAAACCGTCTTTCAGTTTATATTTTATTCGCCTTATCCATAGTAACTGTTATCGTGAATGGAATTGCTTTATCTGCGATTCTCTTCCGCGTTTCCGAGTGGGGATTTACACCAAACCGTTTGACCGTTTTAGGAACGAATATCCTTATACTCATCAATCTTTTCATGGTAACGTACCGCCTCTTTAAAATCGTCTCCAAAAAAGCAGAAATGATTGAGGTTGAAAATTCCATTTCACAATTTCTTCCGGTATATATTTTATGGACCGCAGTGGTGACCTTTATTTTCCCTCTGATTTTCGGTTTTGCTTAAAGAATCACATTCAAATTAAAAGTACTGCATTATGTCAAAAGCAATCATAAAAAAACTCACAAGTGAACAAAGCGCAAGTTTACTAAGCTTACTTTGCAAGCGTTTCGAAACTAATTCAGCGCGTCATAAGGGAATAAAATGGATGGATGTTGAAACGAAGCTGAGATCGCAACCTGCCAAATTATGGTCACTCTCCGAAATGGAAAAAACCGGAGGTGAACCGGATGTAATTTCTTACGACAAAAAAAACAACGAATTTATTTTTTGTGATTGCTCGGCAGAGAGTCCTGCCGGCCGCAGAAGTTTTTGTTACGACCCCGAGGCATTGGCTTCACGAAAAGAAAACAAACCTAAACACAGTGCCATGGGCATGGCTGCCGAAATGGAAATTGATTTACTTACAGAACAAGATTATCGCGCTCTTCAGAAACTCGGAACCTTCGATTCTAAAACCTCCAGCTGGCTGCAAACCCCTGCTCCAATCCGAAAATTAGGAGGTGCTATTTTTGGTGATTACCGCTACGCAACCGTTTTTACATACCATAATGGCGCCGAATCGTATTATGCGGCTCGTGGTTTCAGAGGAAAATTAAGGGTGTAATTTTTTCTACAAACGACCCTCTTCTTAAATTGTAATACAGAATTTTTACACATTCATTCATAAAAAAATCCGTTTCAGGTTGAAACGGATTTTTACATTGGTTAGTGTTGTATTATTTTTTAGCTCCGGCTGCTTTGGCATCTGCTTTTACTTTTGCATCGTCTAATATTTTCTGACAACGTGCTTCGCTATCATCCACTATTTTCTGAGCTTTCTTGTCAACCTCTTTCTTCGCTACTTCCGCTGCTTTTTTAGCGGCAATTTTCGCAATTGGGTTACTTGCCTGCTCTACTAATTTATCAGCTTCGGCATATCCCTCTGCTTTTAATTTATCAACGGTTGCCTGAGTTTCCGCTCTGATTTTTTCTACCTGTGCTTTGGCATCGTCTAAAATCTTTTGCGCTTCTTCATTGGCTTTATCTACCACCGCTGTTACCACCTGTTCTTTCACTTGCTGTGTTACCGCTTTACTATCTTCTTTTAATCCGGTTTTAACAGTAGGTTTTGTTACAGTACCACCGAAGTTGATGGTAACTTTTATTTTCTCGCCTAAGTTCACATTGGTGCCTGCTGCGGCATTAGCTTGCGAAATTAAGCTGTTTAAAGCGCTGTTAGCCTGTGATCCAAACATAGAGCGCGGAATATCCATTTTCCATTTGTAATCGATGGTTTGATCTAAACCTGTACTTCCGCTTACATTAGTTGTAATCTGATTCACTTTCACATCAAATGGTTTTGCTTCAATACGTCCGTCTTTCATCTCAAACGAGACATCCATATTCTGGAAATCAAGGTTCTTTAATTGTTCAATCTTTAATGCGTCGCCTAATTTCACGAATGGTTCATAACCACCCACACTCACTTTATTGGTTTTTAATTTACCATGCATGTGCGCGGTATTTAAATCCGGCTCCATTTTGTCATTTAAGGCCATATCAAAATCTTCGATTATTGCCGAGAACATACCTTTAGCGTATTTTCCAATTGGCGCTAATTTCTGAACTGAATTAAATGCGTTATAGGTTGTTTGAATATCGAAGTTATCCAGTTTTAAATTAAAGTTCGCTTTCGGTTTCTTCGGATTGGTAGTTTCATAATAACCATTCAGCATCATAGCACCACCTAATACATTTAACTTTAAGTTGGTCATGTCCACCTTTTTGTTTTTTACCACAATGTTACCGGCAACATTCTCCAGATTTAAATTGGTATAAATAACCTTGCCTAAATTAGCATTTAAAACAAAATCGATGTTACCCGGTACTTCCACTACACCTGCGGCGGCTGTTGATGTTGCAGCTGCTGCTGTTTCGGTTGGAGCGGCAGCCGGTTCATCCGGACCCATTAATTGGTTTAAGTCGATCACTTTTGAGTTTAAGTTAAAGTGTCCTGCAATTAAAGAATCTTTGAAGATGTACTGAATAAAGTTTTCAATCTTACCACTCGCCTGAATGTCGGTATTTCCCATTTTTGCATCTAATC
>JBBAKL010000058.1:0-18605 GCA_040403535.1 Bacteroidia bacterium
ATTTTAAGTGGTTTAAACGCGCAGGAGTTGAATCATGAAAGAGAGGAAGCTGAAAAAAAATTCAAGGATTTAATCAGTAAATTCAAAGACGAATATGGCGCCATAAATATTACCTATGCGTTTGGTGTTGGATCGGTATCAGAAGTAGTTGCTCAAAAATGCGATGAATTGAAAACTGATTTAGTAATAATGGGAACCCAAGGTGCAAGCGGATTAAAGAAAATTTTCTTAGGAAGTAATGCGTCATCTGTAATTGAAACTTTGGATACGCCGGTTTTAGCGATTCCTGCCGGCTCTAAATTCTATGCGCCAAAGAAGATGTTATTTGCAACCAATTATTACAAAAGTGATGTTGCTGTAATTGAAAAATTGGTTGAACTTGCCAAAATCTTTGATTCGGAAATTGTAATTTCTCACATTATTGATGAGGATGATTTTGACGAAGACGAAGCTCTGTATTTAGAAAACTGTACAAAACTGGTTAAAGAGGTAACTCACTATAATAAAATTTCGCATAAGATTTATAAAGATCACGATATAAAAGAAGGAATTGATGAACTGGTTGCGTCGCAAAAAGCGGATCTTCTTGTTCTTTCTTCCCGCAAACGAAGCTTCTTTGAAAAACTCATCGATAGTAGTTTAACTAAAGAAATGTCATACGATACGTTTGTACCTTTATTGTCGTATAAAATAAACGAATAGAAAAGCAAGGAGGTATCAAATTAAAGCAGACTTGCAATGAGCAATTGAAAAGCAATCCAAAAGGATTGCTTTTTTTATTATATTTAGCTAATCAATCTTTACAAATGAAATGTATTCTTAAAGTCCTTTTAGTTTTTTTTATTTACAGCCATTTAAATGGGCAAACACGAAATGGCATGAAAATGGATAGCGATACACTTGTTCTAGAAGGACTTTATTCCGGTAAAAATATTTTAATTAAAAATGCATTTGGTCCCGGAGGAATTGGCTTTTGTGTTTTTGAGGTATTGGTGAATGGTTTGATCACAACCGACGAAATTAACGCGAATTTATTCCAGATTAAATTGGATTATCCTAAACTGGCATTAAAAAACGGTGATAAAGTGAAGGTTGAAATTAAATATTTTAAAAACTGTTCGCCTCACTCTGAGCCATTGGTCATGAATGCCGGTGCTTTATTAAAGCCCGATGCGGGTAAAGAATCTACGCTTGTGGTGGATGGTAAATTTATGTGGGCAAATGTTTTTGTTACAAATCCTCGTATACCGGGTTCTAATAGTTTTAGTATTAAAGAAGTATTGGTTAATAAAAAAAAATTATCTGTAAATTTTAATTCGGATGTATTTGAAATTAATTTAACCGCGCTTGCTTTACAAGAAAAGGATAAATGGAATGATGGCGATCATCTGAAAATAGAATTCAAGTATCAGACAGGATTTGAGCCTGTCATACTCAACCCCGAGGTGATTAAATAAGATTAATCAAAAGAATTTAGTGCTTAGTTAATTCTTTAAAAAACAGCTAATCTCAGGGTAAGAGATTTAGTCGTTATCAAACAATCCTCCGCCTTTTTTCCAAATGCTCTTACCCAAATGTTTATAGGCCATTTCGGTGACTTCTCTTCCGCGAGGTGTGCGGGTTAAATAACCTTCCTGAACTAAAAACGGTTCATATACTTCTTCAATGGTTCCAGGCTCTTCGCCTACCGCTGTGCTAATGGTGTTGATGCCAACCGGACCGCCTTTGAATTTCTCAATAATGGCCGTTAAAATGCGATGATCCATTTCATCCAAGCCGTTCTTGTCAACATTTAAGGCTTTTAAGGAAAATGTGGCAATTTCAATATCAATTTTTCCATTGCCTTTAATTTGTGCGAAGTCGCGAACCCTTCGTAATAAAGCGTTTGCTATACGAGGTGTACCGCGACTTCGTCTTGCTATTTCATAAGCTGCTTCGTCGCTTATTTCCACATTAAGAATATCGGAGCTACGTTCAACAATGCGTGTAAGTACTTTGCTGTCGTAGTAATTTAATCTTGAATTTATACCAAACCTTGCTCGTAATGGAGAGGTTAATAAACCACTACGCGTAGTAGCACCCACTAAAGTAAACGGATTTAATTTGATTTGCACGGTGCGGGCGTTTGGTCCGCTGTCAATCATGATGTCAATTTTAAAATCCTCCATAGCTGAGTACAAATACTCTTCTACAACCGGACTTAACCGATGAATCTCATCAATAAATAAAACATCGTTAGGTTCTAAATTGGTAAGTAATCCGGCTAAATCACCCGGCTTATCTAAAACCGGACCGGAAGTCACCCTTAAGTTTACGCCAAGGTCGTTGGCAATAATATGAGCTAATGTTGTTTTTCCCAAACCGGGCGGACCATGTAAAAGAACATGATCTAAGGATTCCTGACGTTGCTTTGCCGCCTGAACAAACACTCTTAAATTATCTACAACACTTTCTTGTCCGCTAAAGTCGTCAAACTCTATCGGACGTAACGCTTTTTCAATTTCTCTTTCGGATGGCGTTAGGTTTTCTTCGTTTGGATCGAGGTTCTCGTTCATGCGACTAAATTAGTACGTTTTAAAGCACAGTGTTGCTACAATTTGTAGTATTTTAATTAATTCATAAAAGCTTATGGAAACTATAACGCCACCGCATCTTATTTATTGCACCCAAAACCAGATATAATAAATATCAAATAGAAAATAATAAACGTTAACAATTTCTAACAACTCCAGGTGCAACGAAAAAACGGCACAATGGTAAAAGCAGTAATTTTAATTATCAAAAATCCCAACTCGTTTATGTGGCTGAATAAGATTAAATGGATGCTGATAGGAGTAGCTATCACAGGATCCGGCGTATGGTTATATAACAACCGCGATATTTTTAAATCACTTACGGGCAGTTCTTATAATTCAGGACCCGGTTACCGAATCAATCCGGAATTCGCCAGTTATATCAGTGCATTTACAACAGGCTACATTTCTTCAGGTTCAACCATAAAGGTGAAGTTGAGTTCCGAATTTAATACTGCCACCGAATTGAATACACCGGTTAAAGAAGAGTTGTTTTCTTTTGAACCGGCAATCGAAGGTGAAGCGGTTTGGCGCGATGCTCAAACACTAGAATTTAAACCTAAAAACCGCTTAGACGCGGGTAAACTTTACAAAGCTACTTTTCATCTTAGTAAATTAGTTGAGGTTAAAGATGAATTGAAAGAGTTTGAGTTTAACTTTCAATCCATTAAACAATCGGTACAATTACAAGTGAATGATTTAAAATCGTATCATGGAACCGATTACAAATATTATTCCTTAGCCGGAACAGTTTCTACTGCCGATTTTGCCGATGAAGCCTTAGTTGAACAAACACTTAGCGCTAAACTGGATGCAAAAGATTTAAAACTTAAATGGGTTCATAACGAGAAGGAAACCATACATAAATTTTTAATCGATAGCATTGAGCGACCTTATAACGGTACCGATCATGTCAATCTTACTTGCAATGGAAAATCCTTAAGTCTCGATTATAACGAAACCAAAACCTTGGAAGTGCCCGGCGAGGGACAATTTACTTTGCTTTCAACCAAAGTGGAAAGCGATAACGAGCAATTTGTTTTATTAAATTTCTCAAATCCAATCGATCAAAATCAATCCTTGGAGGGTTTAATAAATCTCGGGGATTTTAAGGACATAAAGTTTATTGTAAATAATAATCAGGTATTGCTTTATCCGACTGAACTTAAGTCAGGAACTTATACTTTATCGGTTAGCGAAAACGTAAGAGACACTAAAGGTCAACACCTCGATAAAGCATCTGAGCATAGTATCGTTATTAACGAATTTAAACCGGCTGTGCGTTTTGCAGGCAGCGGTAATATTTTACCATCTACTAATGGTTTATCTATTCCATTCGAAACCGTAAACTTAATGGCGGTAGATGTTAAGATTATTAAGATTTACGAGAATAACGTTTTACAATTCCTGCAACAAAACGATATGGATGGCGGCAGCTACATGTCGCAGGTGGGTAAAAAGATTATAGAGAAACGAATTAATCTCGGTATTACCAACCCATCCGACTTCGGGGTGTGGAAAAAGTTTTCACTCGATTTAAGTTCTTTAATCAAAACCGAACAAGGCGCTATTTACCGTGTGTTTTTAGGATTTAAAAAGGCCTATTCAACGTATCCGTGTTTGGGTAATAGTCCGGACGAAAAATTTGAAATGGAAGAAATAAAAGAAGAACAGGATGAAAATGAAGTTTCTTATTTCGGTTATTATTACGATGATTATTACGCTTACGACTATAGCGAAGAAGGTGAAGACGGAGATGAGTACAGCTGGAGCAATCGCGATAATCCTTGTAAGACGGCGTACTACCGCCAATACGATCGTACTGTTTCACGAAATATTTTAGCAACGGATATAGGGCTAACCCTTAAAAAAGGTAACGATGGTAGTTTGTTTGTGGCTGCAAATGATTTATTATCGACGAACCCATTAAGTGATGTAACACTTGAACTTTACGATTACCAAAAACAATTGTTGCATACTACTAAAACGAATTCCGACGGACAAGCATTCATTAACATCAAACCAAAGGCAAGCTTTTTAGTAGCTAAAAAAGATCAGCAACGTGCGTATTTACGGTTGGATGATGGCTCGTCGCTTTCATTAAGTATGTATGATGTGTCGGGTGATTATGTGAAAAAAGGAATTAAAGGATTCATCTATGGTGAGCGTGGCGTTTGGCGTCCGGGTGATTCCATATTCTTAAATTTCATTCTGGAAGATAAGTTAGCATCTATTCCTTCTAACCATCCGGTGATATTTGAATTGACCAATCCGCAAGGTCAACTTTACAAGCGCATCATAAATAATAAGAGCGTGGATGGATTCTATAATTTCACGACACTAACCGATAAAAATGTTCCTACCGGATTATGGAATGCTGAGGTAAAAATCGGTTCTATTAAATTTAATAAGAGTATCCGTATCGAAACCATCATGCCTAACCGTTTGAAAATACAGGTAGATGTGGCAGATAATAAATTGATAGATGGAACTAAACCAAACAATATTCAGTTACATGCAAATTGGTTAACCGGCGCCGTGGTACATAATTTGCCGGCAACTATCGATGTGGCTTTAAGTTCATCCTCTACTGAATTTGAAAAATTCAAGAATTACAACTTCGATGATCAAACATTGCGTTTTGAATCGCAGCAGTTAAGTGTTTTCAATGATAAATTAGATGATAATGGAAATGCGACGATTCCGTTAAACATTAATCTAGAAAAAAGCGCTCCCGGTTTTTTAAGAGCTAATTTTAATACCCGTGTATATGAAGAGGGCGGCGCGTTTAGTGTGGATCGATTCTCGATTGATTATTCGCCATATGCGTATTATACCGGCGTTAAATTACCGGAAGGTGAGAAAAACACGGGCATACTTTATACCGGAAAAGATCATGAAATTCAAATTGCAACGGTTGACTATAAAGGCAATGCGGTTTCTCGTTCCAATATTAAAGTTGAAATTTATAAACTCGAATGGCGTTGGTGGTGGGATCAGTATAACGATGAGTTAGCCAACTATGCCAGCGATGAATATCACAAACCCGTGTTTGAAGAAACCATTTCTACTAAAAACGGCAATGGTAAAGTAAAAGTGAATATTAAAGAGAATGAGTGGGGAAGATATTTAATTCGTGTTCGTGATATTGACGGCGGACATTCTGCTACAGCAGTAACCTATTTCGATTGGTCAAACTGGATGGAGCGTGATGGTGGAGGTGATAATAAAATTATTTCCAATATGCTTCAATTCACAACCGATAAAACCGCTTACAAAACCGGAGAAGAAGCTGTTGTTACTATTCCTTCCCCAGCTAAAGGTCGTGCTTTGGTTACTATTGAAAATGGAAGCCGAGTAGTGGAAGCGCATTGGCTGGAAACCGAAAAAGGCACCACTTTATTTAAATTTAAAATTAAACCGGAGATGGCTCCGAACGTTTACGTGCATGTGTCATTAATGCAGCCGCACAAGCGCGAAAATGATTTACCGATACGTATGTACGGTGTGGTGCCAATTAATATCGATGATCCGGAAACACATTTAAAGCCAACCATCAGCATGCCTTCTGTTTTGGTACCTGAACAAAATGTTACTATAACAGTTGGTGAAGAAAATAACAAAGAGATGGCTTTTACGTTAGCAGTGGTTGATGAAGGTTTATTGGATATCACCCGATTTAAAACGCCAAATCCTTGGAGCAACTTCTATAGTAAAGAAGCACTGGGTGTAAAAACCTGGGATATGTACGATAATGTAATTGGTGCTTTTGGTGCCGAATTAGAAAGGGTTTTGAGTATTGGTGGTGACGGTAGCGAAGCAGGTGACGATGGTGCAAAAGCGAATCGCTTTAAGCCAATGGTGCGTTTCTTTGGTCCTTTTCACTTAAACAAAGGCGAGAAAAAGGATGTGAAGTTTAAATTACCAATGTATGTAGGTTCTGTACGTACTATGTTAATAGCAGGACACAAAGGTGCGTACGGTCATGCCGAAAAAACCACTCCTGTTAAAGCACCATTAATGGTATTAGGTACCTTACCGCGTGTGTTAAGTGTAACCGAGGAGGTGAAATTACCGGTGTCTGTTTTTGGTGGAGATAAAAATGTGGGTTCAACCTCTGTAAAAGTAGAGGTGAATGGTTTGTTGCAATCGATTGGAGGTAATTCGAAGACCGTTAGTGTAGGTAAAGATGATGAGAAATTAGTGGTGTTTGACCTGAAGGTGAAAAATGAAACAGGTATTGCTAAGGTGAAGATCACGGCTAATGGCGGCGGACACACCTCCGTATACGAAATGGAACTGGATGTACGTAATCCTAATCCTTATCAAACTACCAGCAAAGATTTTTGGGTGGATGCCGGAAAATCGGAGAAGGGCGCCGTTAACGCTACCGGTTTAGCAGGCACCAATAGCGGTGTTCTGGAATTGTCGACTATTCCTCCTGTAAATCTGGAAGAGCGTTTAAATTATTTAATTTCCTATCCGCACGGATGTATTGAGCAAACGACTTCTCAAACATTTGCTCAATTGTATTTAAGTGATATTATGGATTTAAGTGCCGAACGCAAAACGGAAATCGAAAAGAACATTAAGTATGGTATAAGCGAAATAAGAAAATTCCAATTAACCAGTGGAGCAATGGCCTACTGGCAAGGCATGAATGAACCTAATGAATGGGGGTCAACTTATGCCGGACATTTCTTGGTTTTAGCCGAGAAAAAAGGATACAGTTTACCCGGCGGAATGAAAAAGAGTTTAATGAATTTTTTGCAAACGTCATCACTCAATTATGAATTCGCTAAAAATAAATACTGGAACAATGACATCATGCAAGCCTACCGTTTGTATGTATTAGCGTTGGCCAATCAACCAAGCTTAAGTGCTATGAATCGTTTGCGCGAATTTTATGGTTTGTCAGAACAAGCACGTTGGTTATTAGCAGGGGCCTATGCTAAAATTGGACAAATTGATGAAGCTGAGAAGATAATTTCTAAAGCAAGTATAACAATTGCGCCTTATTCGGTTAACTATTATACTTATGGTTCATCTGACAGAGATATGGCAATCATTTTACAAACGCTTTGCTTAATGAACAAGAAACAACAAGCCTTTGCACAATTGAAAAAAGTGTCGGATGTACTTTCCAGTAAATCCTGGTTAAGTACGCAAACCACAGCATTTGGTTTAGTATCTGTTGCAGAATTTATTAAGAAATTCGGTGGTGCTTCAGCCATGCAGGCCGTTGTGAATGTAAATGGAAAAGAGGTGGATATAAAAGGAAATGCGGCCATCACTCAAGTGCCAATTTTATTTAAGGGCGCTAACACTATCAGTTATTCCATTCAGAACAATGGCAAAGGCATGTTATATGCCCGTTTAATTAACAGAGGAAAACCACCAATAGGTGAAGAAAAAGAAGGAAATGAGAACATTGCTGTTACTGCCGTATATAAGGACATGAATGGAAATGTGATTGATCCGTCGCACATGGAACAAGGAAGTAACTTTATGCTTTCTGTTACTGTGAAAAATCTGGGTTTGATGGGTGAATTAAAAAATCTAGCCCTCATCAATTACATTCCGAGCGGTTGGGAAATTCACAATACACGCATGGATGGAAATGAATCGGCAGTAAAAAATTCATCTTACGATTATCAGGATATTAAAGACGATAAAGTCATGACCTATTTTGATTTATATACAAATGAGAGCAAAACGTTTAATATTCCTGTGAATGCAAGTTATTCAGGCAAGTATTATTTACCGGCAATCAATGTGGAGGCGATGTACGATAAGAGTGTTTATGCACGCACCAAAGGACAATGGATAAAAGTGGTGAAGCAAAAAAGTAACAGCGTAGCGAGTAAATAGTATTTCGCCCTCTCCTTTGGGGAGAGGGATGGGGTGAGGTTCAAATGCAGCTGAAACAATTCATACTCAAGCATAAAATCAAACTCAGTATATTTTTTATACTGAGTTTTTTGTATTGGTTATGGTTGCCATCCAAATTGTTTGACAAACCTTGCAGCACTGTCTTGTACGACGCTAATAACGAATTATTATCAGCTAAAATTGCCAGCGATGGACAATGGCGTTATCCTCAGTTGGACAGTGTTCCTTTGAAATTTAAACATTGCATTACTTTATTTGAGGATGAATATTTCTATTATCATCCCGGAATTAATCCCGTTTCCATTATAAAATCTTTTAAGCGAAATGTTTCTGCCGGAAAAGTGAAAAGCGGAGGAAGTACGATCACAATGCAGGTTGCGCGCATGATGCGAGGTAATCAATCAAGAACGTATCTGAATAAATTCGTTGAAATGTTGCTTGCTATGCGAATCGAATTAAGTTATCGGAAGTCGAGTATTTTAAAAACATACGCTAGCAATGCGCCGTTTGGTAGCAATGTCGTTGGTATTTCAGCGGCATCGTGGCGATATTTTGGCAGAAGTCCCTTTCAGTTAAGTTGGGCAGAGAGCGCTTTGTTGGCGGTACTTCCCAATGCACCATCCTTAATTTATCCCGGTAAAAATCACCAACGCTTATTGACAAAAAGAAATACGCTGCTCAAAAAATTGATGGATAAAAAAGTAATCGATGAATCCACCTACAAACTTTCCATTCAAGAACCATTACCCGGAAAACCTTATGCTGTACCTCAATTAGCTAATCATTTATTAAACCGATCCATAAACGAACACGGTAGTTCGCAAATTTATAAATCAACTATTAGAAAAAATTTGCAAGTACAAGTAACGGATTTGTTGAATAAACATGTCGCTAATTTATCTGCCAATCAAATTGATAATGCTTGTGTATTGGTGGCTGAAGTAGAGAGTGGTAATGTATTGGCATATGTGGGTAATAGTTCAGACATAAAGAACGAGCACGAAAACTATGTTGACGTCATCAGTGCGCCCAGAAGCACCGGTAGTATATTAAAGCCGTTCTTGTACGCATTCATGCTGAATGAAAATAAAATTTTGCCCACCACATTAATAGAAGATGTCCCTACACAAATAGGATCGTACGGTCCGAAAAATTTTAATTTGACTTATGATGGTCTTGTTCAGGCTAACCTAGCCATTGCGCGTTCTTTAAATGTTCCTGCCGTTAAAATGTTGTTGGATTATGGCACTGCTAAATTTCATTACCGTTTAAAGCAGTTGGGTTTTAAAACTTTTACTAAACCTACAACGCATTACGGTTTGTCTTTAATTTTAGGAGGAGGCGAAGCTACGCTTTGGGATATCGCTTCTGCATACTCATCTATGGGACGAGCATTATTAGGCTACAATAATTCACGAAAAAAATACACCTCTGATAATTACAGATCCTTATCCTATTTACAGACTGAAAATAAAAAACCAAAAATGGTGAAAGAAGATGTGTTGAATGCTTCATCACTTTGGTACACATTTAATGCGATGACGGAGTTAATTCGTCCGCAAGATTACGTTGGTTGGGCGCAATTTTTATCGCGCAATAAAATAGCCTGGAAAACCGGAACGAGTTATGGTTTCAGAGATGCCTGGGCAGTGGGATTAAATGGTAAATACATTGTTGCGGTTTGGGTTGGGAATGCGGATGGGGAGGGTAGACCGGAACTTACGGGCACCGGCGCTGCGGCACCTTTAATGTTTTCGGTGTTTAATTTGTTGAGCGAGAAAAAATGGTTTGCTAAACCAACTTCGGATATGGAAAGTATAAAGGTGTGTAAAGAAAGCGGGTGTAAAGCGTCTGAAATTTGTCCGGATGCAAGCATGCAATTAATGCCGCGAGGTGCGCAAAAAACCCTTATGTGCAAATACCATAAATTAATTCATTTGGATGCGAGCGAGAAATACAGAGTGAACAGCGATTGTTATCTGGTAAGCGAAATGAAAGACGTGCCTTGGTTTGTTATTACTCCTACGCAAGAATTTTTCTACAAGCAACACAATGCTTTTTACAAAGTATTGCCCGATTATTTGCCCGGATGTACAATTGATGAAAATACACGGCAATTAGATATAGTATATCCTAGAGAAGGATTTAAAATTTACATGCCGGTAAATGAAAAAGGCGAAAAAGAAAAATGTGTATTGAAGGCCGCACATAAAAATTCAGAAGCGGTTCTGTTTTGGCAATTGGATGGACAAATGGTAGGCACGACACAAAAGTTTCATCAGGTTTCAGTTATTCCGGAGGTAGGTAAACATTTATTGCTAATTACCGATGATAAAGGCGAGATGAATACAGTAAAATTTGAAGTGATTGGGAAGTAAGGATTATTTCATACTATCTGCTAAAATTCTCTCTCCTTATACTTAATACTAAAAATTAATTCATAATTAAATCCGGCAAACCTATTGGTGCAGAGTCATAGAAGGCGAGTTCTTTAATATCAATCTTTACCTCGCGGATGATTGGGAATTTACTAATGATGTCCATAACTTCTTTTTCATCTTTTGCGTCTATAAATGCCCAAACATTCTGCCGATCCATATCTAAAGAATAACTTATAATTACTCTTTTTTCAAGTAATTCGTTAATTAGCATACGGTGCTTGGGAATGAGTGCAACGAATTTCGGAGTAAATACATCAGGTAAACTTATATGTACTAAAAAGGTACTTTTCATAATTTATTACATTACAAATTTCGGTCAAAAATGTTCGCTCAAATTATAAATTAGATTAATCCGTTAAAATAACCTACGGAAGCTCATAAGCACCGGTATCAGGAGTGGAAGAGCGGATGGTTCCTTTGATGTCGATCGGAAAAAGAGTAGCATCTGTTCCTGCAGCGCTTGGTAAATTAAGGGCATTTGAACCCGATTTTAATTCAAATTTATAGGTGGCAGGATCGTCAAATGCCGTTGCGCCATTAAATCTATTGCCAATTGGGAAATGGGTTGTATTTGATACGTTGGTGGTTGTACGAATGTGTGAATACGAAAACTTATAATTCACTGCAAAAGTTCCGGTCGTAACAACATCAAGTTCCAATTCATTACCTTGATTACCATCAATGATGCAATTTCCAAAATAACATGTGTCTAATGGAATTTGCTGTGAACCGGCTTTGTTGTCAATATGAAAAGCAGGGGTAGAGCGTGCGTCTTTTGTCCAGAAATTAGCAAAGGTGGTATGAATGAATCGGTAATTACCTCCTGCCACAAATGCAGCAACATATTCTCTACAATTGGCAAATAAATTGTTTCCGCCATAAATATTGAAAGCAATTGCGTACAATCCCCATTTCTTCATGTTATACACTTTGGTATTGGTGATTTTTAATCGGCGGGGTTCTGAAAAACTTCCCAACAATAATTCGGCCTGTATGCCGATAAAGCCGTTTTTAATTACGGCGTAATTTATTTCATTGTTTACACTGCCTTCATTAATCCAGATACGGTCCCATTGTCCGGGTTCATCCTGCATATACGGCTCCAGTCGGTCACCCTGAAAAAACACTTCATTGTTTAAGGCACCATTTACTTTCAAAGTTCCGTAACGGTAAACCCACATGCCGGCGTTCTGATGAAAGTGTACTTTGGTATTTTGTTGTATAATTAATTGTTGTGTGGAGTCTACCACCACCCAACCGTAAATCACATGTGGTTTGTCATTCGGCCAGGTAACAATAGTATTACTTATAGAAGCTCCGGTTACCGGATTATCGGCAATGGTACTGTAAGGTAAGTAGCCGCCGTTACTGAATTTTAAAGCGTTTTTAGGTTTATGATAGTAAGCATCTTGTCCCCAGGCTTCTAAATATAACTCCTGTGTATTCCCGTTAACCTGACAAACAATGGCATCGCTGATGATTAAAGGGCTATTACTATTGGTAGGATTCACATAAACCTGAATAAAAACATAAATACTGTCGTTAGCCGCAATTTCAACATCGCTAAACGATTTGCCCGGAGTACCATCAACATTCAATATAAATGGTGATGCTGTGCCGTTTTTTAAAGTGATGGAACTGATTTTTATTTTTTGATTGTTTTTGTTTCGGATACGAATGTTTTTTGTGGTGGATCCAGCCGTTGTAAATACCGTGTCAAACAATACAGAGTCTTGTGAAAATGAGATTTTAGCACCTGAGTCGGTAATAAAAGTGTCTTTTTTGCAGGAGGTAGTTAACCAACCTAAACTGACAACAATAAAGGCTATAAAAAACAGTTTTTTCACTTAATCAAATGTAAGCATAATAACGATAAATCGGGAGGTTTAGTATATTTGAGAAGTGAAGTTTTTTAAAGAGCATAAGTGGTTTTATCTTATCCTTATACCGGCGGCTATAATTCGTTTTTTTCCAATTACGCAATATCAGTATAGTTTCGATGAGTTAAGCGCTCTAAGTCGCACCACCTACGCCAACTGGCATGATTTGGTTATGTACGGAGCGCGAATCGATGCTCACCCCATTTTAATACAATGTTTTTTATTTGCCCTCATTAAAGTGTTGGGTTATTCGGAAGTGTGGATAAAGTTGCCGTTTATCGTTTTCAGTCTGGTAGCAGTATATTTTGCCTATAAAACTGCTTTGAAGTGGTTTGGTGAATTGCCGGCTTTGTTGACGGCATGTATTTATAGCTTTTCCTTTATTTTCTTGTTCTACTCACCTCTGGCGCGGATGTATGCGAGTGGTTTGTTCTTTTGTACGGCCTTGTTAAATTACTGGATGAATGTTGTGTTTGATGAAGAAAAAAACAAACATGATTATTGGCTAATGGGCGTGTTTATTTTACTGTGCGCTTTAAATGCGCATTTAAGTTCTCTGTTTGCTTTAACTCTAGGTTTGGCAGGTCTAATCTATCAGAATAAGAAATCGGTACTGTTATATTTAGCGGCCTGTTTTATTCCGGTTGTGTTTTATTTGCCGCATTTACCAATTACTCTATTTCAGTTAACTTACGGAGGAATAGGAGCACAGCAAAATGGCTGGTTACCGCCTCCGGGTAAATGGGCATTTTTAGAATTTATGGCAGTTGCTTTAGGTACAAGATGGGTTGGATTAATTTTTGCAGTGTTAATCGTACTTTCATTATTGATTAATCGTGCCGAAATAATTAATAAGAAGTCGGTTCTGTTACTTAGCATCTTCTTTGTCAATTATTTCATCATTTATTTTTATTCGGTAATAAAAGCGCCGGTTTTTCAGTATTCGGTGATGTTGTTTTCTGCACCGGCGTTCATTGTTGGATTAATGGGCTTTATACAATTTAAAGAGCGATTGAAATTACCGCTTGTATTAAGCGTAACGACTGTTCTATTGTATCAATCGGTTTTTGTAAAAGAAATTTTTACAAGCGCTGTACTCAATCAAAATGAATTTGTCTATAATAAATTAAAACATCTTAATGAGAAGTACGGCGATAAAAATGTGGATGCAGTGTTTTACGATACCGAAAAATATTTTGTAATGCATTACGAGCTTCAAGATGGTAAAAAATTAAATTACCACATGGGCTATGAAGAGCGTTTTACGGATGTTGGCAAATTCAGGGATTTTCTGGCAAATAGCCGCGCACAAAAATTTCTCATTGGTAACCCAATGCCTTTTCAAATAGAAGTAATAAGAATGTATTTCCCGTATCTGGAGGAATACACAGAAACCACTAATGTTTCCAGTTATTTGTTTTCTAAAACGGCGGACAAGTCATTGCTTGAAGAGCCTATAAAAACATTAAACCGATCAGAATTAGAAAAAAGCGGGGATTATGTTTATTCTTTTAATAAAGATAAGTTCAGTAGTAAAGGATCAGTTTTAAGTGTAGATTCTATAGATGAATACCCGTTTAGTATTACAGCAGATTTAGAAAAAGTAACACGCAAAAGTGGAAACATAATTATGGCGCAGTTAACACTGGAAAGTGATACGGTTTTAAAAGAAGCAAGTTTAAATTGCGTGATTAAGAACGATAAAGATTCTACTTTGTATTTTGGCGGACCGGAATTAAACGGATATTTCACAAAAGGTAAACCTTATGAAGTGTATGCTGAATTGTTTGTTGGATCTGATTACGCAAGCTGGAAAAAACAAAAAGCTAAAATTACTTTCTTTATATGGAACCGCGGCAGAAACCAATTTAAAATAAAAAGCGCCTCGGTGAAAACATTGGATTTCCGACCGAAGCGCTGGAATTTATGGGAGTAATTTTGATTATTTCTTGTTTCTGATTTCTTCTTATTAATTCAATAATTTAATCTTTAAATGGCGATGTATCGCCATCGCAAGCCAAGCCTCGCAACCTTATACCGTGAACATTGAATCTTGAACTTTTAATATTAAATCAAACTACAGTCCAAAACCGTAAGAAGCAATCATGCCGTTCGGATAAACACCTTCTACTAAAACCGATCCTGTTTTGTTTTCGAGTAACAGCTGAACGTCTTTAGTTGTAAATACTTTTTTCTTATTGATAGAAGTGATGATGAATCCTTCTTTCATTCCTACATTCGCTAATTTACCTCCTGTAAGCTTAGCAATTTTCACGCCATTCTCGAGTCTGAATTTAGCCAGGTATTCTTTATCTACTTCTTCAAATATCGCCCCTAAACTGTTGACGCTGGTTAACACCGGTTCCACCTTTTTAATAACTTCTGTACTGTTTTTGATATTGGTTAAAACAACCGGAACAGTAATTTCTTTTTCATCACGCACAACGGTCACGTTAATTTTATTACCCGGACGGAACTTGCTAACCTGCTCCTGTAATTCGGAAACACTGTTTACTTTAGAATTTTCAACCCCAATGATAATGTCGCCAATTTTTATTCCGGCGTTTTCAGCAGCACCATTACTAGTTAAGCCATTGATATAAGCGCCCTTTAAAGTTTTTAATTTTTTTACATCTGCAAATTTCGCGTCAATATCATTAATGCTAACGCCAATGTAGGCACGTTGCACAGTTCCAAATTCAATTAAATCGGAAACCACTTTCTTTACAATGTTAACTGGTATGGCAAAAGCATACCCCTGATAAGCACCGTTACTTGAAACAATGGCTGTGTTAATTCCAACTAATTCGCCATCTGTATCCACTAAAGCGCCCCCGCTGTTTCCGGGATTAATAGCCGCGTCGGTCTGAATAAACGATTCAATAGGGAATTGTCCGCCTGCGCGGTTGCCGTCAATGATATTTCCTCTTCCTTTTGCGCTAATAATACCTGCGGTAACAGTTGAATTTAGATTAAAGGGATTTCCAACAGCCAATACCCATTCTCCAACTTTAATAGTTTCACTGTTTCCGTATGAAATGAATGGTAAATCTTTTTCTTTAATTTTTAAAAGCGCAATATCCGTACTGGCATCGGTTCCAATCACTTCAGCCCTGTAACTTCTTTTGTCGTTTAAAATCACGTTTATTTCGTCGGCACCGTTTATAACGTGATTATTAGTTACCACATAACCATCATCCGATAAAATGACGCCGGAACCGCTACCTTCCTGTATGTATTGTTGTTTTCCGCTGTTGCCATAAAAAAACTGTTCAAACGGATTGTAATTTAAATTATTGGTGTGAGCCGTTGTGGTTTTAATGTGCACCACAGCGTTTAACGATTTTTCAGCTGCCATTACAAAATCCGGATTGTTGGATGTTTTGGCACCTGAATAATTCGTTAAGGTAACCGGCAGGGCTGTTGGTTCACCTGCCGCGACTAAGCTATGTGATTTGTTGTTGTCGGATAAAAAATAATTTGCGCTTAAAGCTACCATTCCGCCAAAAGCGGCAATAAATGCTGTTGAAACTAACCCTTTCATAGTCGTAATTTTTAGTTGGTTATGAACTATAACGCAAAATTAAAACCAATATTTGCCTTGTCAGTTTCTTTTAACAATACTTAACGCCGGAAGCTAAAAAATCACTATATTTACATTGCTAAAAAATGCAAATAAAACGCAAAATACCGGCTTTTGTTTTTGGGGTTTCCATCGGCCTCATTATCGGTATTGGTTTTTTTATTTTTAAGCTGGATGATTATTTCAATAAAATAAAATCCGCTGCAACTAATCAGATAAAGATAATTGAACAGCCGGTTAAACAATCGGAAGAAAAATCGGAAGAAGAGGACAAGGAGCGCTTTAAAATTAACACCAAAGTTTCTCCATATACCAATTACAAAGAGGTAGATAGTTTAATTAAGGAAGATAAATCCATCAACCTGGCGAAGGAAGAATTAATATCTGTTAAGAGTATTAAATTGATTGATTTGGATGTGGCAGAGAAAGACTCATTGGCGGCAACAGTGGCCGGTGTCAGTGCCTCTTCAAATTCAAATTTGTTTTTTGTGGAGTTTTGGAAGACGCCATTAAATTCTAAAGGATATCGTATGACTAAAAACAGAATTATGTTATACGGTTTTTCTGATTTTTCATCATTCAATCTTTATAAGGTGGATGACAACTTCTATTTAAAGAGTGAAGAACAAGTTTATAAAGTGGCAATCAATCCCGATTTCATGCCAATGGAGCGTGTCAATAATTCAGAGCTTTTAGCCAGAATAAATTAATGCAGTTACATTTTTACAAATATCAGGGAACAGGTAACGATTTTATCCTAATCGATAATCGTAAGAATGAAATTGACTTAACCGGCGAACAAATCAAGTTTTTGTGCGATCGTCGATTTGGTATTGGCGCAGATGGGTTAATGTTACTTGAGCTGGAACCGGGCGCTGATTTCAAAATGGTTTATTTTAACAATGACGGTAACGAAAGCTCTATGTGCGGAAACGGAGGAAGATGCATTAGTGCATTTGCCAATAAACTGGGTGTAATTAACGATCGAGCTAAGTTTATCGCCATTGATGGTATTCACGACGCAGTAATACACGAAGGCTTTGTCTCGTTAAAAATGAACGATGTTAAAAGCATTGAAAAAACCGATGATTATTTTTTTTTAAATACCGGCTCTCCGCATTATGTAAAGTTTGTTGAGGATGTGGATCATTATAACGTGTTTGAAGAAGGTAAGAAAATCAGATATAACGATCGTTTTGCAGCCGAAGGAACCAATGTGAATTTTATAGAGAAGAAAGAGGATTCGGTTTTTGTAAGAACATACGAACGGGGTGTTGAAAATGAAACCTTAAGTTGCGGTACCGGTGTTACTGCATCCGCCTTAGTAGCGGCCATTAATGGCATTTCTTCAGGCAAAAATTATTGCAAAGTGTCTACACTTGGGGGTGAGCTACGCGTGAAATTCGATAAAGTTTTAGAATCCAATTTTTATAATATCTGGCTGGAAGGTCCTGCCGAGTTCGTTTTTGAAGGCACTATTGAACTAAAAGATTAATTCAACTTGTTTTTTTGATTTTAGATGCAAAATACCAATATACTTACCGCACTCCTGAATCAACATCAGGATTGCTGAAAGGAACTTGGCTGGTTATTTTGCATGCAGGTCGCATTCCTCCTCATGTAGGATTAATGATTAACGGTAATTATAATTCATTAACCATCAAAGAGCGGGAGCTTAATGTAAAAGCGGAAGCCTTACTTAAAACCATTTCTCAGAAGAAAATCGAAACGATTTGTTTTAAATTGGTAAAGCAACCGGTTTTTAGCGAAGATTATCAGCTAGAAGTTTATCAGGAGCAGTTACAGCAATTCACCAGCGTAAAGCAAAATGAGGCTACCTGTCTTTCACCAATAAAGTTATTTTTTGAAGAGTTTTATGCCATCCGAAATAATTCGAGCACATTGCTTTTTGATTTCGTTGAATCGCTGTTTGAAAATGAATATGTAACAGACTGCGTGGGATTAAACATGAATGCTTCTGATTCTGTTTACAGATTTAAAACTTACACAAGCGATCAATTACAAAACCGAATTACGGAAGAACGCGCAAATTATTTTAAGTCATAATGTTTATTAAAGGCGAACATATTTATTTAAGGGCTCTTGAACCAAGTGATGTTGATGTTTTGTATAAATGGGAAAACAACCGTCAAATATGGCATGTAAGTAATACCCAAACGCCATTTAGTCGTTATGTGCTGGAGCAGTTTCTTGTCAATGCGCATGAAGATATTTA
>JBBAKL010000059.1:0-18310 GCA_040403535.1 Bacteroidia bacterium
TCCTAAGTCGCCGAACAAATACCATATATCCATTTTACCTTGATAGCTATCCTTAGTTCTTAACCCATTAAACGCATCACGGTTTTCATACTCCTTTATGTATGGTGGATTAGAAATTACTAAGTCGAAACCTTCAAATTCACCCTTGTTATTTAGGACTTCAGGAAATTCAAAACGCCATTCAAAAGCGTTTTTATAAACAGCATTTGATTTTATTTCCTCAATAATCAATTCATACTTTTTAACCTTATCTGCTATCGCTTTTACTTCCTCATCAAATTTCCTTTTTTCCTTTGGGGTCATTTCAAAAAAGCTAAATTGATTAGTAATTTTGTCTAATTCACCTTTCGCTTTATACCAATTTTGATAATCCTTTCCTGTTTTAATAATTTCGGTCTTGAAATCACTTTTAATATCATCAATAATTTTTTGCAACCCTCTTTTAACTTCACGGCTTTTCTCGTTTTTATAGTCGTTCACAAAACCCCGATAAGCCTTAATATCGTATTTAATACTTTTTAGAGCCTTACTCAAATCTGCATCTAATGCGAATCGGCTTAATAAACTGTTTCCACATTTAATATTAATATCAATGTTTGGAAGTGTTTCCAACTCCGAATAATTTTCTTCTTCCTTATAATAAGCGTTCTTTAAAAGCTCTATCCACAAACGCAAACGACATATTTTAACGGAATTAGGATTAATATCTACACCAAATAAGCAGTTTTCGATAATTACTTGTTTTTCGTGGAAAAGTGCCTTTTGCAATCGTTGTACTTCCTTGCTTATTGGTTTGCCATTAAGCAATCTGTACTCCAATATGTTTCCCTTTGGGTCTGTAATAATAAGCTCATCATTTATTATTTCTATTTCATAGCCACTAATGCTGTTCCCTTTTTCATCTGCCAAAATTCCTAAATCCGCTTTGATACTAATGATTTCGTTTAATGCTGAAACTAAGTAGTGTCCTGAACCTACGGAGGCATCGCATAATCGCATTGAATTGATTATTTCGTTAGTATCAAGAATTTCTTGGGTTTTGAAAAGTCGAGTCGTGTAATTTTTTACATCTTCAAATTTTTCAAATAGTGGCTGCTCCTTTTTTGACAACGCTTCATTGAATTTCTCAACTACCGCTAAACGAATTGACTGCCGACACATATACATGGTGATGTAAGATGGTGTATATATTGAACCGTCTTTATAACCATTAATTTTTTCAAAGACTTTGCCGAGAACTGAGGCATTTATAATAGTTTTATTGTCCTCCTGAACGTCTTCCGTTCCTTCACTTGCAAAATCATAGGCATCCAAAAACAAAAACAGGTATTCAAGCGTATGTAATTTATCTGTCTTCTTTTTAATGTCCTTTAGTATTGTTCCTCCCATTAATTCAAGTTTCCCATCATTATCGAGAGAATTTATTTTAATTGTTTGGTCTTCTAATTCACTTATTTCAAAAAGTGAGCTATTCAAATAAGGAACTTTACCATATTTACTTTTAATGGCATCGTTTCTTTCTTTGATATTTACCGCTAAGACTTTATGAAATAGCTTAAACAATTCATCAAAGTCATGTATCATTTCCCTATTTAAGAAGCGATAATCTTTATTGCCTTGATGGTAGGTTACTAATTGTCCTTCTAATAATTTAAGAAAAAGAATCCTATTTATCCAAGTGATACAAAGCTCCAAAGAAATATTAAATAGCTTGTCATCTTTAGTTTCGCCATAAATTGATTGGTCGGGAAGACGGTGCAATGGGTCATCAGTTACTAACGCTTCAATAGCAGTTTCTATAAGTGAAGCTGCACTACGGTTCTTCTCTTTTCTTTGGATTATAATTTTAGTTCCTTTAGGTGCTTCCTCTAATCCGAGTATATAAAGTAACTCTTTATAAAATCTCTCATCGAGGGAATTACTATCGTTCGGACTCGCTATCTTTAATAAGTGTTGTGGTGAAAGAATTTTGAATAAGGCACTAAGTTCACGGTCATCATCTTTTCTATCATTTCTTAAAACAGTTTCATAGTCTTTAATATTAAAATAGATGCAAGGAATTTCTGCATCTATTTTTGATACAATCTTTTCGACTTCCTCATAAAAAAACGGGTTGTACTTTTTGTCGTTAACTTTGGTTTCATAAAGTTTCTTTATCGGATTGTTTCGATAAATATGCTTATCGAAATAATTCGCATCAATAATATACCATTCGTTTATGTTTGTTACAACAAGTTGTTTTAGCTGATTATTGCCAAACTTATTACGTTCATCTAAATAATAAAGGATTAATTCATGTAAGGCTTTTTTATTTGCCTTATCCACCGAAACCATTTCTCCTATATTTGTTGGACGTTTCGCCTCAATAATAACTCCAACTTCGCTATCAGTTGTTTTACCCAAATGAATAACCAAGTCTTTATTATCCTTCGTATTGATTGCATTTGAATCTTTATAATAAGTATCTCTTAAAAAATCCCGTAAATCATTTTTAAGATGTTCTTCGCTCTCGTCTTTTGGTCGCTTCTCAATAATGCTTATCTTATCAAGTAAAGCAATTAGATTAGCTTTAAATACATCTATCTCACTTCTTAAAGGTTTTTGCTTTAAAAACGCTTTAAGAGCCTTTTTTGGCGTAATGGGTACTAACTTCATAAAATGCTTGACCGTGTCTATAAAGGGCTAATTTACAATTTTAAACCGTTTTTTTATGGTATCTGTTAAATCTAATTCCTACTTTTAAATGTGCGGAACTCAGAGGCAAATTTTAAGAATTTCAAAGATAAAGTCCAAAGTGGTGAAATCTTCGCCTCCTCCTATGATTGGGAGTTTCTTCCATCTGATATTGATGTCAGACAATTTCAGGAATGGTATATCGAAAAAGGCTCTTTTTATACCCCGACCAAGTGCCTGTTTCCTTTCATTTTTCTAAAAACCGAGCAAAATACCCCCTCTTTATGCTTCCGAAATAGTCAATTGTTGACCCTAAATAATACCAATACATTATATTGTGAGGGGGTACTTTACGGTTCTGAAAAAGATAGGAAGTATCATCACGGGTTTAACCTCAGAAAAGACAAGGCTATTGATATTACATATCTAAAGAATAAAAGGGTTTATGACGAGGAGATAGAATCGAAAACACTTTTCTATCATGGTATAGTTATTCCTATTGAGCTTATAAGAGCAGCACAAATTAGAAATCATGGTCAATTTGAACAGAAACCATTAATTTACGATTATTATAGGTCTATTTTATGAAAAGGAAAACGCCTTTAAAAGATAAAGAACATATTTATACTGCCTACCACGAAGCGGGACATGCAGCAATATTTTTTCTACTTGGTCAACCAATAGATTCAATTTATACTGATGGGATTAGTGGAGGGAAAGTTAACGGGGCGGAGGAACTACCAACATCATTTCCTTTTGAAAATAACATCCTCTTGGATTGTAGAATGGAAGTATTTGCCTTACGTTGTTTAAGTGGTTATTCGGCTGAATATAAATATAGAAAAAAAAGATTTATGGGACTTATGTTCAATAAACCTGATTCAATTGATGGGGATTTCAATGTGCTTTGGCGTGAAATGGGCAAGGCAAATATAATTATTGATAGTAATGAATATAATGAGTTTTGGTTTCACTCAATGCAAAACAAAACACGAAGATTAATCAACAAAAAGCATACTTGGATTGCAATAACAGAACTTGCAAAATGTTTAATTAAAAAAAAGAGTGGAACGATATCGGGAAATACAGTATTCAATATTCTAAGTAAGCATTTGAAATTCTATGCGGTACAGAATAGAATTTATGCAAAAAACACTCGATTTAATAACAGTCAAAATAAATAGAAGTAATATTTATTTTATCTACTTACTTAAATTTGATAGCTAAATCATACTTGGTATTACCAAGAATAACGGCATCAAAAGGAAAACCTTTTTTCATAGCACTTTTTACACACGCCTCAGCGTAATCTTTAACAGAGGGGCAACCGCCAAAACTACCGACCTTAGTAGTAAACTCGAAAGCAGTTTCATATTGTGCTACGGGTTCGCAGTTCGTAAATACATACTTACCATCAATGACCATTACTTTCCCCAAGCCCTTTTGGTCTGTTTCATTGGTGTTTGCTGTCTTAAATGCGTAAGATGATAATAATACTATCCCTAATATTATTATCATAAAAAAAGGCTGTTTTTTCATTTTTTAAAATTTAATTGATTATACACAGACTAAAGTATATAATAATCCCAAATACGGCAAATTTGTCGTATCAAATTTTGTCCGCCTTTAGCACATTTAATCTGTGAAAAAGGCACATAAGGCTGAAATAAAGCAATTAGGCATTAAAATTAGAAAGATGAGAGAGTCTTTAAATATGACCCAAACTGACCTTTCAGATAAATGTGATGTTGATATTAGAACTATCCAACGGATAGAAAATGGAGAATACGGATACGGGATAGATATTTTGTTCGCACTTGCAGAGGCACTACAAACTGAGGCTTCTGACCTGTTAAAAGGCTAATGGGAACAGGACAAACCATTCATTTTGCGGGAAATTGAATAAATCTTATCTTTGTTAAAGTTCTTTAAAACGTAATGATTAATATTGAAGCGAAATGAAGGTGTTTCACCAATGAAAACACCGAGATTAGGTAACTTCTCTAAAACTCTTGATAAAGAGTTCTTTACATAATTATACTATGGTACTGGAGGTACCACAAAAAATAATAAAAACCCCTTGATGGACAAGGGGTTTTTTATTTAGGTAAAACATTTGCTGCTATTCTAAGCAATTTTTGAGCTTTTCAAACAACTAGCCAATCATCTTTAACCTGTTCGGTTTTTTGTTAGTGTTACCAAAACAATTAAATACATTTTCGAATACTTATTTTATTAGGTTGATTTTTGATTGGTAATGACAACATCCCAAAAACAAAACCTTACATTTATAACATCAAATCTCCGATGACGAAGCTTACCATAGGCATGCCGGTTTTTAATGATATCGATTTTATTGAACAATCGATAAAAAGTATACTTAGTCAAACTTACCGTGATTTTGTTCTTATTATTTCCGACGATTGCTCTTCAGACGGAAGCGGTGCTGTTTGTGAAAGATATGCGCAAACTGATATACGCATTCAATACATCCGTCAGGAAAAAAACATAGGAATTTCAAAAAATTTGAAATTCTTATTAAAGCAAGCTTCAACCGAATATTTTATGTGGGCTGCAGATGATGATCTTTGGGCGCCGACATTCATCGAAAACCTTATTTCACTGCTTGATAAAAAACCTTCAGCAACTTCTGCGTTTTCAACCTTTACCCGAATCAATGAAAAAGGAGAACAAATTGATAGCGCTATTAGTTTCAATTATGAGCACCCCCATACATTTACACGTTTAAAGAATTTTATTAAAAACGAAAACGATGCTTTTGGCTATGGAATTTTCAGAACTCAGCATATTTTAAACGTTCAATTTCCTGTTTGGTGGTGGCCCAATAACAAATGCGCCTATAATAACATTTATCCGTCTTTGTGTTTTTATTTAGCTAAAGGTGAATACCTGCACTATGAGGGTGAACCGCAGTTTTTTAACCGAATCAAACCAAACGATAAAATCAATCATCAATTACCTTTTAAAGAAAATAGTTTTTTAGAAACAATTGCTTTCAAACTGCGCAAGTTTAATCTCTTCATTGAGTCTTTAAAATCTGTATACATTGCCGCTGATTTAAAAATGACAATAAAGATTTTACCTGTACTTTTCTTGCATTGGTTTTTAAAACCAACGCTGTTAAAATTTAAACACTTTGTGAAAACATTATTCCTGAAAAAGAAATAACTTTAAATTACTTGGTGAGTTTTTCTGTTTTAAACTCCTTATCGAATTTTTTACAAATAAGTTTAGCAACATCTCTGCCCTGATTAATAGCCACCGGAATCCCTCCACCAGGTTGTCCCCAATGTCCTGCATAAAAGAAATTGTTCAAATTAGGTAATTTAAATTTTACCGGCGATAATGCCAGTAAGTTTTTACCCGGCAACCAGCCTTGTGCGCTACCCAAAGTATTATTGGTATAGCGTAAAATTGTAGCAGGCGTAGCAAAATCAACCACCTCTATATCATCTTTAATTCCCGGAAATTTTATTTCCAGTAATTCAATTAATGCCTTGGTAAATTTTTCTTTTTCTTGTCTGTATTTAGCGCGTTCGTTTTTTCGGAGATTAATCCAGTATTCAGCATTGGTTGTATAAAAACTGCAGGCCATTACTGATTTACCCTTAGGCGCTAATGAAGAATCGTAATTATAAAAATGGGTTTCTAGTCGGTCCCATTTCGTTCCACAAGGCGATTCTAATTTTGATGAAGAGGGGAAGCGATAGAAATGCGGATAATTTGAGTATGGCTTTTTTAAACCAAAAGAAACAAGTAATACAGAATAATAAGTATCTAAAACCTTACCATCACGTAAACGATTCATCTTTTCATTTACGTATTTACCATCCAAATATTCGTATACTGTTTTGTTCCAGTCGGCACATGATAATACCGCATCACTTTTGTGCACTACGTTATTTCTTACCAAAAGTCCGATTGCCTTATTTTGTTCAGTTATAATTTTTTTAACCGGAGTGTTGTAATGAATTTTACCACCCAAAGTTTCGTATCGATCGGCCAAACGTTGCGCCCATTTTAAGGATCCTCCAATAGGGTAACCGGCGCTTTTTTGATCAAATACCGCATGCGGAAAATTAAACACCAGCATTTTTACTTCTTGTCCGTCAAATAACAACTCAAATGCTTCCTTTAAAAATGAATTCTTGAACTTTTTTGCTAGATCATAATTAGAAACTTTGCGTTGCTTATTTAATATCCACAAAAACTTTAAATAACGCGACATCTTTATACCTCGAACAATCGATGGAATAAGCGGCAACTTATCCATTAAAGGAGGTAATTCATACTTCTGTAAAACACGAATATCCTCTATAAATCCATGAATTGCTTTTTTGTCCTCAGGAGCAATATCTAACATGTAATTCTGCAATTGATTTAAGTTGGTATAAAACTTAAACACTTTATCCCCATACTTATCTGCCGAATTTTTTACTTCAACATGTATTCTTACTTCATGGTGGTGAAATGGAATGGATTTTAAATCCAATAATTCGGACCACATATTATAAAATCCACTTCCCTTATCCGAGCCTAAAATCCAATGAGCACATCCGTCAATCGTAAATTCACCTTTATCCCAACTGGTGCATAATCCCCCGGGTATCGAATGCTTTTCGAAAATTTCAGTCTCAAATCCGTTCATTTGCAAATAACAACCGGCGCATAGACCAGTTATGCCTGCTCCTATGATGGTTATTTTAGGTTTATTATTCACAACACTACTTCAACCCGGACTTATCTACCGGTAACAGATAAACAACTAATTCTATAAAATGTTTGGATTTTTTTAGATCTAATTAGCAAGTGCTTAAACAGGCAATGAACTATTGCTTAGGCACGTTTAAATTTTATAACTCCTATCCAACTCAGAAGTTTTAGTACAGGGTATGTAAAATCAATCTCAAACCAGCGTTGAGCAAAATTAATTGAATCAGGACGCTCATGATGATTATTCTGAAACAATTCTCCCATTAATAAAAAACCAAATGGCGTAGAATTAACAGATTTGTCGTGGGTTGAAAAATTTCTATATCCCAATTTATGTCCGAACCAATTTACTATAGCACCTTGAATAGGTCCCATTAAAAAATGAATTGGCAGCAAGGCCATCCACCACCACGAATAATTATTGGTAGTAATTACAATCACATAAATAGAAATATAAATTGCGGCCCATGTTAAACGGGTAATGTTGCTCTCGCCAAATTTATCCATTGCCTTCCATTCCGGTAAGTTTTCAGAAAAACGAGAATCAGGCGTTCTGATATCGGTATTAAATTCAAAATATATTTTTTTAGTTTCCATCATCATTTGGAAAATATCGCGAAAAAAATGAGGTGAATGCGGATCAGCCGTAGTATCACTGTATTCATGATGCATACGGTGCATTACTGCGTAAGCTCTTGGTACTAAAAATGATGAGCCTTGAAAAAACCAGGTTAGAAAATAAAACAAACGTTCAGTTGTTCTATTCATGAAATACATCTGGTGCGATACGTATCGGTGCAAAAAGGCCGTGTGAAAAAACAAAGACAGGAACCAGTGCGCGAAAAAAATAATAAGTAATGTCAAGTGCGTAATTTTTATGAATTGCAAATTTACGATTAATTTCACTTGCAAGTACCAAATAGGCTATTATTGTCAAATTCTTGTGGCGGAATACCAAAACCGTATTAAATTTTCCGGAATTCATTAAACAAACTTTGTTAATAACCCGAAAAAACTCCACCCAATAATTAAATTGGCGGACAATAAGTGCTTTTGACTCCTGTAGCGACCTTGCATTTTAACATATCAAATCCCCATTTTATGGCACTGCCGTAATCTAATAATGCCTGACCTTTACAAAATAATGAGGGCCATACAAAAGAATGGGTTCTGTATGAGAACTTTGTGGAAAATTATGACATAGGTCATATCAATAAATTCGAGTATATCAAAAAGTTTACATTCTTTTGAATTAATCTGATCGTCCTTCAAAAACACGGGAGGTAATAAAATTTAAATTAATGAAAAGATAACATGAAAATAGCATTAGTAACCGGCGCCTACAAAGGTTTAGGATTGGAGTGGTGCCGACAGTTAGGAAAAATTGGATACACCGTTATTTTAACGGCACGTGAAATCCAAAAAGCAAAAGAAGCCGCAGATTTTTTGGCGAAAGAAGGAATTACTGCAGTTCCAAAACCATTAGATGTTACAAATGAAAGTGAAATTGCCAGCTTAGCACATTGGACTGAATTCAATTATGGTCACCTGGATGTGTTGATTAATAACGCAGGCATAAATTCTTCTACGCGAGCAAAGGGCGACAAGCATTTAATGGAAAAAAACTTAACTCTCACCAGTCTTGATGCCAATGAAGTGCTAAACATGATTAACGTTAATGCAATTGCGCCTGTTCTGATGGCAAAACATTTCAAACACGTACTTGCTAAATCAAATGGCGCTAAGATCATCAATATCGGATCATGGCTGGGTTCAATTAGCGAAAAAAACACTGGAGGCAATTACAGCTACTCGGTGAGTAAATCTGCACTAAGCATGATGAATAAAATTCTGTCGTATGACATTGAACACGATAAAATCACAACCGTTGTAGTAAACCCGGGTTGGGTTCAAACCGACATGGGTGGTGCCCGCGCGGGATTAACAACAGAGCAATCGGTTAAATCGGTAATAGATCATGTTTTAAATAAAATCACATTAAAAGACAGCGGTCAATTCTTTAATCAGGACGGAAAACAACATCCTTGGTAAAACCAATTTGATACCAAATTCATTACCCCAAAAAAGGGTGATGTAAAATCCCTTTTATTTTGCGAAATTTGTATTTATGCGGTTTCGCAATCATATTTATTTTTTTGCGTTAATGTTCTTAAGCTTTTTAATTAAAGCTCAAGATCACGGTTTCTTTAATCAGGTATGGCTCGAAGAAGGCTTGTCGCAAAGTAGTATCAGTTCCATTGTTCAGGATAAAAAAGGATTAATGTGGTTTGGAACACAGGATGGTTTAAATCGTTATGACGGAAGATTAATTGAACATTACAATTTTAAACCATTTGACTCTAAATCCATTTCCGGCGATGATATTACCGGCTTTTGCATAAAGGATAATTCACTCTACATTATCAGCGCAGGCGGATTAGATGTTATGGATTTGAATACGCAAAGCGTACAGCATTATAAAGAATCGATCAAAAAAAACGAACGATCAGCCGTCTTATCCAGAATCTGGAACATAAACAACACCATCTACCTGAACACCAATAGAGGATTCACCACTCTAAATTTAAATGGTAAGCAATTTAAAATCGAAGCCATTCCATTTGAAGAATCTTTTAAAAGTGATTTAAGAACTATTGTTTATTCCATTTGCGAAAGTGGAAACAAAACCATTTACGCCGCTACCAATAAAGGTGTTTTTGTAAAGGAAACCGATAAAAACTCGTTTAAGCCTTTATTTGACATCAGAACTCTGGTAAAAGGGGAACCAAATGGACCGGTTGACTGCCAAACTATTTTATTCAATAATAACAAAATTTATTTTTCTGTTGCACAAGAATATTATGTGTATGATGTGCTCCGATCCCAATTAAAGAAAATCGCGCTAACATCTTTTGGTTCTTCGGTAATCAATAATAGTTTCATCGACAACCTAGGATACATTTGGCTGGGAACAAACGGCTCTGGTTTGCTTCGATTAAACGGACTAAAATCAGATTCGGTTTATCTTGAAAAATCATTTAGCAAAAATTCCAATGAACGATTTGGATTAAAGAGTAACGACATCACCAGCATTTATCAGAATACCCAATCCAATTCAGATATTGTATGGATTGGCACACGCGATGCGGGTGTGTTTAATTACAGCTATTCTAAAAACTCGTTTGATCTGGCATCTTCCCTGCTCAATAGTAATGAGCCAAATTATTTTGGCATTGTAAAAGATAAAGACGGTGTAATTTGGTCGGGATTTAATTATGGCATTTTACGCATCGACAGAAAAAACAAATCTTTTAACGTGATAGACCTTACCAGCCAGTTAGGAAAAGTACAACGATTTATCGAAGCAATTTATTGCGACGATGAAAATACAGTTTGGACCGGATTCGGAAATGGCCTTTACAAAATTGACAAGCGAAACAATTCCCTAATTACTATTATTGAAAACATTTATCCCGGCAAAAGAAATCATGTGTTCCGTATTTTAAAATACAGCACCTCAGAAATTTTACTTTGCAATACACAGGGTGTTTTAATTTACAACATCAAAAATGGCGCCACTGAATATAGAAATGAAATAGAAGTAAATGGTGAAAAAGTAAAAATTGAAGGGTCCAATTCGTTTTTTATTGACAGCAAACAAAACTGGTGGATTGGCAGCGCGGCAGGATTATTGTACGTAAATAATAAAACAGGAAAAGGTAAAATATTTACCCATCAGGTGGAAGACACCAACAGTTTAGTATCGAGCCGTATTATGGACATTAATGAAACCCAATCCGGTGAAATTATTGTAGCTACTACCAAAGGATTGAGTATTTTAAAAAACCCCGATGACAATACCCGATTTAGAAATTTTCATAACGTTAAAGGACTATCCAACAATTTTATTTACGGATTACTGCGTGATGATAATGGGAATTTTTGGATGAGTACCAACTTCGGTATTTCTGTGTTTAACAGCGCAAAAAACGAATTTAAAAGTTATAGCGCATCAGATGGTGTTTGTATAAATGAATTTAACTCCGCCGGCTTTCATAAATCGTTTGAAGGAGAATTCTTATTTGGTGGGATTGGCGGATTGGTGAGTATTTATCCCAACAAGCAAATAATCAATAAAAATGTTCCTGATGTGTATTTAAAATCCATGCGCATTGAAAATTATTCCGATAGTTTAATTATTAACGGAAATGCTTTAGAACTAAATTACAACCAAAATAAAATCAATTTCGAATTCACCGTACCTGATTTTTCTGGAGCAGATAACATTAACTTGTTCTACCGGTTCAAACCTTCTGGTAAATGGACAAAAATCAATCCTTCACAAGTCTTTTCTCTTTACTTTGCCAAATTGGCTCCGGGTCATTATAACTTAGAAGTAAAAGCGGTAAACTCCGAAGGAATTGAATCAAAAGCACTCACATATTCTTTCATCATCAATCCGCCGTTCTGGAATACCTGGTGGTTCTTAATAATTATTATTGCAGGAATTATCATCGCCACATGGGCTGTTTACCGAATTCGTCTTCATAACAAAATCGAACACATCAAAGAAGTAGAACGAGTTCGTAAAGAAGAAAACGAAAAAGTGAGAAAGGCAGCCGCGTTGGATTTACATGATGAATTTGGTAACGGATTAACCCGTATATCCATGTTGATTGAAATGGCACGCATTCAAATTCCGAAAGAAAACAAGGAAGCACTCGGTCTATTAGATGTGATTTCACAAAATTCTCAACGCTTATATCAGGGTACAAAAGATTTCATATGGTCAATTAATCCGGGCAATGACAATCTTTACGAAATAATCATTCGGGTAAAAGATTTTGGCGATGAGATTTTTTACGGTACTGGCATTTCATTTGAAGTAGCAGGATTAAAAGACGAATACAAAAACATCAAACAATTACCAAGTGCCGGACGTAACATGACTATGATTTATAAAGAAGCGTTGTCAAATATCATCAAGCATTCAAAAGCAACGAAAGTTGAATTGGAAATAACACAAGACGCTAAGAAAATACATATTAAATTAAAAGATAACGGAATAGGCTTTGAGGGTCCTGCAGGAAAAAATAGTTTTGGTTTATCAAATATGCAGCAACGCGTTTCACGTGCAGGCGCTGCAATACTGATTCATTCCGAAAAAAACAAAGGAACAGAAATAACATTAATCATTAAAAAACAATAAATCATTAAGCCATGAAAACAACACCTAATAAAAGAATTGTGATTGTGGAAGACGATCCCATTATTCGCAACGCTTTTGTTACACTTATTCAACAAAACGGCGAATATTTAGTGGCTAATGCTTATGATAATGCTGAAGCGGCTATTAAAAACATTCATTTGGATAAGCCAAATGTTTACTTAATGGACATTGAACTTCCGGGCATGAACGGCATTGAAGCCATTCCTAAAATTAAATCCATCATGCCCGAAACTCAGGTGGTGGTTATTACAGTTTACGAAAACGATGAGCTCGTTTTTAAAGCATTATGTGAAGGAGCAAGTGGCTACTTAACGAAAAATATGCCGCCACAAAAACTGATTGAGTCTTTAAAAGAACTGGAAAATGGCGGTGCGCCTATGAGTACAAACATTGCTCGTTTAGTTGTTTCATCTTTTCACAGAAACCGTCAGAGTCCGCTTACGGCACGCGAATTAGAAGTGTTAGAGTTACTTGCTTCCGGCAAAAGTTATTCCACTATTGCCGATCAACTGTTTGTTGATAAGGAAACGATTAAGTCGCACATCAAAAATATTTACTTAAAATTAGAAGTACACTCGAAAGCGGAAGCAATTGAAAAGGCCCGTAAGAGTAAGTATATCTAATTTTTATTAGTGAGCTTGCTTAACCACTATCATCTAAACTGTTTTAAAAATCCGGAAAGCAAGAAGTAAAAATATTTTATTGTATTTTAGCTTCAATGAAAAAATCATTTCTTGCATTCCTTCTACTAATTGGTTGTTTCGCTTTTGCGCAAACACCTTTTAAATCCATCATGCAGGAGCAGTCTGAATACTATTCTGCATATAAATTTAAACACGATTACTCGTGGGATAGTCTGAATGCACAAATCACTTCATCAAACCCTGCAGGAAAATTAAGCAACGAAGCGGCCTGTAACCTTACCAAAAAAGTTTATGGCTGGCATCCATACTGGAGTGGCACTGTGTACACCGCTTACAACTGGAATATGCTAAGTGATTTTTGCTATTTTGATTATGCTGTGTCGCCAACCACCGGACAAAACACCAATGCTTCCTTTGCCTGGAGTACCAGCGCAGCCGTTACAGCTGCAAAATCCAACGGCAAAAAAATACACATCTGCGCTACACTATTTGCCAGTCATGCTACCTTTTGGGCAACACCATCCGCGCAAACAACATTAATTAACAACTTAGTTTCCCTTCTCAATTCGAGAGGCGGAAATGGCATCAATATTGATTTTGAAGGAATGGGAAGCGCAGATAAAACACCTTTCAAAAACTTCATGACCAATTTAAAAAACGCGTTAGTGGCCGCCAATCCCAATTACGAATTATCGGTAGCACTTTACGCGGTAGACTGGAGCACCTCATTTGACATTCCAGCTCTCAACCCCATCGTTACTAATTTTATAATTATGGGTTACGATTATTATTACTCAGGCAGCGCGACTGCAGGACCGGGAGCGCCTCTCTATAATTTTCAAACATCTTATAATTACACATTAACAAAATCAGTTACCTATTACATAAAACAGGGAGCCACAGCATCTAAACTTTTATTAGGATTACCTTATTATGGCCGCGAGTGGGAAACCGTTAGTTCATCTGTACCTGCTGCCACCACCGGTTCTTTCACCACCTCTAGAACTTATAGCTACGTAAAAAACAATCCTGCCACCTACTCTGCTGCAGCTAAAAAGTGGGAAAGCAATTGTTACAATCCTTATTATGTATACTTAAGCGGCGGTATAAACAGACAATGCTGGATTGACGATGTTTACAGTATGGGGCGTAAGTTTGATATGGTAAAGCAAAGAGGTATTGGCGGAATCGGTATCTGGGCTTTAGGTTACGATAACGGATACAATGATTTCTGGCAATTGATTCAAGATAAATTTTCAACCTGCGAAATCAAACCATGTACCGATAGCTTATTTGATATGGGCGGGCCGACACGCAACTATTACGATAACGAAAGTTATACATACAGTATCTCAAGTAGCAGTACCACTAAAATACAATTACAGTTTAATAGTTTTGCTACCGAACAAGGTTACGACAGTTTATTCATTTATAACGGCTCATCAACTGCAGCACCTTTAATGGGCGCCTATACCGGAACAACGAGCCCGGGAACAGTCACCTCAACAGGAACGGTTATAACTGTTCGATTTAAATCGGACGTGGGCATTACGAACTCCGGATTTAAAGTTATTTATAACTGCATAAATATTACCGACATTCACTCACCACTTCTTGCGACCGAAAATACCTTAATGAGTGTATTTCCTAATCCGACAAATGGGGTTATAGAATTAAATGCTTTGGAAGAACTATCACAATTACGTCTTCTCAATTCTTTGGGAGAAATTGTGTACGCTACTGAGAATATTCAACCAAAATTAAATTTATCAGACTTACACATGCAACAAGGGGTATATTTCCTTGAAGTGTTTTCAGGACAGAAGAAACAAGTGGTTAAGATTGTCTTGCAATAAACAACCAAAAATAATTATTAATAAAAAAGCCCTCACTACCGAGGGCTTTTTTATTATAATCTTCTGAAAAGATCTTTAATGTAATCCATGGTGGCAATTTCTTTGTAATTATCACCAAAGGCATGATTCCACATAAATGGTAAATTGTAAGAAACCTGTGCCATTTTAGTAATGGTCTCTTCATCCCACTCTTTACTCAATCCCTTAGGTAAATTGATTTTATGTGTTTCAATCATCTCTGTAAACTCTTTGTGTCCTTTCGGATAAATATCACCGAGGTGCTGGAAGATAACGCAATTCGCGTAGCAATGGCGCGTTCCATGAATTTTTGACAAACCATAGCTTAACGCATGACATACCCCTACTTCACTATAAGTTAAGCTCAACCCTCCCATTAAAGATGCCACCATTAACTTATCATTATTCTCGGGGGTTTGTCCTGATTTTTCTCCTAGATAAACCTCACGGCATAATTTCAGTGCTTGCTCACCGTAAGCTAAACTAAACGCGTTGTTACGAATACCGCTCTCACTTTCGATACAATGAATATAAGTATCCATACCGGTAAAGAACCACCAGTCGGTTGGAACCGTCGCGATTAACTCAGGATCTAAAATGACCTGATTAAATACTGTCCAGTCACATTTTAAACCTAATTTTTTCTCCGGACCGGTTAACACCGCCGTCATACTTACTTCAGCGCCAGTACCGGAAATAGTTGGCACACCTAAATGATAAATGCCCGGCTTCTTAATTAAGTTTAATCCCTGATATAAAGTTGAAGAGCCTTCATTAGTAAGCATTAAAGATAAAGCCTTTGCTATATCCATAATACTTCCGCCTCCAATTCCAATCACACCGCTAGGTAAGCCTTTCTTAGCTAAAATCTCGTCGCGCAACGTGTCGATTAATTCGGTAGTTGGCTCGTAAGGATCCACATCAATAAAATAAATTAAGTCCTCAGGTTTATTTTGCAGTTTATTCGAAAGTTCTTTTCCTTTAAAATAATTGTCTACTACGTAAACAAAATACTTATTGTTTTCTTTACGGATGGGCTCTACCGTTTCTGCTAATTGTGCAAATGAACCGCGACCGTAAGTCACTTTTTCGATGTTTTTAAAATTTTTGTGCAGCATATTGACCTCACCCCGGCTCTCTCCTGTGAGGAAAGTTAGAGGATTTGTTTTTTATTAAGCATTAACTGTTTTTGTTGCTTTTACAAAGCAATCTGAAATTTTTGCGGCTAAATCTTTCATTTGTTCTTCAGTCCATGTGTAACGAATACCAAATGAAATTAATCGGCCAACTACCTCTTGTGATTTTGGTAATTGCATGGTTTTATAATCTTGCGGAGCGCCTAATACCTGAATTGGTAATTTAGAAACCGTGCGCATTTCTTTAATGTGATCCCACTGATTAATGAAGTGGTACATGTTCTTATACCAGTAATCAAATCCCGCAACACCGGCGGCTTTCATTTCATCAATGGTACGTTGTGTAGTTTCTGTATCGGGTAACAATAAATTCAAGAAAGTAGCTGAATCACCATCCGGATCACCGGGACGTGAAAAACCGATTCCCGGTGTTTTAGACAATTCATTCATCAAAAACTGTTTGTGTTGGCGATTTTTTTCTTTAATGGCAGGTACTTTGCGGGTTTGTGCCACACCTACTGCCGCGTTTAATTCACCAATACGGTAATTAAATCCTAAATACGGATGATTTTCCATTCCGCGGATAGCCCCAATATGATCATGACCATGATCGCTGTACACATCTGCTTTTTTATACGTTTCTTCATCGTTCGTTACTAAAACACCGCCTTCGCCAGCAGTAGCAATTTTAAAAAAGTCGAACGAGAAAGAGCCTGCTTTACCGAACAAACCGGTATAAGTTCCTTTGTAAGAAGACGCGAAAGCTTGTCCGGCATCTTCCACTAAAATCAATTTATGATCATTAATCACCTTCATAATGGAGTCCATATCAGCATTACCGCCACACATATGTACCAGACAAACACCTTTCGTTTTAGGTGTAATGGCTTTTTTAATTCCTTCGGCGCTTAAGCAAAGTGTTTCGTCAATCTCGGCGAAAACAGGAAGCGCGCCCACAAACAATACTGCTTCGATGGTTGCGATAAAAGTGAAAGGAGGAACAATTACCTCGTCGCCGGTTCCGATGCCTGAAGCCGCTAGAGCCGTAGCAATAGCCGTTGAACCCGAGCTCATGGCATGAGCGAATTTAGCGCCAGTAATTTTCTTTACTTCGTTTTCAAACTCTACAGCTTTCCAGTGATTGTTGCGGAGTGCATCGTGTTTATAACGGAAAAGAATTCCTGTTTCTAAAACATCATTAACTTCTTTGCGCTCTTCAGCGCCAAATAATTCGGTTCCAGGCATGATTTTAATTTTTTACAAAGATAGTGTGTTTACTTGTAATTAGTTAGGAGAAAAATAGAAGTTATTATCTATTTCTGAGACACCAAAATTAATGGAAACCAGTTTGCCATTTTGGAAATAGCAATCCAGATTAGCGTCATCAAAAGAAATGCGTTTTTCGCCCCATTCGTGATTTTCGGTGTCGCTTAACGCGTAACCGTTTAATTTTAATAAAGCAATGAGTTCGTGTTCTTTAAGACTAAACACTTTTTCGTGAAAAAGGGTGGTTTCGGGATTATCTACCTCAACATTATTAAACACTTTGTTTTTGTGATTATCGAAAAACAGCGAAAAGCCCTGATCCCAATAATGCATAACGAAGGAAGAGGCCTCTAAAATATCGTCTTCCAGCGTTTCGGTTTCGTCAGGGGGGCCAAAAAGCTCCTGGGCTTCGGTTACCGATTGGCCGAAATTAAGGTTACAGAACCCTCTGAGAAGCTTGATATCAGGGCAAAAGCTCATATAATGCTTAAATTTATTGAAATAAGGATAGCAATGGAAAAAAAGACCGAAAATTTTTCTCAAAAAAAATTTTGCAGGTAGAATTTAACCTTTTATATTTGCAGCCCTGTTACCGAAGTTCTTTATATAATTAAGTTCCGCACACGAAATTTCTTGCCAATGGCAGGAAGGCACTTAAGATGAAGAGTAATGATTTTCGATTCCGTAGCTCAGCCGGTAGAGCATTACACTTTTAATGTAAGGGTCCTGGGTTCGAATCCCAGCGGGATCACA
>JBBAKL010000060.1:0-18209 GCA_040403535.1 Bacteroidia bacterium
GATCAGTTTTATTCTTACCGTTACGAGAAGGGAAAAACAGGAAGAATGCTGGCGTTGATCGGAATGAAAGCGTAATAAATTGTTAATTCTAAAAACGGGTGACTTTAGATCGTTAGTCACCTTTCAGAAATCACTTCAACTCTCTTAAATACATTTGCACTGTATTCTCTAATCCAAAATACAATGCGTCGCTGATTAAAGCGTGACCAATTGAAACTTCCAGTAAACCCGGAATGTTTTGTTTGAAAAATTTGAGGTTATCCAAATTTAAATCGTGTCCGGCATTAATACCTAATCTTAATTCGTTAGCACGGATAGCTGCCGCAGTAAAAGGTTTAATAATTTCTTCACGTTTTTGGTGATAATAATGCGCGTAGCTTTCGGTATACAATTCAATTCGGTCGGTGCCACTTTCTTTAGCGCCCTCTACCATTTTAATATCCGGGTCAACAAAAACAGAAGTACGGATGCCGGCGTTTTTAAAAACAGAAATGATCTCTTTTAAATAATCTTTATTGGCAACGGTATCCCAGCCATGGTCGGAGGTTAATTGTCCGGTTGTGTCGGGCACCAAGGTTACCTGTGTAGGTTTTACGGCAAGCACAAGGTCAACAAACTTTTGTTCTTTAGGATTTCCCTCAATGTTAAATTCGGTTTTCACCACTTTCTTTAATTCATAAACATCAGCATAACGTATGTGTCGTTCATCGGGACGGGGATGCACTGTTATTCCTTCGCCGCCAAAGCGCTCTATGTCTGTTGCCGCTTTAATTAAATCGGGCATGTTGCCGCCCCTTGAATTTCGCAGAGTGGCGATTTTGTTGATATTAACGCTAAGTTTCGTCATGATTACCGATTGCAAATCTAAGCAATATGCTTAAAATTAATGTGTTTTGATTAAATATTAATTATTCTTAAAACTTTGAAACTAGTTAATAAAAAATGCGTTAAACACTTTAAGATTGATTAAATTTGAAGGTAGATGTTAGTTTCTGATCTTATAACCGACGAAATTCCTCCTCTTAAATTGAGTGATACGGTAGAAATGGCTTTAGACTGGATGGAACAGTTTAAGGTGTCACACTTGCCGGTAGTGGATAATAAGGAATTAATAGGTGTTGTTACTGAAAGTGATTTATTGGATTATAATAAGCCGGAAGACACTTTTAAAACTGCTACCATACCATTAATCAAGCCTATCATACATCATCACCAGCACGTTTATGATTTACTGAAGTTAATGACTTCTTTAAATTTAACGGTAATGCCGGTACTCGACGATAACGAGAAATTTAAAGGCTCTATCAGTTTAAAAGGGTTTGTGCAAAATCTGTCAAACCTTATATCAGTTCAAAATCCGGGAGGAGTAATTGTACTGGAGTTAAATCAGAACGATTATTCGGTAACACAAATCGGAAATATTATTGAAGGAAATGATGCAAAAATTTTGAGTTTGCATGTATCAGGTCAGCCTGATAGTAATAAAATAGAAGTTACCATTAAGGTAAATAAAGAAGACTTGTCACGCATTGTACAAACGTTTAACCGTTACAATTATACCATTAAGGCTACCTTCCAGCAAAGCGATTATCAGCATGATTTAAAAAATAAGCTGGATGAGTTTATGCATTTCCTGAATATTTAAGAGCTAGCAATTTTTAGCTTTTACGTATCACTTATTTAGAATTTCCCTTCACTTATTTAAAAGTTTAACTTGTAGTAATCATTTTTTTATATTTGGCATAGGTATGCGAAGCGTAAAATGTATTTATCTGATTTTAGTTGTTTTTTCCTGCATAGGAGCACTAGCCCAGCAACCTTCTTACATACATTTTAACGTTAATAATAGCCTCCCTAGCAATAATGTATATTACGCCTCACAAGATAAAAGCGGTTATTTCTGGTTCGCAACCGATAAAGGGGTAGTGCGCTTCAATGGGTATAATTTTAATAATTATACTACCAACGAAGGCTTAAGCGACAATGAAATTTTTGACATTTATCAAGATAGTAAAGACCGGATCTGGTTTTCTTGCTACAATGGTGAACCCTCATTTTATAAAGACGGTACTTTCCATAATCGCTCTAATAGTAATTTATTAGCACAGTCAAGCCATTTCAATATTGGTTTAAAAGTAATGGAGGATAATAAGGGTAATATATATTATCTGTCACAGAAGGCTATAGCAGTATTTAAAGGTAATGGGGAATTCGATCAAAAAAAACAGAATGAAACCATTGCTTATTCTACACTTATTAAAAACGAGCAGAACGAGGTGTTAAGTATAAAGTATGATACTTCGAATGTGTACATCAGTAATTTGACAAGCGGCCATACCGAAAGCTTTTCGCATCAACGTAAAAAGGTGATGCCGATGATAAATACAAAAGCAGATATTATTGGTAACACCGTTTATTATGGTGTTCATAACAAACTTGTTGTTAAAAGAAGCACCAGTAAGGTTTTTGAGATTGCAACAGAATTTACTGATATGATCCAGTTTATCCGGAAGGAATCGAATACCACTTTATGGATAGGCACACAGAACGGATTGTATTTATACGATGTGGTTAAAAACGTTATCAAAAAAAGAATTTTCTCCGGACATTCCATTTCATCTGTATTTACAGACAATGAAATGCATACTTGGATTACTACGTTGGACGACGGAATTTTTTTGGTGTTGAATCAGGATGTAGAATTGCTTAACGCATCAAACAGTTTAAGTTTCAATAACAGCCTTAATTTAATGATTTTGGATAACCAGTCCTTATTGATTGGTTCTAATAATTTCAGGTTCGCCGTATTAGGGAACGGAGCCGTTAGTAATATTAATCTGCCCGTATCGCAGGGTAACGGACTTATAAGAAGTGTAAGGTCAGATAAGTTTGGGAATTTTTACATAGTAACAGCAGTTGAGATTATTAAGTTAAATAATCGATTCGAAATGTTAAAGAAATACAAAACAGCCACCCGTGATCTGCTCTTTTTAAACGACGATTCACTTTATATTGCGCGTATTAACGGGGTTTTTAAAGTTAAAGTAAGTGATTTAGACAAGCATGCGAATGATTTGGATGCTTTTTTTATTCGCAATATTCACTTGAAACATAGCGCTAATTATTTTTATAAAAGTGAAAGCGGAAACCTATACTGTATTGGTAACAAAGGGATAAAAAAAATGAACGGAAAGAGAGAGCCGGCTATTGAGAATGATACGCTTTTTAAGAATAACATTACTTCACTAGTTGAATCCGGTAACGGTGTATTATTTGTCTCGTCAGATATTAATGGTATTAAGGCAGTTTATAACGGCCGAAATTTTTACATTAACAACAAGTCCGGATTACCATCAAATTTTGTTACCAGTCTGGCTTTTGATAGTAATAATAATTTGTGGGCAGGCACAACTAATGGTTTAGCTAAAGTAGAATACACCACTGTTGGGGGAGAGATTCAGTTCAAAATCACTAATTATTCAACCATAAATGGATTGATCGATAACTCAATTAATGATGTTATATTTTACAAGGATAAGATTTGGCTAGCAACAAATTTTGGTGTTTGCTCATTTAAGGAAAAGGATCTTTCAAAAAAAAGTGTGGCTCCCGCATTCAGAATAGAATCAATAATAATAAACGATTCGATATATGGCCTGGGAACAAATACTATTGTATCGCCTTACAATAAGAATAATTTTAAAATAAAATATGTTGGCATTTCTTCCGGGTCTTTAAATAACATTAAGTACAGCTACCGAATGAATGGCCTTGATGAAAATTGGAATACAACAAGTAATACTCAATTGCAATACCCTTCGTTACCTCCCGGTAATTATACATTTGAAATTAAAGCTCTAAATCGGCAAGGTGAAGCTTCCAGTACAAGCTATTTGTACATTACAATTGTACCCGCTTTCTATCAAACAATTTGGTTTCGATTACTCGTGGCAATCGCATTATTACTGCTAACTTCTTTCATAATAATATTCAGAATAAGGGTACGGGAAAGGAATCATTTGCTAAAAGCAAACCTTTTACGCTCGGAAAACAAGCAGCTTGAAATGGAAAAGGAAGAGATCAATATGCAAATGAAATTGATGGAATTGGAGCAAAAGGCATTGCGCCTGCATATGAACCCTCATTTTTTATTTAATGCCATTAATGCCATAAACGGATTTTATGCAAGTGGTGAAGCTGAACTTGGCAAACGTTACATCACTAAGCTGTCGCAATTGCTGAGGATGTTGTTAGATTACTCAACACAAAAGATCATTACTTTAAAACAGGAAACGGATCTGTTGCATAATTATTTTTTATTGAATCAGCTTCGCTTTCAAAATAAATTCGATTACAGTATAGAAATTGGTGCTAATTTAAATCCTGAGATTGTAGCCATTCCGCCAATGATCATTCAGCCCTTTGTTGAGAACGCTTTAATTCATGGTATTGCTCCTTTAAAAACGAAAGGCATGGTAAAGGTAAATATTGAAAAGAGCGACAATTATTTAATATGTACTATTTCGGATAATGGTATTGGACGTAAAAAATCGAATGAACTCAACGCAGATAAAATTCATAAGTCAACCGGAATTAAAGTGACGGAGGAAAGAATTAAGGCCAGTGTAGACGCTGAAGAATATTTGAGTATAGAAGATATTACCAATGCTGCAGGTGTTTGCATAGGAACAAAAGTTATTTTCAAAATAAATTATCAGGAAATGTTTTAAATTGGTTATATGAAGTTAAACACACTAATTATTGATGATGAAAAGCAAGCGCGGAATTCCCTTCGCTCGGATCTAAGTAAATACGAATACGCGATCACAATTTTAGGGGAAGCGGATAGTGTCGAAACTGCCGTTAAGCTCATTAATGAGAAGAAACCGGATCTGGTTTTTCTGGATATTAATCTGGGTGATGGTTCAGGCTTTAATGTTCTGGAGAAAACCGAATTCAAAAATTTCAAGACTATTTTTGTAACAGCTTACGATCAATATGCTATTAAAGCCTTTAAAGTAAGCGCATTGGATTTTTTACTCAAACCTGTTGATCTGGATGAGTTGGAAGAAGCTATTAATAAGGCTAAGTCACTTATAACGCCCAACACAAGTGAAGATCAAATAAAAGTATTCAGAGAGATTAAAGGCAATAACTCTGAAAAAAAGATCGTGCTCAAAGAATTAGATGCGGTGCACATTGTTAAGGTAAATGATCTGATAGCTTGTGAGGCATCCGGTATTTATACCACATTTTATATTAATAATAACAAACAAATTGTTGTTTCAAAAAATCTTAAGGAATACGAAGAGATTTTGGAGCCGTATGATTTTCTGCGCGTACATAATTCTTTTCTCATCAACGCCAATAAAATTGAAAAGTTTGAAAAGAATGATGGAGGTTTTTTGATAATGGAGGGTGGGCAACGCGTACCGGTATCTCAACGTAAAAAAGATGTTGTGATCAATTTCCTTAAGAATTTCTGAATCAACCGTCCGGATTAAAGCCGCAGTTATTCATTCGTTACATTCAACTATTAAGCTTGTAACATTAAATTAACCTGTTGAGTTAAACTTGTACCGTATTCATCTGATATGGTATTTAACAGCAAGCCTAAAAGCGCTTCTAAGAATTCTCCCAAAGGCGTAACTAAAGTTTATTACAAAAACCTTTGTAATATTTTGTCACTTATCGGAACAACCAACATGTTTCTTCATACAACTCAGTTTGTTAATTTATTAAATCAGGCGGAGGACTTATTGGGTAAATTAAAGAAATCAGACCCTTCCGGAAACTATCCGGACCTTGAGAATGAATATAACACCTACAAGGAACGATTTATGAAATGGCAAGCCCGACTTACCGAGTAATTAACCCAAATTTCAGCTATTGGCCTAAATACATCACTTATTAGTTGAATTGAGGCGTTTCTTAAATCCTTTTATAAAAGATACCGATTATCAGGAATTTAGCTTCAAAATTAGAATGAAAATGAAAACTACCTTTTTAAAAACATCAGTGATTGCGTTGGCTTCAGCCATGGCTTTATCAGCCGGAGCAATTAATCCGTCAAACCCCGAAAAAACAGTCATCGTATTTAAAGAAAATAAAGGACAGGTGCACGACCAAAACTTTAATGCGCGTCCGGATGTGCTTTTTAGCGGACGAACAAATGGCATGGTGTATCACTTAACCAATACCGGCGTTAGTTATCAGCTTTATAAAACGGAGAGTTATAAGACAGATAATGGTGCAAAAAAGGGGGTAATAAATAATGAAATTGATAAGCAAACAATTTACCGTGTTGATATTAATTGGCTAAATGCTAATTCCAACGCGTTTATTCTAAAAGGCGAGGTGCTGGATGGTGTAGAGAATTATTATAATTCTTCTTGTCCGAACGGCGCATTAAATGTTCATTCTTATAAAAATATTACTTACAAAAATATTTATAGTAACATCGACTTAAAATGGTATGAGAATAACGGTGATTTAGAATATGATTTTATCGTGAATCCTGGAGCGGATTTTAGTTCCATACGATTTGAAATAAAAGGTGCGGAAGAAATCAAGGTTAATAATTTAGGTGAATTGGAAATTGTTACGCCATTGGGAACTATCAAAGAAAAAGCCCCAGTTGCATTTCAGGGAAGCAAAACGGTAAAAGCAAATTGGAAAATTGAAGGAAATAAAATTGGATTTGAGTTAGGCGTATACAATAAAAATTTACCGGTGATAATTGATCCTGTGGTACGTATTTGGGGAACTTATTATGGAGGAAATTTACAGGAGAACGGAACAGATGTGGAAACAGATGCATCTAATAATGTTATCATGTGTGGAAATACGGAGTCAGCAGCAGCTATAGCAACTGCAGGTGTTCATCAAGTAACTTATGCAGGAAATATTGACGCCTTTGTTGTAAAGTTTAATGCCTCAGGTGTTCGTCAATGGGCTACCTATTATGGCGGCTCAGGAACTGATTATGGAAGTGCACTTGCCATTTCTTTAACAGGAGAAGTGTATATGGCAGGTACATCTAATTCAACGGTTGGTATTTCAACACCAGGTTCACATCAGGTAAACCGCGGAGGTGGTAACGATGCGTATTTGGTAAAATTTAATGCATCCGGTGTTCGTCAATGGGCAACTTATTACGGTGACGCAGGTTCTGATGGAGGTTTTGGTTGTGCATTAGACGCAAGCGGAAATGTTTATTTAAGCGGACAAGCAGCAGCATCAACTGGAACTGTATTTGCAACAGCGGGAAGTCATCAGGCAACGCACGCGGGAGGCAATGATGCTTTTTTGGTAAAATTTAATTCTTCCGGTGTTCGTCAGTGGGGAACATTTTACGGAGGTACAGGAAATGAAATTGGTTATGGTGCGTATGTGGATGGAAGCAGCAATATTGTTATGTCTGGAATTACAAGTTCAGCAGGTGGTACATCCATAGCGTCTGCAGGTTCTCATCAAACAACATACGGCGGAGGTGTTTACGATGCCTATGTAGTTAAATTTAATTCATCCGGTGTTCGTCAGTGGGGTACTTATTATGGTGGTGCAGGCGAAGATTGGTCATTTAACACAGCAACGGATAATTCAGGAAATGTGATTATTAGTGGCAAAACAACATCATCTTTAAGTATTGCTACGGCAGGAGCATGGGATGTTACTGCAAGTGGTGGATCAGACGCTGGTTTCATTGCAAAATTCAGTTCAGCGGGAGTTCGTTCATGGGGTACTTATTTAGGTACTACGGTTAACGGCGTTGACGTGAAAACAAATCCAACTTCTGGAGCTGTTTATACAACAGGAGGAACATTTGGCGGTACTTCAGATGCAGTGCTATATAAATTTTCATCAGCTGGGGCGTTTGAATGGAATATAGTAGTTAGCGGTACCAATGGTGAAGACGGTTCAGGCGTTGCTTTAGACAATGCAAGTGCAGTATACATGTGCGGATCTACTAATTCGCCATTAACAACTAATATCGGAACTACAGGAAGTCATCAGTCTGCACCAGGAAGCAATGGCACTACCGGTGATGCTCACTTACAAAAATATTATGATTGCGTAACTATTCCTTTAACCATAACAGGAACCAGTTCTGTTTGTACAGGACAATCTGCTACTCTTACATTAAGTGGAACAGCAGGTATTTCAACTTATTCTTGGAGCACAGGATCAGCTAACGTAACAACAGTGGTGGTTACTCCAAGTACAACAGCAACATATACCGTTTCTGCAAGCACTGCAACTGCTCAATGTGTATATTCAACTTCATTTGCTGTGAATGTGGTTGGCTTGCCTTCAGTTACTGTTAATGCACCAACTATTTGTCAAGGAAATTCAGCAACGCTTACGCCAATTGGAATCGCATCCGGTTATACCTGGTCGCCTGGCGGGCAAACGACCGGAACAATTGTTGTGACTCCAACCGCTACAACCGTGTATACTTTAACAACTGCTAATTCTTTAGGCTGTACAAATACACGCACTACTTCAGTAACTGTAACTACAGTGCCTTCAGTAACACTTTCTGCTAGTACAAATAGCATTTGTTCGGGCACTACTGTTTCATTAACAGCAAGTGGCGCTACAACTTATACATGGAACACAGGCGCTAGTACATCATCAATAAATGTTACGCCTAACGTAAATACCAACTATACCGTAACCGGTGCTAACGGAAGCTGTACTAATACAAAAACAATTAGTATTTCGGTGACTGCAAGTCCGTCTGTGAATTTAACAGCATCAAGTATGACAATGTGTACAGGAAGCACAATAAATTTAAATGCTACGGGTGCAACATCGTATTCTTGGAACACGGGCGCAACCACCGCTTCTATTGCAGTTTCTCCAACTGTAACAACTTCTTATTCGGTAACAGGAACAAATGGAGTATGTAATCAGACTAAAACAATTACCATCACCAACAATACTCCTTCGGTTTTATTATCGGCAAGTGCAAACACTATTTGTGCAGGTGGTAACTCAACTTTAACAGCAAGTGGTGCGAATACCTACACCTGGACTCCGGGTTCTTTAACAGGAAGTGTAATTGTAGTATCGCCAACTGTAACCACTACTTATTTTGTGCAAGGTGTTTCAAACGGATGTTTCCAGGTGAAAACATCTACAGTGGTAGTGAGTTCTACTATTGCTATAACAGCAACACCTTCATCTACCATTTCATGTTCAGGCGCGCCTGTAACCATTACTGCTAATGGCGCATCTACTTATACTTGGAATACCGGATCTAACAGTAATACAATTGTTGTTACACCTTCTGTTAATACTACTTATACAGTAAGCGGTAACAGCGCAACATGTTTTGGTACAAAAACAATTACAATATTTACAGGTACCAATCCTAACGTGAATGTGTTTACAACCAATTCGGTTACTTGTGCTAATGCTATTCCTCAAACAGTAACATTAACAGCAACAGGGGTGCCTTCTTATAGTTGGAGCACTGGAGCTACAACGTCAACAACAGCTGTTTCGCCTTCAGTGACATCAACCTATTCGGTAACAGGAACTAATGTTTTAGGTTGTAATACTATAACTATGATAACTGTAACAGTAAATCCTTTACCAACAGTAAACGTTATTACAAGTAATCCGGTTATCTGTTCTCTTCCAATACAGCAAACAGCTACCTTAACAGCTAGTGGCGCTTCGACTTATAGTTGGAGTACAGGTGCAACAATGGCTGTTGTTGCAGTGAGTCCGGGCGCAACCACAACATACACTGTAATAGGTACAGACGCGTTTGGTTGTTCAAATTCATCTGTATTTACACAATCTGTTTCTTTATGTACCGGTATCGAAAATCAAAACATAAGCAATGAGTTTACCGTGTATCCAAATCCGTCAAACGGAACGTTTACAATCCGCACTTCAATCGGCGGAGAGTTTGAATTGTTTAATCAGTTAGGTCAAACGGTATTGAAATTTGAAAACACAAAAGGAGTGGAGGAAATGATTCAGGTAAGTAACTTATCGGAAGGTGTTTATTACTTACACTCTAAATCAGAAAAGATTTACAAAAAGATTGTGATAACGAAATAATGTGTGTTGTTTTATTAGGTAAAAAAAGCGGGCATTGCCCGCTTTTTTTTAATGTGCCTCTAACCAATTTGTTCCTGTGCCCATCCCAACTTCTACCGGAACTTTTAACGGTAAAGCGTTCTGCATGTGTTTTTCAATGATTGGTTTTAACATGTCCAATTCGGGTTTGTATATATCAAAAACCAATTCGTCATGAACCTGCAAAATCATACACGATTTTATATTCATTTTACTGAATTCATTGTGAATATTGATCATTGCTACTTTAATCATATCTGCAGCTGATCCTTGTATTGGCGCGTTAATAGCGTTTCGCTCAGCAAAACCTCTCACAGTGGCGTTATTGGAAGTTATGTCACGCAACCAACGCTTGCGTCCAAGCAAAGTTTTTACATAGCCGTTTTCGCGGGCAAAGTTCACCTGATCATCCATAAACTTTTTAATACCGGCATACTCTTTAAAATAATTATCGATCAAAGTTTTTGCTTCCGTACGTGAAATGTTGAGGTTCTCCGCTAAACCAAATGCACCTTGTCCGTAAATAATACCAAAGTTTACACTTTTGGCCTTATAACGCATCTCTTTGGTTACTTCACTTTCTTCAACGCCATATACTTTTGCTGCAGTAGCTGTATGAATGTCTTTTCCGGCAATAAATGCATCGCACATGCCCACATCTCCACTCATGGAAGCGGCTACACGTAATTCTATTTGAGAATAATCGGCGCTTAATAATACAAATTCATCATTACGGGGAATAAATGCCTTTCGTATTTGTCGTCCACGTTCTGTACGAATCGGAATGTTTTGCAAATTCGGATTATCACTGCTTAATCGTCCGGTTACCGCCACCACCTGATTAAAGGATGTGTGTATGCGATGCGTAACAGGACTTACTAAATCAGGCAAAGCATCCACGTATGTGCTTTTTAGTTTTACCAACTCGCGGTAATCTAAAATTTTTGAAATGATTGGATGCTTACCTTCGAGTTTCGCTAATATATCTTCGCTGGTTGCGTATTGCCCTGTTTTTGTTTTTTTTGGATTGTCAACTATTTTTAAATAGTCAAATAATATTTCGCCAACCTGTTTAGGAGATGAAATGTTGAATTTTGTTCCTGCCAATTGCTGTATTTCATCATCAACTTTAGATATGTCTTCCGCTAACTGTGATGAAAAATCTTTTAATCCTTTTACATCCAAATTAATGCCTTCACGCTCCATGTCGGCTAAAACGGTAATAAGCGGCACTTCAACTTCTGTAAATAATTTTTCAGTATCCGTTTCTTTTAATTTAGGAACAAATTGTTCTTTTAATTGTAAGGTGATATCCGCGTCTTCTGCCGCGTAATCTTTAATTTGCTCAACAGGAACATCGCGCATGCTTAATTGGTTTTTTCCTCTCTTACCAATTAAAGTTTCGATACTAACAGGCGAGTAATTTAAATAAGTTTCTGCCAAGGTATCCATGTTGTGACGCATATCCGGTTGTATTAAAAAGTGCGCCACCATTGTATCCCACATTTTGTTTTTAATAGTGAGATTGTAGTTTTTCAAAATATGATAATCGTATTTTATATTTTGACCAATAACAATTTTTGATTCATCCTCTAAAACCGGACGAAATGCTTCAATAATTTCCTGTGCTTTATCTTTATCGGATGGAACAGCCACATAGTAGGCTTCGTGTGCTTTAACCGAAAAAGATAAACCAACCAATTCTGCTTGTAAAGCATCCAATCCGGTTGTTTCTGTATCAAAACAATATTCGTTTACCGATTTTAACACCGAAATTAAATCGTTTAATTTTTCGTTTGAATCAACTAAAATATAATGATGCTGTACATTGGCAATGTTGTTAAAATTAGTTTCTATTTCTGAAGTTTCTCCATTGCCTGAATCATTTCCATTCTGTTCATTAAAAAATGCTGCAGTCGAAAACAAATCGGTTTGTCCGTTTGAAGATTTCGCTTTGTATTCTGTTTTTTCGGCCGGCAAACTTTCAGAGCCACCAATATCCTCTCCTAAAATGTTCTGAGCAATACGTCTAAACTCTAATTCTTTAAATAGCTCGCGAAGCGCTTCTTTGTTTAATTCTTTGCGTGCTAGTTTTTGTTCGTCAAATTCAATCGGGCAATCAATTATGATGGTGGCCAATCGTTTGGATTGAATGGCCATTTCCTTATTGTTTTCAACTTTCTCTTTTAATTTTCCTTTTAGTTTATCGGTGTTCTCTAAAATATTCTCTATACTACCAAAGTCTTTGATTAATTGCACGGCGGTTTTCTCACCAACACCCGGTATACCAGGAATATTATCTACTTTGTCACCCATTAAGCCAAGTACATCAATTAATTCGGCAACATTTCTAATATCCCATTTTTTACAAACCTCATCAACACCCATTACTTCTGCACCATTACCTAAACGGGCAGGTTTGTAGATGTAAGTGTTTGCGTCTACTAACTGACCATAGTCTTTATCCGGTGTCATCATGTAGGTAGTATACCCTAATCCTTCAGCTTTGCGCGCCAGTGTGCCAATTAAATCATCCGCTTCGTAGCCCGGCATACCTATCACTTCAATGTTAAAGCCTTTTATTAAATCGATGATTAGAGGAATACTTGCTCTTAAGTCTTCCGGCATTTCTTCGCGATTAGCCTTGTAAGCTTCAAACTCTTCATGCCGTTGGGTAGGGGCATCTGTATCAAATACAACAGCTATATGGCTTGGCTTCTCTTTGTTTAATATGTCGAGCAATGTGTTGGTGAAACCAAAAACTGCTGAGGTATTAAAGCCCTTGGAGTTAATGCGCGGACTATTACTAAAAGCAAAATAGGCACGGTAAATAAGCGCGAATGCGTCCAGAAGAAATAATTTTTTGTCGGTATTTTTTGTAAGCATGGGTTGTGTAAGTATTAAACAAAAAAGCAAAGCAACAAATGTGCTTTGCTTTCTTGTAATTGTCATTTATTTTATTTGTTTTTTGCCCAGTCGTTATACTGATTAATCAGTTCTATTACTTTTTCAATCTCAAATTTTTTGTCTTCCTCGACGTTCTCAATAATTTCGGCGTTATCCTTTATGTATTCGCCAAGTTGCTTTTTGAATTTATTCTGTTTTAGTTTTGCGAATTCTGAATCGCCGTTATTTGCAATGTAATATTCGCTTTTATGAACAATATCATTCATTTGCTGCATTTCATACATCATTTCATATAGCATAATTTTTCCATTGCACAGTACTTTATAAAACATCATTTCGCCTTCGTACTTGGCCGAGATAAAATTTTTATTCTCGAAACCATAACCTTTTACTTTTTCGGGTTTATAGTTTTTTTGAACACCGCTTTCATCTTTTAAAAACACTTTCGCGTAAAGATCAAAGTCTTTTTTAGGATTCATTTTAATCTCACCTTTAAGCGTGTCGCCTTTTTCGTTAATCACATAACCTTTTACAAAAGTTATTTGTGCGTGAGAAAATAAAAAACCGCCAATAGTTATAAGTATAATTAATAATAGTTTAGATGCTTTCATACGTTTACATAAAGAAACAGAAAAAATTTCTCCTCTTAAAACAGTGTTAGTAATTCTCTAAAATTGTTGAAATTACTCCTCGTTATAAATAACTTCCAGTAAAGTTTGTCCTACAGCCTTTAATGTGTTTTTATCAATGGTGTTAATGTCGTCGGTAGTGGTGTGATGGTGTTCGAAAAACTGATTGGTAACATAGTTGTAATGCAAAATATCCACACATGGTATATTGGCGATTTTATTTATAGCAACGTGATCATCGGTCATTTCTGCTGATTCTTCCTGAATAAAATAATTACCATAACCTAATTTGTCGGCAGAGTTCCAAATTTTATTTACCACATCATTTGCATGAAAAACGGAAATACCTTCTTTAGGAAAAACCGCGTTTTTTGCTCCTACCATGTCAAGTAGTATACCGTATTTCGCTTTGTATCCGGCTTTGTGTGGGTTTCTCGACCAATCCAATGAGCCTAATGCCCAGGAATCAGGATCACCATTATCACCGTAATCTTCCAGGTCAAAAAGTACTATGTCAATTCCAACGGAAGGTTGTTTTTGACTAATGATACGTGCTACTTCCATCAACACACCAACACCGCTGGCGCCGTCGTTAATACCCGGACAAGGTTTATTACGGTTTTCAGGTTTTGGATCTTTATCCGAAATGTGCCTGCTGTCGTAGTGTGACGTAAGTAATATTCGTGTTTTTGCTGCAGGATTAAATGCTGCAATGACGTTATCAATTCTCCATTGTTTTCCATCGTAGGTTGTAGCGTTCCCGCCCATTATTTTTACTTCAGCACCGTGATTCTTAAAAAAGCTTTCATAATACGCAACAGCTTTTTTGTGTGCTGTTGTTCCCGGTACACGTGGTCCTATTTCGCTTTGCTTGTTTATGTAAGCAAAGGCGCTGTCGGCATTAAAATCAGGCGGAATAACACGAGGTTTTTCCGGAACGGTTTTAACTTCATTGGTAGTAGTGGTAGTTTGGTTGGATGTAGTTGTTTCTGTTTGACAGGCAACCAGACTTATTAAAGAGCCAACACAAATGTATTTGTATAATTGCTTAATCATATTGTTATAAGGTCCAGGTTGCGCCATCTTTTCCGTCTTTCACCTGAATGCCGGCGTCCGTTAATTTATTTCTTATTTCGTCGGAAGTTGCAAAGTCTTTATTTGCTTTCGCTTTTGCCCTCATATCTAAAACCAACTTCATAACTTTTTCAAGAGCTTCGTTTGCTTTGCTGTTTTCTTCTTCTGTTTTAAGTCCCATTACATCCACAATAAAGTTTTTGTAAATGGATTTTAGAAGTTCTATATCTGCAGCGGTTAATTGTGATTTGTTATCATTCGCTGAATTAATGATGCGCACCGCTTCAAACAAATTGGCTAATAAAACAGGTGTGTTAAAGTCATCATCCATTGCCTCATAACACTTAGCTTTCAGTTCTTTTATGTTTTCAGATGAAGCAGAAGAAGGGGTAAGTTTATTTAATGTTTTGTAACTCTCCATTAATCTGTTAAACGCTTTTTCTGATCCGTTTAAGGCTTCATCACTGAAATCTAAAGTGCTTCTGTAATGCGTTTGCATCATGAAGAATCTAACGGCCATCGGACTGTACCCTTTGCTTAATAAAGGATGATTACCAGAAATTAACTCAAGTGGTAAAAAACTATTACCAAGTGATTTACTCATTTTTTGTCCGTTTACCGTTAGCATGTTGGTATGCATCCAATAGGTAGCGGGTGATTTTCCGCAATAAGCAATGTTTTGCGCAATTTCATTGGTATGATGAGTAGGGGCAAGGTCCATTCCTCCGCCGTGAATATCAAATTGCTCGCCTAAATATTTTGTGCTCATTGCCGAACACTCAATGTGCCATCCCGGGAAACCTTGTCCCCACGGACTTTGCCATTGCATTAAATGTTCAGGCTTTGCTTTTATCCAAAGAGCAAAATCAAGACGACCTTTCTTTTCATCTTGCCCGTCAAGGTCTCTTGTGTTCTCTAATAATTCTTCTAGTTTTCTTCCGGTAAGAGCAGTATAGTTGTTGGATTTAGCAAATTTTTCAACGTCAAAGTAAACAGTTCCGTTTATTTCGTAGGCCAAACCGTTTTGAATAATTTTTTTTGCAATTTGTTGTTGTTCGAGTATGTGACCGGTAGCTGTAGGTTCGATACTTGGCGGAAGTGTATTAAAAAGATTCATGATATCGCGAAAGCCAACGGTGTATTTTTGTACAATTTCCATGGGTTCCAATTTCGATAGCTTTGCTTTTTTAGATACTTTATCTTCACCTGTATCTCCGTCACTTTCGAGGTGACCTGCATCGGTAATATTGCGCACATAACGGACTTTATAACCCAGATGGGTTAAATAGCGGTAAATAACATCAAACGACATAAACGTGCGGCAATTTCCTAAGTGTACATCGCTGTAAACAGTTGGTCCGCAAACATACATTCCCACAAAAGGGGAATTAAGTGGAATAAACTTTTCCTTTTTACGGGAAAGTGTGTTGTAGATATGTAAATTGTTTGTCATAAGGGATATCAAAGAAAAGAATTTAATGAGAATAAAAAAAGACGGCATAACCGTCTTTTAATATTTATTATAATTAAACGAACTAGTTTTCTACTTGCGTGTCGCCTACGTAAACACCGTTCTTATATACTGAAACTCTTTCAAGTATTCCGTTTTCATTGTATTGATAAGCTTTACCATCAATTAAGCGGTTATCCTTAAAAATACCATCTTTTGATACTTGTTTGTTTTTATTGAACAAGGTATGCTTACCGTTTAACACCATTGGTGTGTTAGCATTAATGGCTTTTTCTTCCTTGGATACAATTGCTTTTGGCATTTCGGTAGATATTTTTTCAGGAGCTTTGGCAACAGGTTTAGTTTCATACACTTTTATGGAAGCAACATCAACGGATCCTTCGTTAAAATTTTTCGTTGCTTTCAAATCGCCGTTTTCATTGTATTCTTTTACCACGCCGGCTTCTTTTCCGTTTTTGAAATTTCCTTCGATTGCTAGTTCGCTATTTTCGTGGAAGTACTTTTGATTTCCTTCTCTTTTTCCGCCTTCGTTAAAAGTGAAATCATGTTGTACATTTCCGTTTTCGTAATACATTTTATAATTACCAACCCAGCGGTTGTTTTTCCATAATCCTTCTTCGTAAACTTTACCGTTTTCGTGATAAGTGATAGCGTAACCGTCAGGACGACCATTCACAAATGTTACTTTGCTTTTTGGAATTCCGTTACAGTAATATTCGGTCCATTGACCGGTTTTACGGTTTTCTTTATATTTTCCTTCTTCCACTTTTTGTTCCGGCTGATAACACGGTTCGTCTTTATCCTTTCCAAAAACAATCCACGTTCCTTGTTTTTTTCCGGCAACATCAACGTAATTGATAGTATCTTTTCCTACTAATTTAAATTGTTGTTTCTGAGAAAAAGTTACGCCGAAATAAAAGATGGCTAGAAATAAACTTAATTTCTTCATGTATTAAATGTAGACCTATAATCATTCAAAGTAAAGTGAAAAATGACCTAAATCGAAAAAGAAATAAACCGATAATTAACAATAAATGGAATTCTTAACCACAAAATAAAAACAAAAAAGGCGGTTAAAATACCGCCTATTTTAATGACAATAATATCGAACAATATTAGTTTTCTACCTGAGTATCACCAACATATATCCCGTTCTTATAAACCGCAATACGACTTAAAATTCCGTTTTCATCATAAATGTAGGCCTTACCATCCATTAAACGGTTGTCTTTAAAAATACCGTCTTTGGTGATTTGTTTGTTCTTATTGTAAAGTGTATGCTGACCATTTAAAAGTAATGGTCCAGCTTTGGAAGCCACTGCTTCGTTTGGTTTTTCATCTTTCGTTATTACAACTTTTGGTGCATTTTCAGCAGGATCAGTTGAGGCTTTAACAAGTGGTTTTTTAGGCTGGAATTCTTTGATAGATGCTAAGTCAACCTGACCATCTGCGTAATTTTTTTCCGCTTTAATATCACCGTTTTCGTAGTATTCTTTAATTATACCACTTTCTTTGCCGTTAACAAATTCACCCTCAATAGCAACTTGTCCGTTTTCAAAGAAATATTTTTGAGCACCTTCGCGTTTACCGCTTTGGTTAAATTTAAATTCGTGCTGAACAGTTCCGTTTTCATAGTATAATTTATAATTACCTACCCAACGATTTGCTTTCCAGGTACCTTCTTCCGAAATTTTGCCATTTTCATGATACATAATAGCGTATCCGTCGGGGCGTCCATTCACAAAGGTTAATTTGTTTTTCAAATTACCATTACAGTAATATTCTGTCCATAAACCGGTTTTACGGTTTTCCTGGTATTTACCCTCTTCAACTTTAGCGTCAGGAGTATAACAAGAGCCGGGTTTACTTTTACCCCAGGTAATCCATTTACCTTGCTTCTTCCCCATCACATCAATTACATTGATGGTATCCTTTCCTAACATCTCAAAGGATTGAGCTTGAGCCCAACCTAAAGAGGTGATAAATAAAGATATGTATGTAAATTTTTTCATTCCTTAACCAAATATATA
>JBBAKL010000061.1:0-18134 GCA_040403535.1 Bacteroidia bacterium
GTTGTAATGTTCTCCTCAACTGTACCGTTAAGATTTGTAACTAGAATTGGATCTACTCTTGCGATTGTTAACTTCTTAATTGGTTTATTTTATCTTCTTAAAAAGCTTCTGTTTAAAACACCTGCTCCTGGATTTACTTCCATTATTGTGAGTGTGTTATTTTCAACCGGATTAATTGTTTTAAGTATTGGCGTAGTAGCTCAGTACATCAGTAAAATACTGAAAGACGTTAACAACAAACCTTCTTATTATATTTCAGAGAGTCTTGCTGACGATTAAACAATACGGCGTTACATTACGGCGAGTTACTGCAGATGATCTGGAGTTATTACGCTATTGGAGAAACCAACAATCCATCCGGATGTATATGGATTACCGTGAATACATCACTCCATCCATGCAGACAAAATGGTTTGAATCAGTCAATAACAAATTCAATTATTATTTCATTATAAAATTCGAAAATAAAGAAGTAGGTTTAATTAACGCGAAAAATTTCAGCTATGAAAACGGATTTGGCGAAGGAGGAATCTTTATATGGGACAAAGAGTATATAAATTCATTTGCCGCGGTTTTTAGCACCTTGTGTTTACTTAATTTTGTGTTTTTCAGAGTGAAATTGTGTGAACTTTCACACGCAAGAATCTTAAAAGATAACGACAGGGCCATACATTATAATCAATTAATCGGATACAAGCTTGCCAAAGGTGAAGAAAACAATTATAATCAGCTTTACGAATTAACCTTAGAAGATTATATCAAAAACGGCAGCAAACTTAATAAAGCTGCGGAAATGCTTAATAGTGGCGACGGAGAATTAATTGTTTCAGGAAGCATCTCCGACAAAAACCTTAGTGAAATAAATGCTTTGCTTAAGGGTTAAATATAATTAAGGGGAACTCTCCTTTGTTAAAGGCCTCCAGCCATTTTTCCTGATTCACCATCGATAACAAAAACGGATCGTCTAAGTTTTCGATTTTATATTTTGAAATCTGATAGGCACTATAGCCCCAACGCGGATTTGGAATATCAAACATCAGCACTACTCTGTCTTCGTCGCTTTTATTCCATGCCTCATGGTCAAACGAATCGTCAAATACCATTAACTTTCCTTCTTCCCATTTACGTGTTTCATCCCCTATACGGATTGCGCAATCACCCTCAGGAACAATTAAAGGCAAATGGCAACGCAAAACCATTCGGGTATAACCTTTATGAGGTAAAATGTGTGTGTGAGGTTTTAAATACGAGTAATCACAGGAAATAATTTCAGGAATAGAATAAATAAGTGACGCGGTTTGCGGACATAATTTTGCGTTTTCGGGAAATTTCATGGAAAAGAAAATAAACGAAAACACTTTCCATGCTTTTTTATTTTCGGAGGCAACATAATTTGGAAATGTTTCCAGCCATTGCTGATCCTTATTCGTTTCAATTAATTGAAGCAACTCACTCTTAATAACATCAAAATTATCTGTCAAAGGTTTTAAAAACGGAAAATCATCCGTGTTATAAAAAAATTGAGGATTTTTTTCTGTTATCTCGTGAATGGCCATCCGGAAGTATTAACCTTAAAATTACAAATAATTTGCAACGAGTTTTTTAAAATCTGTTTTATGATTCGAATTCAAAGGAAAACGATTAATGATGATAATGCGATCCGGAATCATATAAGCCGGTAGCTTTTTCAAACACAAGGTTTTTAATTGCCATTCATCTGAATTTCCTTTCACTGTAACAAAACAAATGATTTTTGTCACTTCATCTTTTATTGCCACTACTTCAACACCCGTCAGTTCATTCAAACTCTGTAAGGCCATCTTAATTTCATTTAATTCAATACGAAAACCATTGCGTTTAATTAAAAAATCCTTTCTGCCTGAGAACTCCAACAATCCATCTTTACGCTTAATCACTAAATCACCGGTTTTGTACATAAAACCTTTTTTTATTTTACTTATACCTTTTTCCGTAATGCTTGCGGTAAACAATAATTTTCCTTTATAAACCAACTCCCCGCTTTTTAATACGGAAACACTATTCCTATAACACGGTTTACCTATTGGAACATTGCCTACTGCTTCTTTTTTTAATTTAATTTCGTAATAAGTACATACATTGGTTTCGGTTGGACCATATAAATTAAAAAAACATGCCTTTTTAAAATGCTCTTTTAAACGATGAACGAGTTGATAATCCAGTTGCTCACCGGCAATTAATATCAATTTTACGTGGTTTAAATCATGTTTTTCCGGCTTACCTGTTTTAAGCAACAGATTAAGAAATGAAGGCGTAGTGTAAACTACCTCCGTCTTATTTTTCGCAATTAATTCAATTAAACTTCGTGTATTTGATAAAGCAAATTCCGAAGGCAACAACACTTGCGCGTTGGTAATAAGGGGAAAGAATACATCAAATACCGACAAATCGAAATTTAAAGGAGCAATTGAAATAAAGCGTTTGGCGTTAATTTTTTTATACGTGGAAGTGGCCCAATTTAAAAAAGCCATCATGCTATCGGATGAGTGTACAATTCCTTTTGGAAATCCTGTTGAGCCGGACGTGAATAAAAGATAAGCTGAAGAAGGCGGATATTTGATCTTATCCTGTTCAAACAATACCATGCTAGTTCTTTCATTCAAATATTGTACAGTATATTTCAAATCCGGTAACATCTCTTTAAAGCTTGCTAGATTTTCATTCAAAACAATACAAGCCTGTAAGCCTGATTTACGTATAATAAATTGAATTCGATCTGAAGGCCACTGAGCGTTTATTGGCAAATAAGCATTACCGGACATCAGTATTCCAAACAATGCGCCAATTAAATTTTCATTTTTATCGCCAAATAATCCAATAGGCTGATTATTTAAGTCAGGAAAATGAAATTGAATGTTTTTTTCAATAGTTTCTGAGTAAGAATAAACTGACTCAAAAGAAATCTTTCCGCCATCTTCTTTTATAAAAAACGGCTTCTTCTTACCCACTTGAAGGGCTTGTTTGACTATTTGCTTAATTTTTGAAATATAAAATCGGCAGTTTTGTTGATAGAATCAAAATTATCAACGTTAACTTCATGGGCTTCGAAATCTACTTTGTACTTTTCCTCTAAGTCATTTACCATCCCTAGTACAACAATAGAATTTAGTAAACGACTACTGATCAATATCGAGTCATTATTAAAACTTTCCGGCACATTACCAGCAAATAATTTATCTTTTATATAAATTGCTATTTCGTTTGCTAACTGTTGCTTTTCCATGGTTTTACATCAAAACTTCTTCGTTGCTAATTTAATTAATATATTTGATTTTATTACACTTGCCTAATGGTAACTCAACAAAAACAGTTTTTCTTTGTGCATATTCCCAAAACGGCGGGTACAACTTTTATTTTAACCTTAGCGCGGAATTTCCTTTGGGAAAAACGCTTATCATATTATACCAAAAACGGAAGAAAACAACACGCAGAAGAAAGTCTAGACTTTAAAAACAAGTACGATTTGGTATACGGGCATGTGGCTTTTATTAACCACGAAATAAAGCGCGGTACGTTTTATTATACTTTTTTAAGAGAACCCAGAGCACGGTTATTATCAGGCTACCGTCATATTAAAAGTGATACCAATCACGGACTTAGAAAAAAAATTGACATAGATGCTACTACTTTAAAGGAATTCCTTAAAAAAGGTATTACGCCCTATTTTGACAACCTGATGGTCAGGTACATTTCCGGTAATCTATATAAACCCTTCATGTCGGTAAACGAACAAGACCTGGAACTAGCAATTAAAAATCTTGATACTTATTTTCCGGTATACGGACTAACAGAATATTTTGATGAGAGCTTGGTGTTATTAGCCGATTATATGAATTGGTCTTCTTTGTATTATGCCAAAGAAAACAAATCGGCTTATAAAATCGATCCATCCGAATTGGACGAAGAAACCGAAACATTAATTACTGCCTGCAACAAGTACGACGAATTACTTTATCGATATGCGAAAGAACGATTCTTAAAAATGCTTGAAGCAAAACGAGAAGTAATTAACCAGGGACTGATTGAATTAAAAAAAGGGAGCGAAAAACGAAGAGGTATATTAACTTTACGGAATAAACTTGGCCGCTATTATTCATTATTAAAAAGAAGATTGAGCTAAGAATGCTTCGGATTTCACATATTTTAAATTTAGTTTCAGAAAAAGAAAACAAGACTTTATACGAAAGTCAGCAAGTGCCATTGGCCTCCATTCAAAATGCCATAGAAAAAGTAAAAGGCGAATTAAATGTTGAATTAATTATAACACACAACAGAAACTTTCCAATTGAACTAAACCAATTAGGAAAAGTTGTTGCCCTAGACAGAAACGTTTTATCATTCGGCGATTTTAACAGCTCAAAAGAATTGCCATTACTCAAAGACATTTTAGAAAAGGGATATCATTCATCTCAGGCAGAATATCTTATTTATTCTAATTCCGATATCGGTTTAATGCCGCAATTTTATAAAGTGATATCTGAACACATTGCCAATGGCCATGATGCCATAGTAATAAACCGTCGTCGCGTTAAAAGCACTCTAAATACAACAGAACAACTGAATGCTATTTACAGTGAGATTGGATTACCACATCCAGGTTACGACATGTTTGTGTTTAAACGTGATTTATTCCCGAAATTCATTCTTAACAATATATGTACCGGTATACCGTTTGCCGGAAATGATCTTTTTTATAACTTATTTTGTTTTGCTCAGAAACCTGTATTACTTGGTGATAAGCATCTAACTTTTCATATTGGACTGGAATTGGTAAAAGATTGGGGAAACTCCAAATTACAAAAACATAATTACCGGGAATTCAGAAAAACAACAAAGGCCTTATTGCCTCATATGGATATTAGTAAATTTCCCGGGGCCGGCTTACCGTTTTTTAAACGGCATTTAAAATGGTTAATGAATTCTACCATCAGTTATCCCGAAATGTTTGTTACCGATTTAAAACAAATAAATAAACCACGGGTTAAACCGGTTTACGACCCAAATTATAAAAAGCAATCTTATTACGAATGGCTGATGAAATATATAGGATTCGATTAACAGAATTGCTTAACATCCTTGTCAGAAATTTCTTTGCCACCCAAAATAATTAAGCGTTCAATTACATTTCTGAACTCACGGATATTTCCGGTCCAGTTTTTTTTCTGTAATTCTTTAATCGCCTCGGAAGATATAGACTTAACAGGCATATTTCCTTCATTACAGATTTGATTGATAAAATGCTTTGCTAATAACGGAATATCATCCAGTCTATCGTTCAAAGATGGAACATGAATAGGAATAACATTTAATCGATGAAACAAATCCTCACGGAAATTTCCTTTCTCAATTTCCTTTTTTAAGTCTTTATTAGTGGCAGCCACTACGCGCACATTCACCTTAATTTCTTTATCGCCCCCTACTCTGGCTATTTTACTTTCTTGTAAAGCACGTAGAACTTTTGCCTGTGCAGACAAACTCATATCACCAATTTCATCAAGAAACAATGTACCGCCTTCCGCTAATTCGAACTTGCCTTTTCGTTGAGCAACTGCACTTGTGAAGGAGCCTTTTTCATGACCAAACAATTCGCTCTCTATCAATTCGGAGGGTATAGCTGCGCAATTTACTTCCACCAATGGTCCGAATGAGCGATTGCTTTTTTCATGGAGCCAACGTGCCACTAATTCCTTCCCGCTTCCATTACTGCCCGTAATTAACACGCGTGCTTCGGTTGGAGCCACTTTTTCAATAATATCTTTTATTTCTTGAATGACCTTTGATTCACCTACAATATCATAGGTTTTACTGATCTTCTTTTTTAATTGTTTTGTTTCTGTGACAAGACTTGATTTATCAACTGCGTTTCTAACGGTAACCAACAAACGGTTTAGGTCGATAGGTTTGGCTAAAAAATCATAGGCACCTTTTTTAACGGCATCAACAGCCGTATCAATTGTACCGTGTCCGCTCATCATAATGAGTGCTGAAGCAATATTATTTTCGATTAACTTATTTTGTAGTTCTAATCCATCTAACTTAGGCATCTTAATATCACTCAAAATCACATCGTAGTTGTTCTTTTGTGCCATTGTCAACCCTTGCATTCCATCTTCAGCTTCATCAACTGTGTATTTTTCAAACTCAAGAATTTCCTTTATACTTCTGCGGATAGCTTTCTCATCATCGATTACCAATACTTTTGTCATAACTTTATGCGCTGAATATTACGCCTTCCTTTAAAGAATAGGTGGAAGCGCGCAATTGTTTTAATTTAAATTCGTTTAGTATATAATTTACAAACAGGCAGGAAATCGTTATCATATCCACCCGCATTTCAATCAGACCTTTTACTTTAAGCCGTTGATCGTAGGTCATTCCAATTATTTTATCAGAAATCTTAAAATAATTAGGCAGATCAATCGGATATTCTGTCTGATTATCGCTTACTTTGGAAGAACCATATTCTCCGGCCATGATGTCTACAATGCTATCAAATGCGCCTGAGGAACCAATCAATTCGTTTACCCCATATTTTTCAATAGCATTTCTCAACGACAGAAGTTCCTTGTTAAAATGTTCATACAAAGCTTCTATTTCGTTTTGCCGAATTGGATCAGATGGCTGAATTAACTGCATTAATCGTGCGGCACCCAACAAATAACTCTCCTTCCAAATAATCCGAACTTTATTACCAATAACAAACTCCGTACTACCGCCGCCAATATCCATGATTAAAGAATTAGAATCGCTCATTTTTACCGCAGCACGGTTACCGTAATAAATCAACTCTGCTTCTCTTAAGCCGTCTATTACCTCTACATCAATATTAGCTCTCAAACGAGCTTCATTTACAAATTCCTGTCCGTTTTTTGCACTTCTTATAGCAGAAGTAGCCATCGCTTTTACATGTTCTGCCTTGTAGTCATTAATTAACTGACGATACTCCTGTAGTGCCTTAATCCCTCTTTCAAAAGGTATTTCAGAAATATAACCTTTATTAATACTACCCTCACCAAGTTTTACTGGTATACGACACGAATATAATTTCGAACAAGTACCATTTGGATGACGGTCTGCAATAAGCAGATTAAAAGTATTGGTACCTAAGTCTATGACCGCGATCCTCATAATGGCTTATTTTTCCTTAAAGTTAGCTTTCCTGTTAGTTTTTAACAATATTAAAACATTTTTTGTTTAGTAGTTGATTTTAACTAATCGAATTTGTATTTTTAATAGTTATAATTAAACACAAACACACAAGAAAAACACAAAATGAAAAAAAATCTATTCCTCTGGATAGCTATTTTTAGTTTAATACTAATCAATGGCTTTTCGCAAACTGCTGTTCCGGGATGTGTTGACGGTAAAATTTACCTGAAGTACAAACCTAACGCAGTAATCAAGTACCGCAATCCATCCGATATCAATCCGGGCTCTATGCCAGGTGTTCGGGAATTAGTTATGAAATACGGAATCAACTTTGCTGAAAAACCGTATTACCAAGCAATCGACTCAAAGGAACTTCAGTTAATCTATAAACTTGGTTTTACAAATATCAATGATGTTGAAAATTTAATCAGTGATTTAAATGCACACCCATTAGTGGAGTATGCAGAAAAAGTTCCTGAAATGTCAACTTCTTATACTCCTAATGATCCAAGTTTAGGTACCCAATGGCACTTAACCAAAATTGATGCGCAAAATGCATGGAACATTTTTAACAGTACTGCAAGCGGTAACTCTACTATAACTGTAGCGGTTGTTGACAATGCTGTTATGCGTACTCATCCGGATTTAACTGCCAATATTTGGACTAATCCGGGAGAAATTGCAGGTAACAGCATTGACGATGACGGAAACGGTTATGTAGATGACGTAAATGGTTATGATGTTGGTGATAATGATAATAGCGTATTACCGGTTAACACTACCTGGAGTCATGGTACCCATTGTGCCGGAATTGTAGGAGCGCGCACTGATAACAGTGTAGGTATCTCCGCGATTGGATTTAACGTAAAAATAATACCTGTAAAAGCAACCGCTAACTCTGCCGGCTCTAATGCTGTAACTAACGGTTATGGTGGCATTGTTTATGCGGCTCGTTGTAATGCTAAAGTTATCTCTTGCTCTTGGGGTGGAACAGTTTCGTCAATTTCAGATCAGGCTGTAATTAATTATGCATGGCAAAAAGGTTGTATTGTTGTTGCTGCGGCTGCAAATGATGGTAATAATATTCCTCACTATCCGGCTGCATATACGAATGTATATTCTGTAGCTAACACAACAACTACTGATACAAAGAACACGTCTTCATGTTATGGAACATGGGTAGATATTGCAGCTCCTGGTACAAATATCTATAGTACTATTCCAAACACCGGTTACGGAAACTTAACCGGAACTTCGATGGCATGTCCGCTGGTTGCTGGTTTAGCCGGTTTAATGTTATCTAAAAACGCATACTTAACACCAACTCAGGTGTTGAATTGTATATCAACTTCGGCCGCCAACATTTACACCATCGCCGCAAATTCAACTTACTCACCTAATCTGTTAGGGGCAGGTCGAATTGACGCGTATAAAGCGATGCAGTGCGTAACAGTAACTCCAGGTAGTGCGCCTTCTGTAGATTTTTATTCTGACATTCAAAGTACTTGTCCAGGCAACCCTATCAAATTTTTTGATGCCTCAACATTATATCCAACTTCATGGAGCTGGACTTTTCAAGGAGGTACACCAGCCACATCATCTGTAAAAAACCCAACTGTTACCTGGTCTGCAGCCGGTACTTATTCTGTAGCTCTAACTGCTACAAACATCAACGGTTCCGGTTCGGTAACTAAAATTGCGTATATCACCATTACAAATCCAGGTTCACTTCCATTAGTTGAAGGATTCCAGGGTGCATCATGGCCTCCTGCTAACTGGGTTAATGAAAATAAATTTCAGGATTCCATTAAATGGGAACGCGCAACTAACGCAGGTGGTTTTGGAACCAGCTCTGCTTCTGCTTTATTTGACAATTATTATCATGATGCCAGCGGAATTCGCGATGGCTTACAAGCTCCTAAATTAAACATGACAAGTGTATTAAATGCTCGTTTACGCTTTGACGTTGCTTATTCTCGTTATGATGCAACTTACACTGATACTTTGGAAGTAAAGGTATCAACAAACTGTGGTCAAACTTGGACTAGTGTTTATATGAAAGGTGGAACTGCCTTATCAACTGCACCTGATTACACCGTTGACTTATGGGTTCCAACTTCAACACAGTGGAGAAGAGATTCAGTTGATATTTCTGCTGTTGCAGCCGGACAAGGCAATGTGTTGATCAACTTTGTTAATCATGGTCATTACGGACAAGGTATTTACCTTGACAACGTAAACCTTGCTTACACGGTAGCAGCAGCACCTAATGCTAACTTCAATTATCCTACTGCAATCTGTAGTGGTGCTTCCATTACATTTACTGACTCATCTACTCCGTCACCTACATCTTGGTCATGGAATATGCCCGGATCTTCCGTTCCGACATCAACTTTACAAAACCCAACTGTAACATATAGCGTTAGTGGTGTTTATTCAGCCACACTAACCGCTACTAACGCTAGCGGAAGTAACTCTGTTGTTAAAACATTTACAGTAACCGGCACTCCTACAGTTGTAACAACAGGACCATCCGCAATTTGTTCCGGAAATTCAGCAACATTAACAGCTAGCGGTGCAACCTCTTATACTTGGAATCCTGGTGGAATAACAGGTTCTGCAATAGTAGTAACTCCGGCAAGTACCACTATTTACACCGTTACCGGAGTAACATCATCTTGTGCAGGAAACACCAACAAAACTGTAACGGTAAATCCAACTCCGAATGTAACTGCTAACAGCACTACTATCTGTACCGGTAATTCGACTACATTAACTGCAAGCGGTGCTACGACTTATAGCTGGAATACAGGCGCTACTACATCCAACATTGTGATTACACCTACTTCTACAACTGTTTACACGGTAACAGGCACATCAAACGGATGTTCAAGTATCAGAACTGCGACAGTAACTGTTGCTCCTGCTCCAACAGTTGCAGTTAACTCTGCAACAATTTGCTCAGGTAACTCTGTTAACTTAATTGCATCCGGTGCATCTACTTATTCATGGAATACAGGTGCAACAACTTCTTCCATCGCAGTTACTCCAGGCACAACGACCAACTATACAGTAACAGGTGCTAATGGCACTTGTGTAAATACAAGAACAACCACTGTTGTTGTTAACGTTACCCCAACTGTAGCAGTTAATAGTTCTACCATTTGTACCGGAAACACCACAACATTAACAGCCAGTGGCGCCATCAGCTATAGCTGGAATACAGGAGCCACTACTTCAAATATTGTTGTAACACCTGCTTCAACTACAGTATATACTGTAACCGGAACCAACACAGGAGGATGTACAAATGTAAGAACAACAACAGTAACTGTTGCTCCTGCTCCAACTGTAGCGGTTAATGCTGCAACCATTTGTGCAGGTAGCTCTGTAAACTTAAATGCAACCGGTGCTTCTTCTTACACTTGGAATACCGGAGCCAATACCGCTTCGATTGCTGTAACTCCTACTTTGACTACCTCATATACAGTAACTGGAGCAAACGGTACTTGTATCGATTCTAAAACCACTACTGTTAATGTAAATGCTTTACCTTCTGTTTCATTAGCTGCCTCTTCTAGTACAGCATGTACTGCATCAACCGGTGGTGTAAATGTTAATTTAACGGGATCACCTTCCGGTGGAGTTTACTCAGGAACCGGCGTAACAGGTGCTACATTTACACCACAGGCTACAGCAGGTGTATACACTGCAACTTATTCTTATACGAACACAACATCCGGTTGTTCAAATTCATCAATAACCAGTATTGTTGTAAATGTTTGTACAGGTTTAAGCGAGGCAAGCGTATTAGACGGTATTATTGCAGTTTACCCTAACCCTAACAACGGCGTATTTACAATCAAATCTAATAATGAAGACGCATTTGATGTAAACATTTATAACAAACTTGGTCAGTTAGTATTAAACAAAACTCAATTAAAAGGAGAAAACATCATCAACTTAAATGAGTTTGCTAACGGAATTTACAATGTAGTTATCAAAATGAATAACGAGTATAAAACCGTTAAAGTAATAAAACAATAAATCATATTTCCTTTACAATTAAAAAGCCTCGCTATATAGCGGGGCTTTTTTGTTATGTGTATCTTTACTATAAATGAAAAATGATTATTATATCCGTAACTACTCTAATAATGACTATTTAAGTATAATAGATTTATTTCGATTAAATACCCCAACCTATTTCGCTGAAGAAGAGGAAAATTACCTGATTAATTATTTATCTAACGAATTAGAAGATTATTACGTAATCAAATACAATAATACTATTGTTGGTTGTGGTGGAATAAATTTCAAGAATCATCCGAATGAGGCTTATATAAGTTGGGATATGATTCATCCCGACTATCATGGTGCCGGTTTCGGAAGCAAACTGCTACAATTCCGTTTAAATAAACTGAAATCATTGCCAACTGTCAGTTCATTGGTAGTCAGAACTTCGCAACATGTGTATTTATTTTATCAGAAAAACGGATTTGTATTAACAGAAACTATTAAAGATTTTTGGGCGCCGGGATTTGATCTCTATAAAATGGATTTAAAATTGGTGTGACAACTAATAATCTCTGAAATAAAAAAAGCCCCATAAATACGGGGCTTTTTTATTTAATAATTCCACAAATCTTGTAATTTTTTCTTGAAGCGGTCCTTCGGTAAAAAGTTCCATTCTAAATCTACATTCATTGGAACCGGCGTGTCTAAGCTGCCTTCGCGCATTACGGGTGCGTCTAAAAATTCGAAACAGTTTTCGGTTATTAAAGCAGCAATTTCTCCTCCTATTCCACCAGTTAAAGTATCTTCGTGTAATACCAAAACCTTACCTGTTTTTCTAACCGATTTATAAATCGTTGCTGTATCTAATGGAGCCAATGTTCTTAGGTCAATCAAATCGGCACTGATATCACTAAATTCATCTAACGCTTCCAATGCCCAATGTACACCTAAACCATAAGTAACGATGGTAATATCTTTTCCTTCACGCAATACTTTAGCCTGTCCAAATGGAATGGTATAATAATCATCCGGAACGTCTTCTGTAATACTTCTGTAAAGTGCTTTGTGTTCAAAGAACATCACCGGATTTGGGTCTTCAAAAGCGGTTAATAATAAACCCTTCGCATCAACCGGAAAGGCAGGATAAGCTATTTTTAATCCCGGTGTTTTAAAAAACCAGGCTTCATTACTCTGACTGTGAAACGGACCGGCTGCTACTGCAGCACCTGTTGGCATACGCACCACCACATCGGCGTTTTGTCCCCAACGGTAATGACTCTTCGCTAAATTATTTACAATTTGAGTTATGCCCTCACTTACGAAATCAGCGAACTGCATTTCAACCATGGCTTTATGGCCATTTATGGATAATCCAAAACCGGTTCCTAAAATCGCGCTTTCGCATAGCGGTGTGTTCCTTACTCTTCCTTTTCCAAATTCATCAACAAATCCTTCTGTAATTTTAAATACACCGCCATATTCAGCTATATCCTGTCCCATTAGTACCAGATTAGGATGTTTACGCATGGCTAATCGCATTCCGTCGGACACAGCATCGATTAAACGTTTATTGGTTTTAGGTCCGTTAATATCCGAAGTATCATTTACCGAATAAGGCTTGAATAATTCGCTTAATTCTTTTTGTGTATCTGGAGCAGGATTACTTTCAGCGAATGCAATTTCCAAACCATTGTCTATTTCCTGTTTTATTTCAGCGCGAATCGTTTCTATATTTTCTTCGCTCAATACACCTTCATTAATTAAAAAGCGCTCGAAATTATTTACAGGATCTTTTTTACCCCACACTTCAAACAACTCTTTAGGCACATATTTAGTTCCGCTGGCCTCTTCGTGACCACGCATGCGGAAAGTGATACATTCCAATAAAACCGGACGAGGATTCTCGCGAATGGATTCTGCCAATTGTTTTACAGTTTCATACACTTTCACCACATTATTTCCATCAACCGTTACTCCTTCAATGCCGTAACCAATTGCTTTATCCGCAAATGATTTGCAACGAAATTGTTCGTTACTTGGGGTGCTTAAACCATACCCGTTGTTTTCTATAACAAAAATAACCGGCAAATCCCAAACCGCTGCCGTATTTAGACTTTCATGAAAATCACCTTCACTTGCCCCGCCATCACCACTGAAAACTACCGTTACTTTTTTATCCTTTTTTAATTTATTTGCAAGGGCTATTCCATCCGCTACACCTAACTGAGGGCCTAAATGCGAAATCATCCCTACAATCTTATATTCCTGTGTACCGAAGTGAAATGAACGGTCGCGACCTTGCGTAAATCCACCTGGTTTACCCTGAAATTGGGAAAACAGACGGTTTAAGGGAATCTGACGCGTTGTAAACACACCTAAATTACGGTGCATTGGAAGAATGTACTCATCACTGTTTAAAGCGCTGGCTACTCCTACAGAAATCGCTTCCTGACCGATTCCGCTAAACCATTTAGCAATTTTACCCTGACGAAGAAGAAGTAACATTTTTTCTTCAATCATGCGGGGTTTTAATATGTTCTTGTAAAGCGTTAAAAGCGTATCGTCTTTTAATTTTTTACGATCGTATTTTATAGGTGTTTCGGCTGTTATTAACATAGTGCAAAGATACTTTTTATCAATGAATAATTATAAATGTATAATGTATTAAATTAACAAGTAATGGACATGTAAAGCCTTTATTTAATCTTAAATCTTAACCCGCCATAGATCATCCTTCCGTAAATAGGTCCCCATACCATACTAGCGTCAAAATAAGGACTGTAAGGATTATGATTCTCAACTATAGGATTTGCCTGTTTATAATCCGTTAAATTTTCAACCCCCAGGTAAATATGAAAATCGGCTTTATTTATTTTGGTCAGAAATGTAATTTGGCCTAACAAATTAAAATAGTCCGGCGAATAGCTTGAACGTTGGTATTGCTGCGGATTTCCATTTGTATTTGGCAAACGTTTAGCCCCATTATATTGGGTAGTAAAATCAAATTGCCAGTGATTATCCTTCGTTTCATAACTTAAATTAATAAAAGCACGGTGTTCAGAAACCATGGGTTTTTGCATCAATCCTTGTTTATATTGAACTTTGGTATCCACATATCGATACGCTGTTTTTACAAATAATCTTTTGCGGGGTTCCATGTTAAATTCGAACTGGGCGGTATTTGAATACGATTGTCCGTTTAAATTATAGATATTAACCTCTTGTGCGCTTATATCCACATCAACAACAATCTGATCTGTAAAATCCGTTCTGTATACGTCAAGTGTAATATAAGCTTCACGATAATTAATTTTAAATTTTTGAGTGAAATTAAATCCATAATTCCAGCCGGTTTCAGGATTTAATCCGTAAGGCTTCGAAAAATCAGATGGCTCAATAACCCAAGTGCGTGATGAGGCCATTAAATACGAATTATCGGCAAACACGTTAGCAGTGCGTAAAGCACGACCTCCGCTAATGCGAAACACCGTTTTACTTTCATTGAGGGCATAGCGAACATGCAAACGTGGTGTGAAAAACAAGCCATAATAATTATGATAATCGGCGCGAAGACCTGCAACAACATTAAAACGATCTTTGGTATTATGCGCAAACTCCATAAAAGCACCACCAGTTTGTTCCAATCGTTGAAATTTAAACAAACAAAAATTTTCTTTTACATCATCATTCATAAAACTGGCCCCCAGTTTGTAGGTATTGTTAGAATTACCTAAAAAACTTTGATAGATATAATTAGCGTAAAAAGTTTTTTGCAAACCTTTATAGTTCGAGCTTCCATAATAACTGTTTTGAGTGTGATTCAAAAAAGACATTTGTAAGCCCATACTGGTACCCGGTTTTTTAAACACAAAACCTGTTTTGCTATAAAGCTCCCATTTTTCATTATCGATGCCAATCTTGTAATGAGGCAAAGTATCCGCTTCAGGATGTATCAATTGCTTAAACTGCCCGCCTAATCGCTCATCTTTCATATATCCTCCGCCAAATTGCGCTTCAAATCCTTTTTTGGTATTTACTGAATATTTGTTCAGGAAATTATATTGACGTCCTGTTGGTATATCTGCAAAATGATCGTGATTATGATCTTCCACCAAAGGATTAAAGCTAACGTGCGACAGCAATCCTGCAGAAAACGATTCATTAAACCGTTGTTTTAAATTTAAGTTATACTCGTTTCTTCCATTCTGATTACCGTAAGCGTTGAAATGAAAGCGGTCTGACGTTTCCGGATTTTGTAATTCGGTATTAATTTGTCCCGTAAAACTTTCGTATCCATTTATTACAGATCCGGCGCCTTTACTTAACTGTATGGATTGAATCCAGGTTCCGGGAATAAATGTTAACCCATAACTATTTGCCAAACCGCGCATATAAGGCATGTTTTCTTTCGTAATTTGAGCATATTGTCCACTCAAACCCAGCATTTGAATTTGTTTAGCACCGCTAACGGCATCGGCAAAATTCACATCAATACTCGGATTGGTTTCAAAGCTTTCAGACAAATTACAACAGGCTGCTTTCATCAAAGAGCGTTCAGTTAACACTTCAGTTTTAATCGCATTAAGGTATGATATATCGATACCGCTGCTTCGGTATTCAATTTCCACCTCACTTAGATTAATACCACTGATTAAGGCAACTAAAAGTGGTTTATCGGTACTTTTAATTAAGACACCTTCTGTTTTATAACCGGTTAACGAGAACATTACTGTATCTCCTTTTGTTGCATGAATTAATGAAAAATTACCGGCAGTGTCTGTCATAGTAATTTCTCCACGCTTTACCTGAATAATGGCATTGGGCAATCCGATTGGTTTTTTATTTGCATCGAGCTCAACTACCCTACCCTTAACTTGAGCATTTAGGGTAATAGTAAAAGCAAGCCCAAAAAGGGATAAAAATATTTTTTTCATAAATCTTGAATCAATTATTTTTTATCGTCGCATTTGTTATCGCGATATTGGCAGCAACCCGGCAATTTTTTATAGGTTGCATCAGTGGCTTTAACCCCATCTACATCGTGCCCTGCTTTTGCTATGGATTGTTTTATTTGCTCAGGAGTTACTTTAACCGAATTATATTTAATAGTGGCGACTTGTGTTTTCTCATCCCAAGTACAAATTTTAACGCCTTTAATATCGGCGGCGTTTTCGATGCGTTCTTTACATTGATCGCAATTCCCTTTTACATTTAATGTTAAGGTGGTGATAGAGTTATCTTGACTAAATGATTTAAATGATAATAATAAAGCTAAAATTAAAATTATGTTTTTCATGATTTTTAAATTTAATGGTTAATAAAGTTTTATACTGATTTCTGAATGAAATCAACCATTAAATTCGAAGCACGGAAGTTTTTACAAGATTGCTTTGTAAAAGTTTAGGAGGCGGTACAAAACAAGATATGCATTCTCCTTCTACATTTGATAATTTAAATTCGAATTGAAATAAGGTATAATAAATTAAATTTACAGAAGGAACAACAATCTCTGATCCAGTATTAATTTTTTTAGCAGTGAAATCCGGTGCGTAGCGGGCAAACGTATTTTCATTAGCGCAGCAACCATCATCCATATCTTCTTCTTCTCCTCCACAACAGCTGCTGCTTTTCACAACAAAACTCACTGTTTCAAGTTCTCCACCACAATAATGCATATAAACAGGAATACCTATGGCAGTAATTACATATACTGCAACTAATAATCCAAATAGATATTTTTTAAAGGATTTTATTGTGTTAACTAATTATAACAAATTTCGTAAATTTTTAAGTACGTTTTTTACAAATTTGTTAAAACTATCTAATTTATGAGCAAAAGTGCTGCAGAGGCAAGAATAGAAGAACTTACAAAAGAAATTGAAGCCCATAATTACAATTATTATGTTTTAGACAAGCCTTCCATTAGCGATTATGAATTTGACATGATGCTGGAAGAACTGATCAAACTTGAAAAAGAGCATCCGGAACTGGTTTTACCGGATTCACCAACTCAACGTGTAGGCGGACAGATAACCAAGGAGTTTAAAAGTGTTAAACACAAATATCCTATGCTATCCCTTTCCAACAGTTATAGTCGCGAGGATATGGAGGATTTTGACCGTAAGGTGCGTGAAGGACTAGGATTAAGCAATGATTTATTTGAAGGAACGGTTGATTATGTGTGTGAACTTAAGTTTGACGGATTATCGATTGGATTAACTTATATCAAAGGTCAATTACAACAAGCTGTAACGCGGGGCGATGGAGTTCAAGGTGATGATGTAACAAATAACGCTAGAACAATCAAATCAATTCCGTTAAAATTAAAAGGAAACTACCCGGATGAATTTGAAATTCGCGGTGAAATTTTCATGCCTCGGAAAGCATTTGATCAGATTAACAAAGAACGGGAGGAAATAGGTGAAGCTCCTCTCGCGAATCCACGTAATGCTGCATCAGGTACTATGAAAATGCAAGACTCTACAACCGTATCAAAACGAAAACTTGATTGCTATTTGTATTTTTTATTGGGAGAACAAGTTCCGCATCAAAAACATTCAGAAAACCTGACCGCAGCAATAAACTGGGGCTTTAAAGTCTCTGAGCATACAAAGGTTTGTCATGGAATGGAAGAAGTATTGAACTATATTGAATACTGGGATAAAGAGCGTTATAATTTGCCCTATGATATAGACGGGATAGTAATAAAACTTAACGATTACAAACAACAACAACACTTAGGATTCACTGCAAAATCGCCCCGTTGGGCCATTGCCTATAAGTTTAAAGCCGAACAAGTAAGTACCGAATTACAAAGCATCAGCTATCAGGTAGGACGCACGGGAGCCATTACACCTGTTGCCAATTTAAAACCGGTTTTACTGGCCGGAACTACTGTTAAGCGCGCATCACTTCATAACGCCGACATC
>JBBAKL010000062.1:0-16938 GCA_040403535.1 Bacteroidia bacterium
TTTTTATTTCTTCTTTAGTGTTAAACGTATGAAGACATATTCTTACGCGTTCGCTTCCTTCTTTCACTGTTGGACTTTTTATTCCCTTTACAAAAAAACCATGTGACTGCAATTTATTTTCTAATTCAGAAACATGTGTGTTTCCAGGGCATAAAAAACAATGAATGGCGCTGTTGCTCGAAATAAATCCGCTTTTATTGGCGACCAATTCGTTAAAGTATAAAATATTATCCTGCAATTTTTCAGAGTGCTGACTCTCCATTAGTAAATCATAAGCGACATTGATCATTTGCAAACTGTGTTCAGGCAATGCCGTGGTATAAATAAACGAACGTGCAAAGTTGATTAAATAACTTCTTAGCACCTCGCTTCCAACAACAGCGGCACCATGACAGCCCATAGCTTTACCGTAAGTATATACTCGTGCAAAACAAACTTGTTCCAAACCCAATTCATTACACAAGCCCCTGCCTTTATTACCGAACACACCTATTGCATGGGCCTCATCTACTATTAAAAAAATCTTTTGGTTATCACACAAGGTTGCAATTTCTTTTAAAGGTGAGCAATCGCCATCCATTGAATACACACTTTCCACAACAATATAAACAGAACCGCTTATATCAGAATTCCTTTCCAGCATTCGTTTAAGATGTCCGACATCATTATGCCTGATTTTATAATGTTTAGCCAAACTCAAACGTATTCCATCATGTATAGAAGCGTGTATTAACTCATCGTATAAGATTAAATCATGCTTGGTTACAATACTTGATAACAATCCGACATTAGCATCATACCCCGAATTAAACAGCAGTGCTGCTTCGGCATTATGAAACGCGCTAATCCGGTTTTCCATTTGTAGAGCCAATTCCGAATTACCGGAAATTAATCGTGAACCAGTTGAACCTCCCTGACTTGGTTTAACATCAGCCAGTTTTTCATTAAGCCACCCTAATTTGGAAAATCCAAGATAATCGTTGCTGCTAAAATCAATTAAATGATCGTAATTTTTTAGTGAACGAAAAAGCCCTTTGCGTTTACGTTCTTCAAGCATATGAAGCAAATGCAAAGGGCCTTTATACATTTTAATTATTTATTTTTCTATTTTAAGAAGAACTTTTTTATCGCCTATTTTAGCGCGAACTTAACCGCCTTCTTAAATGGAAATATGTTGGTATTTTGGTTCAATAAGTACTTTTCCTGTAATATCTATTAATCCTTTTAATCCGTTTTTAACAGTAACAGCACGGTCATTTTTTAAATCGCCAATACGGTTATAAGAAGGCTCAACTAATATGGTTCCATCTATTTAAAGTAAACCAACCAATCCGTTTTTCTGCAATATCCAATACCATCGCTACCAAATCCTGACAATGTTTCCCACTCCGGTTTAATTAATTCTTTTCCTTCCGTGTTAATTAATCCTCGTTTGTTACCCAACTCAACTACTGCCACGCCATTATGAAATCGACGAATATGATCGTATTTAACTGAAATTTCGGTTTGCGCATTTAAGCCGCAGGCAAAAAATAACGAAACAGATACAAACAGTTTTTTCATTTTATTTAATTAAGCTAAAACTTCTTTTTCTTTATCGGCAAAAGCTTTTTTAGGTGATAAACCTAAAATCTTAAACATTTCCATATCCTGATTATAATCCGGATTTGGTGTAGTTAATAATTTCTCTCCGGCAAAAATCGAATTAGCTCCGGCTAAAAAACATAATGCCTGACCTTCCATACTCATTCCCTGACGTCCGGCAGATAAACGCACTGCCGTTTTCGGCAATACAATACGTGCCGTAGCAATCATACGAACCATATCCCAGATTGGAACCGGAGGCTGATCTTCAAGTGGTGTACCTTCTACTGCCACCAAAGCGTTTATAGGTACAGATTCAGGTTGAGGGCGTAATAAACTTAAAGTGTACAGCATCCCCACACGATCTTCAATACTTTCACCCATACCAATAATTCCACCGGAACATACGGTTAATCCTGCTTTACGAACATTTTTAATAGTGTTTAAACGATCTCCGTAATTACGGGTTGAAATAATATTATTGTAGTTTTCTTCAGAAGTATCTAAGTTGTGATTATAAGCATATAAGCCCGCGTCAGCTAATTTCTTAGCCTGGTCTTCTGTTACCATACCTAAAGTAGCGCATACTTCCAAGCCCTTACTATTAATGGTTTTTACCATGTCTAATACTTTATCAAAGTCACGGTTGTCGCGTACTTCACGCCATGCTGCACCTAAACACATACGGCTTGCCCCCCCCGACTTAGCATTGTCGGCAGCTTCTGTTACTTCAGCCACACTCATAAGTTTATGCACTTTTACTTCTGTATGATAGCGCGCAGCTTGCGGACAATAAGCACAATCTTCAGGACAACCTCCTGTTTTTATAGAAAGCAATGAACTCACTTGTACTTCACCTACTGTGTGGTGTTGCTTATGAACTTCGGCAGCTTTATAAATCAACTCCATCAACGGAGTTTTATACACATCCAGAATTTCTTCTTTGGTCCAGTTTTTAATCATAAAAAAGGCTTTAAACAAAGATAGCCATATCCCTTAAAACATACAATTTTAAACTTTAAATAACTCTTAATAGTTAAAAACTAATAGGAACCACCCTGTTACTTTCCTTTCTAAGTTGCGTTATTTGCATATGCGCTGGAGTATAATCGCCATTTTAACATTCTTTACTTACAGTAGTTTGCCTGCTCAACAAGATGCTATGCTTCAAGGAAAACGGAAGCAAAAGAGGGTTTGGCGCCGATGGAGACCAGGAGAGCGTAAAAACAAAACAGCTTATAATCCTTATTTAAAAAAGAAAAAAGGCAGTCGTGTGAGCGATAAAATAGCTGAAGGAGATAAAAAAGAGATACGCCGGCAACGCCGAATTTACAAGAAACAACTTAAAGCCGGTAAAAAGAAAACGCAGGATTAATGCTTAACCGAACGCTTTCTTTATACAAAACTTCGTTTACTGGATTATCGCCGCAAATCTGGACTTTATCACTCATTTTATTAGTTAACCGAAGCGGCACCATGGTGGTGCCATTTTTAACTTTATACCTTACCACTCCTGAAATGGGCTGTACCCTTAGTCAGGCCGGTACTGTGATGGGATTGTTTGGATTAGGATCAGTGGTTGGTGGATATATTGGAGGAAAACTGAGTGATAAATTCGGGTTTCATCTGGTACAATTGATGAGTTTATTGCTGGGCGGATTGATGTTTATTTTGCTGGGGCAAATAAAAACATATGAAATCATTTGTGTGGCAACCTTTTTTCTGAGTTTAGTCAATGAGGCTTTCCGGCCGGCCAACTCAAGCGCAATAGCTTTTTACAGCACTTCCGAAAACAGAACGCGATCTTATTCCTTAAATAGACTTGCAGTTAATTTAGGATGGGCAATTGGCGCCTCTATTGGCGGATTAATTGCTTCCTATAATTACGAACTTTTGTTTTGGGTAGATGGCATGACCAATTTAGCATCAGCCACTCTTTTTTTTTACATCTTTAAAAAACCTGTTGGCAAAACTATTAGTCATTCTATAGATGAAGAAATTCCGATTGAAAAATCGGCATATCGCGACAGGACTTACCTGTGGTATATTTTTCTGGTGATTTTATTTGGATTATGTTTTTTTCAATTATTCACTACAGTTCCTAAATATTTTCGTGACGGATTACATTTGTCGGAGAAGTACATTGGCTTACTTATGGCAATTAACGGTTTGCTTATTGTTACCCTTGAAATGGTAGTGATTTACAAAATGGAAGGCAAACGTAACATTAGCGTTTTTATAGGGGCAGGTACATTGATTTGCGCATTAGCATTTTTAAGTTTATTAATTCCGGGGCCAGGTAAATGGATAAGCCTTTTAATGATCATTATTATTACCATTGGTGAAATTATAGCAATGCCGTTTATGAACACCTACTGGACTATGAGAAGCAATTCGCAAAACCGCGGACAATACGCTGCATTATATACAATGGCATGGGGGATTGCGCAAACATTCGGACCATATCTAATAGCTTTGGTAATTGATAATGTAAGTTATCAGGCTGCATTTACAACAATAGCAGTTGTTTTTACATTTGCTGCAATAGGATTCTGGAAATTAAAAAGCTGAAACTACTTTCCTACCACTTTAAACTCTGTTCGTCGATTCTTTGCTTTGTTTTCTGGAGAATCGTTGGGTACTTTAGGTCGGGTTTCCGCGTATCCTTTAAAGCTTAAACGTGCCGCTGCAATCTTACCGTTAGTAATTACATAATCATAAACAGCTTTTGCGCGGTTGGTTGATAATGTTTTGTTAAAGACCTTATCACCACTGTTATCCGTATGACCGCCCAACTCAATTTTTACATTTGGGTTTTTTGATAAAAAAGAAATGAGTTTATCCAATTCAGCTTTACTTTCCGGTTTTAAATCCCATTTATTTACATCAAAGAATACATTCTTTAACTCCACTGTACTTCCGGTATCAATTGGCTGTAAAGGAATGTCTAACACAAAAGGCTTGTCGAAATCAGCAACCTTTCCCTTTAGAGAAAAATTATCCGAATAAAATAAGAAACCGTCGCGGTTTACGTTTACAATATAATTTTTATTTGCCGTTAAGGTTACTAAAAACTGACCCGCTTTATCGGAATACGAATCCGTAATATTTTGCTGTGTTTCCTGATCAAACAGTTCAAATTTTGCCTCCAGAGGCTCTTTCGTTCTTGCGTTATAAACTTTTCCTTTCACGTAGGTGAGTTTTTCAGGACGAATATCTTCGGGCATTTCAAACTGATATATATCCAAATTACCAAAACCACCTTCGCGGTTACTAGCAAAATAAGCGAGCTTTCCGCTGGGATCAACCAATAAACTATTCTCGTCTTTAAAAGTATTAATTGGATATCCCAAATTAACCGCTTCACCCCAGGTTCCATCTTCTTGTCGCTTACTCATAAAAATATCTAATCCGCCCATACCCGGATGACCATCGCTACTAAAATACAAGGTCTGATTATCCGGATGAATAAACACCGATTCTTCCTGTCCGGGTGTATTAACCTTATCATTTAATTTTACAGGTGGTGTAAACTTCCCGGAAGCATCTATTGTTGTTACGTATATATCTTGCTCTTTAATATCGCCGCGACTAATTAAACCACGAACGAAGTATAAGGTTTTACCATCACTGGAAAAGGAAGGTTGTGTTTCCCAATTAGAAGTATTTATAGGCGGCCCCACATTAACCGGTTTTGTCCATTTGCCATTTACTTTTTGAGAATAAAATATATCACAACTACCATACCCCTTACGGTCAGGCGAGCCATAATCGCCACTCATTTCCATGCACGAAGCAAAAAACATGTAATTGCCATCCGCTGAAATGCTGGGTGCCCCTTCGTTACCGGGAGTGTTTACTCCAGTCATCGGAGTAGCAGTTTCCCACTTAGCGTTTATTTTACTGCTTAAGTAAAAATCTTCCTGACGGGATTGTTCACCTTGGGTAATTTCTCGAGTAAACAAAAACTGTTTACTATCTGCAGTTATGCTTGGAAAATACTCGTTATAATTAGTGTTCACACCGCTTCCCATATTAACTGGTTTAAATGGCTTAGGACTTTTAACCGCTTGCGCTCCGAATTTGGCGTTTTTAATTTCATTCGCTGCCGCTTCCTTCATCTGTGGATTCACACGATCCATTTTCATGAAGTTTTCGTAAGTAGTTACCGCTTTGTCGTACTGACCGGCCATCATATAACCATTTGCAAGAAAGTAATGATTCTGAGGATAAAATTTCGGATTAACAGCGATAGCTTTTTCGAAGTGTGGAATTCCTTCCGCGGCCCTTCCGTGTTCTAATAATAAATACGCAAGTGCTGAGTGAGCTTCAATAAAATTATCGTCCTCTTTTAAAGCTTTTAATAACACCTCTTCTGCCTCTTTATCCTTTCTGTATTCGTAGTATTTTTTGCCTTCCTCGTAATATTTTATCGCTTTTTTATTGGAACTTGTATAGCTACCCGGAGGCAATTGCTGGGAAAAAGACATAGTGCTTACCAATAAACTAAATAATATACAGATGATTTGTTTCATGATTTTCAGGGTGTTTTAGTGTGCAATTATTGAATACCCAACCAGGCTTTTCGGGCAGCCGATTGTTTATCGGAAATATCCTTGCCTACTTCAATTATATTTTTCTCTTTTACTTTTACTCTTTTCACTTTTCCCTTCAGTTTTTTCAATTTGAAATTTCCTTTTTTATCTTTACGATATACCTCTACAATTAGTTTCTCACCCGTATTAGCTGTAGATATGAAACTGCTTACAATTTCCTGTGCATTTTCAATAGCAAACAACCGATTATTGAAGGAATATATTTCATCCCCTACTTTATATTTAAACTGTTTACCAAATGCATCTAAGTTTGAAACATCGTTTACATACAAACGTTTCGTTTCCTCATTATAACCAATACCAAAACCGCCTAATGTAAGTGTTTCAATTTCGCGCTCCTTAATCAATTCCAGTCCAACCATTTTAAATACCTCAATTAAAGGCAAGGGTTTTCTTCCGGCAACGTGTTCATTTAAAAAAGTTCTGATTTCAGGATAGGTCAATTGTTCAATATCGTTAAACAAATCTGAATCCTTAAAAGATTTATCTTTCCCGTATTTTTTTGCCAGATCACGCATTAATTCTTGTGTTCCATATTTACCATTGCTGTAATAACGTAACATAATATCGAGACACATATTAATTAATGCGCCTTTTTCGTATACATTATTGTATTGTTTATGATAATGCTCTGTTAAAACATTTTTACTCATGAATGTAAAAGGAACTGTATCGTTAAACATTTCAATAGAATTGTTGTATTTATCCATCATTACTTGAAAAAAGTAATCGTAACCAATTAATCCCGCTAAAACCTGAGCATGATGAGCAGAATATTCCGTTAAGCCTTCATACAGCCAAAGATGCTCGCTCATTTTCGGATTATTAAAATCAAAATCACCAATTTCTTCGGAGTGAATATTAAGCGGCGTTACAATATGAAAAAATTCATGTGCACTTACATCGTTTAAAGTTTGAGCAATAGAGGTTGTATCTAATTCAGGCAACACATAAAAAGAAGAATACGAATGTTCTAACGCTCCTGAAGCGCCACTCAATGTTGCTTTGTCGGTGAAATAAAACAAAAAGGCATACTTATCTACCGGCAATTGTCCGTTTAAATAGTCGCGCTGCGCATACAGCAATTTGCTTAAATTACTAGCCACAAATTTACTTGTAACTGTTTTATTTGGTGAATAAACCGAGACAAGAACTTTTGTGTTTGCCACCATTATTGTAGTTGTATCGGGCGAATTATACATAATTGGTGAATCGACTAATGAATTATAGTCAGTTGCCTTAATAACATCTTTGAATTCGCTAAGTGTTAAGTCACTTAAGCCAGTGGAAGGATAAAAGCCTTTTGGTTTTTCAAATTCAAGAATATAATTACGTTGCTTTAATCCATTAAAATAACCAAAGAAGCAATGGGTATTAAAAACAAAATTCCTGTTTGCTTCAATATTACTTCCACCCGGCTCAAACACCAATTTTTCCTTAATTTGAGTGTCCCAACTATCTTCTACCAAATAAGTGATTTTTTCGATTTGATTAGCAGGTGATAACTTATAGGAATCAGCATTTATTTTTTGAACGTTTACAACAGTGCCATTTTTTCCGGTTACTTTAAAATCACTTACAAATCTGCCAAAATTATACACTTCATAAGTCCCCGGAACCATTGCCGGAAAATTAAACACCACTTCGTTCTCTGAAATATCGGGAGGGGTTAATTCAACAACTATTTTATCGTTGTCAACTTTATTTAAATTAACAAAGTAATGGTAATCTTTATCGGCTAATACAGAAGCTGAAAATAGGAGAATGGATATAAATACAAAAAAGCTCTTACGCATAAATTTATTTAATAAGCAAGTTAAAATTTTTCCAGCGATATTTTTGCCAAAAAATGATAAATGTAATAGTCGCTAGTATAACCCAGGTAATAAATTCCGCTCCCGGGTTTTCTGTTTTTGTTACAAAAATAGCATCTGTTTTTAACACGCCGTTTGGCGAGGTAATAAGCAAGCTTGAAATCAAATTATTTGCGCAATGAATTCCCAAAGCCAGTTCTAATCCTTCATCTAATAACGTAATGGCACCTAAAAAGAAACCAAACGCTGTGTAATAAGGTAACATGGTTAACCAACCAAACGCCTTTGCTTCCGGATTACTCATGTGAACTAAGCCAAACAGAACAGATGTAATAATTAGTGGTACTATTCCGTTTTTAAAAATCTGAGCCAAACCCTGAATTAAATATCCCCTGAAAATAATTTCCTCCGTACTGGTTTGTATTGGCATGAGTAATACCGTTACCAGTACCAGCATACTAAAATTATAGGGATCAAATTGAACGGATATTTCGTCTTTATTAGTATAATACCCCACCACGGTTATTGTAACAATTAAAATGCCCCAGATTAAAAATCCAAAAAAGAATCGCCCAAATCGAAATGAATCGTAGGCTGTTATAACTGATAAAAATACCTTTTTGTGAAGAAATTTTACCACCGACATAAGCGCGATAAGTGCAAAAACGAACATACTGAATAAGAGCGCCAGTAATAAATTTTTATTGACCCCTGTTTTATCTGGATTAAAAAGTAATTCGGGATTTGACTGAATTTCGTTTAAAGTAACTCCATTACTAATAGCTGCGCTTATTAAGGGAAGAACCATTACTAACTGAAACAAAAAATACCCTAACATGGCTGCGCAAATACCAAATACATACATCCACCATTCATTTTGGCCATTAACATAACCTGCATTTAAAAACAGATTATTGAACGGAAGTTTTTTATCCTCCTGAATTTCATTAGAATCCATATGGTAAATTTAATTGTTTTACACTACAAAACTTATTTACCTAAAACAAAAATTGATTAGTTTTGTCAACATGAAAAAACACCTGTTATTATTGGCCATTCCTGCACTAATATCTTGCAGTGATGAAAAAGCAAAATTAAAAGAAGCTTATAGCGAAGAGCAATTAGGTGAGTTATTATTCTTCGATCCACTCTTATCGAGCGACTCAACAATATCCTGTGCTTCCTGCCATAAACCGGAATTTGCATTTGCCGACAACACGCCAACCAGTATTGGGGTGCATGGCCGCAAAGGCGATCGCAATACACCAAGTGCCATGAATCAAAGTGCCAGAAGTTTTCAATTTTGGGACGGCCGTGAAGAAACACTGGAAGGTCAAGCTTTAGGACCGATTGAAAATCCGGTAGAGATGGATTTACCTGTAAGTGAATTAATCAATCGATTGTATAAACACCCTCACTATCCGAGTTTCTTTATGCGTATTTACGGTAAAATGCCGAATCGCAATAACATTGCCAGCGCCATAGCTGCCTATGAAAGAACCTTAGAAACAAACGACACTCCATTTGACAACTATATGAAAACAGGAGACACTTCCGAATTTTCAGCTTCTGCGCGCCGTGGACAGGAAATATTTAATGTGAAAGGAAAGTGTTTCGATTGTCATTTTGGTCCTGATTTTACTGCAGACCAATTCAGAAATATCGGAATTTTTAATGGAAAAGAACTTAACGACAGTGGTCGCTTTGAGGTTACTCGTAAAGCTTCTGATATCGGTAAATTTAAAACTCCGGGCTTACGCAATATTGCTATGACCGCTCCGTATATGCATAATGGCATGCATAAAACATTGCGTGAAGTAATTGATTATTATAACGAACCGGATAAGTTTATAAACAATAGTGTAAACCGCGATACATTATTAGCAAAACCATTAGGTTTAACAGAAGGAGAAAAGAAAGACTTGGAAAATTTCCTTTTAACACTAACCGACCGGAGATTTACAAAAAAACAAATAGTTGCAGAAGCTAAGCATTAAAATTGCTGAGAATAACCAAGACCGTAAATAAAATCGCGATTGGTTCGGTTAAAAGCATTGAGTTCGTGCTGATAAATAAAGAATCCTTCCAGATTAATTTTTTTAGTGATGTTATAGATTAAGCCGATTGCACTCCGTGATCGGCTTAATCCTTTATTACGGGTTTGATCAAACGGCAAATACAACTCTTCAGAAATGTAGGTCTCGAACCGTTTATTAATATCGTACTTTACCACTAGTTTATTTCTTTCGAAATAAGTAGGAATGGTTCCATTTTCGCTTGTGTAAATATTTTTAAAACGCATTTGAACCATATTACGGTAGGTAAAGGTCCAATTATCTATTTTTTTCCGTAAGATTAATGAAATGGCACCTCTGTGAATATCGCTATAAGTTCCATCTAAATTCCTGGATTTACCGTAAACATAATCTAACTGAACTTTCATCCATTTAAAAACACTGTAATTTACACCCACATCCATGTAGCCTAATCCGTAGTCGGTAACGTTGTTATTTATCCGGTTTTTCTGATCAAGAGAAATTTCAAATTTTTTCAATACTTTTTTCTCAAAATGAAGATTTAACCAGATAGCAGCATCATCCTCATAATAATCCTTACCGGAATTATAAGTCTGACAGACACTCGTTGTTGTAAAAAAGAGGAGTGTAAAAAAAAAGCTATGTATTAAAATTTTATTCAAAGTAAAAAATCTTGATTTGTGCCGAATCCTTTAAAAAATCAATTTTCTGGATGGTTACACGGTGAACATTTATTCCTGTTCTGCGCTTAATATCTTCAATTAATTCATGCTCACGTGAAGCTTCGATAAGATTAATATTTTCATAAATAATGGTTTTAACTGATTCTTTTTTCATCAGCAATTTGCTTTCCAGTAAAAATGCCACTACAATAATTAACAGATTAATAATTGCAACAAACATGGCTTCAGTTCCGTCGTCCGCACCTTTTATTTTAGTTACAGCCGAAATTAAACCAATAGCAATTACTAAAAAGAGATACGTCATGTCCTTTAAACTAATGTCTTCGGTTCGGTAACGCAGCATACTAAATACGGCAAATAAACCAAAAGCGGCTCCCATGCTTAAATCCACTTTGTTTAAAAGAAAACAAATCATGAAAATGACGATGTTGAATACAAAATAGGTGAAGAACAATTCACGTTTTTTATAAATCGGGAAATACACTAACCGTATCAAAACTAACACCGATAAAAAATCAACTAAAAAGCGTAAACCAAGCTTTGTTGTAATTTTCATAAAGGCATCCAGGCCCGTACTAACAACAGCTTCATCAGCTACCTGCAAGATTAAATTTTGGATCATATATAATGTGTTTTAATGCTAATATTTTTTCTTTGAAGTTATTTTTCTTAACGTACGACTTGGTTAACGCGATCCCTAAACAGTATTTACTAATAGAGCCCACTCTAATGTGCTTTTCTTTCATGTGAGACAAAAAAGCAGACGCGTTTTTTTTATCTTGTTTAACCTCGGCTATTACCAGATTATCCATTTTTTTCACTACATCACCACTTATAAATTCAAGATCTACATCGATGGTTACACGTTCGGTTAAATCATTACTTACTAAAGTAATTCGCTTATAATTAACCCATAAAACAGGCTTTAAAGAGGAAGCGTTAAACGGCAATTTCTCGTTTAAAAAAGCCATAGTATCCTCGTCCCATTTCATAGGCGTAACAACTTTTTTGATTCGTTCTTTAATGGTACGCGCTTTATTACTTTTAAACTTCACCTCTAAAAAACCGGTATTACTGTCTACATAGGTACGATGCCTTATTTTATAACGGTTTAAATGACCATTATGATGATCTAAATATAACTTTAAGTTTTCCGTATCGTAATACAAAGTTTTATAAACGCTTTTACGCTTACTCTCAATTTCCAAAATCCGATAATTATCCTTAATCTGACTTAACACATCGCAAAGCTGAGAACTGCTAAACGTAAATTTAGTATCGGTCCGATCCATTAACTTCACAGAATCCATTTCCTTTAAAGTAATCGGACGAAATGTTGTAAGTATAGTTTGAAGATCGTTCACTTTTATTTGTACTCGTAGGTGTATTTTTTTACAGAGATAATGGTATTGTTAGCGTCGTAAGTTTTCTTTTCAGTTTTCAAGCCTTTTCCATCGTAAGTGTAAACCATTTTCTTTATCAGTTTTCCTGAACCATCGGTAACAGTTTCCTCAACTTTCTCTGCTAGACTGTTGTATTTACTGTTTCTTTTTTCTTTTAACTGATTTTTACTGTCGTATTCCGCCTCTTCAAGAACATCGCCCTCACTATTGTATTTAAACTTAAATATTGATTTTATTTGTCCTGCTTTATCATAATTAACCTCTTCAATAACCTCGCCGTTTGAATCATAAATTGCCTTGCTGTCATTTAAAGTTTTTCCATTTTCAGTATCTGTAACACTAATAGATTTAATACGTAGCTTTTTAATCTCTTTTTTCTTTTGAGAAAATACAGTAAAGGATAAAAAAACAAAAAGTATAACTAGAATCCGGTTCATATTATTTCTTATATATGGTTATTTGACCCAAATCAACTTTTTCTTTTGGTTCCTTTATTTCAAATTCCTTTACCACGGTACTGTCGCCGGATTTATTTAATGCCCGGAAACGTGAATAAATAAAAACTTTGTATTTACCCTTACGTAAGTATTTAAATTCAAATTCCCCGTTATAATTGGTCGTTTGTTTATCTCCGTAATTTACATCATCACCATAAATTATATACACATCTTCATCCATACCTGCATATTCGCCATTTAAAACAGTATAGCTTGTGTTCCATTCCTGAACCCAAATTTTTCCGTATACGGAGGCCTTTCCTCCTTCTCCGGCAGGTTTCTCACAGGAACTAATTAAAAATGTAATAACTGCAAAAAAAGCTGCAGCTTTAGTCCAATTATGTATTTGCTTTAAATTCATTTTAGTTTTATTAATGAGTAACAATAATCTTTTTAACGCTATTAGCACTTCTGATTAAATAAACACCGGGTTGCCATTGCGAAGTATTTACAATCAGCTGCGTATTAAAATTACCTTTAAAAATTAATTCTCCAAGTGTATTAAAAACTTCAATCGGCTTTTCATTATTTGTAATTGAACGAATAATAAAATAGTCTTTGGCCGGATTTGGGTAAACATCAACCACATTATTCAAACCTAATTCCTCAACACCAATTGCACAATTAGTTGTTTTAAATGTTGGAAATGTAGCAATGGTAAACGATCCAGATCCGTCAGGACAACGAGCCATTGATTTATCGGTTTGCTGTAAACCAAACGAAATGCTATCCAATACTGTTCCTAAACCGTTACTTAACATCAATTGCTCACCCGCTGCTGCCAATTTAAAATTCGCATGAATATATGAAGAGGTTGATGGATTTTCATCGGCCCAAATAATTAAATATCCGTTTGGCTGAATGATGGTGTTTTGCGGGATTGCGAATTTTACAGGACTGGCAAAGTTATCCGTTAGAAACAATCCGGATAATTCCAATGGAACGGATGTGGTATTGTATAATTCAATCCAGTCTTCATAAGTATTATATTCGTTTTTAACATCACCCTGATTATCGGCCAAAAATTCATTTATTTTAACTTGTCCAACTGTTGCGGTTTGTACCGCTGTAAGTGTATAAAACTCATGCTCCGCTCTTTCCGGCGAAAACTTTCCGGCATTATTATTTTCGGCATAAACATAGTATTGAACCTGACTAGCAGACATAGTAAATGTAACACCAAATTTATTATCTCCGGCAGCTCCATCGCCATGTAAGCCGTCATCGTACATTAAAATACGTTTGAATTTTAATGTGTTCGCAAACCTATATCCAAGATACACACCGCTAGCGTTTGCATTAACCACATTGGCAGTTAATGTTACTAAAGCATTTAAGCTTGGTGTTGCTGTTGCCGACACAGATGTGATGGTTGGTGCAGTTACTGAAAACTCGGTAGTTCCTAATAAATACGATACACGAGCATTCATTAATGTACTAATGCCCGGCACCGAATAACTACCAACAGACACATTTGATGTCATGGCATTTTGAAATTGTGAATACGTATAAAACTTATTATTATCAGACTGAACAGCGGTATCAATAACACTCTGAAAAGCCGCCGCTTTTGTAGAATATATGTTTGAGGCGAACATTTCAGTTAAAATGGTTTTCATATGAGCAATATACATACGTTTATATTGCGCGTTACTCAAAACATTTTTAATCAACGGCCAATATTGATCGGTAGTGTGAATGTTTGTTGGTAATTGTTGAAGATTAGGAATGGATAAACTAGCCATGCTGGAATTAGAAAATCCTAAATGCGGAAAACCACCGAAAGACATGTTTAAATCCCAGATAATAGGATTAAAATGACCTGTGTTGTCTTTATACAAATAATAATTTTGCGCAAATGCACCGCTATAACTATCTAAATTGATAATAACATTATTAAATGCTAACATCCATAAAGCGCGGTCTAAATCCATTACGTTTGGAATGCTGTTGGCGTTATTGGTAACCGAATCGCACAAATTCATTAATTGATTCCATCCATAATTAGATTTCATCTCGTAATAGTTAAAATATCCACTACTATCAGCTAACGGAATGTAACGTAAATTGCTTTTAGTGTTGGTAGTTGCTACACCAATAGGATTACATTTTATAAAGATGTTGTTGGAAGAATAGAAATGATCCGAAACAAACTTTTTATCAATATTTTCGGCATTAGAATATACTCCTATATATTTCCCGTTAATATATACCTGAGCAAAATTTGCCTGTGGGCAATGCATGTAATTTTTAAGGATATCATAAGCTAATACCTCTCTGATTAGTGAAGGATCGGCATAACCGTTGCTTAGCTTAATATCTTTATAACCTTGATAAGATTGCGTTTTATAGGTATTTAATTCAATGTGTAAAGGATTCTTTTTATATGTAGAATCATACGAACTGTTTCCTTTATACTTTACACCTACACTATCAAAATAGGTACCATTAACTTTTACCCATTGAGCCATTAAATAACCTTCTTTACCCATTTTAGCAGTATCCAGCATATAATCCCAGTTAGCCTGAGCAAACTGCACCTCTATTTTCTGAATGGAATTAGTGTTATAAAAAGTTTGTGCTGCACTATTCATATGAAAGAAAAGTACAATACAAATAAAGGCAATACGGTAAAGTTTCATTATTAAAGTTTATTCGATGATGAGCTTTGAGCTTGATTTAGCATTTCGATTATCAGTAACAGAAATAAAATATATACCTACATTTAAATCATCTTTATGTATTTCCAGAGTCTCACCATTTTCACTTCTGTAAGTGCGTAAAATACGACCTGATAAATCCGAAACTACTACATTGTAAAATGTATTTTTAGTCTTAAACTCCAAAAATGATGAAGTAACGGTTGGATTCGGATACATTTTCAACCCGCTAATTTCACTGCTGTATTCGAATACACTTGCAAGGCTACAAGTAGTACAGGCCTTATAACAAACAGTTGGTAAAATCGTATCAGCAACTAGGTTGTGTGTTCGGTTACTGTTTGTAGCGCAAGATGCTGGAACTGTTTCTGTATTTCCTAAAGTATTCCCATTGTAATATTTAAACTGATAGTTTCCGGCAGGAGCGTAAGCGATTACCTCATAAACACCTCCGCCAAAACTATAGAGAATGTTGTTTTTTGTATTCCATTGTTGTGATTGAAAATTACCTGCTACATGAACACCATTTGGGGAAACACTGGTTTCGTTAGTCATGTCAACTAAAAAACGAATTAATTTTTTGCCTGCCGGTGCATTTCCCGAAAAAGGAATAGCACCCACAAATGTGGTATCATTTTTTAATGAATCGATATACATCCAGCGATTATCATTAAAACTATAACCAACACGGGATTGATCGGGTACAAATTCCGCCTCATAACCAAAAATTCCATTCACAAATTTAAACTCGTACTTAGAAAATGCAGGAATGTCTACAATTACACTGTAAATTGTTGAAGAACCTTCCTGAGTTAAGGCCAGTGTACTCGGATCCCAATCAGCGGCAAGTCCAATTGCTACCTGAAAATCACTCATTAAATGAATACCATTAGGACTAATGGTAAATGTATTCATATCAACAGCAAATTTTACTTTTTTTGCCTGTAGTGTAAATACCGAAAGTATTAAGATTGCGAAAAGATTAATTTTTCTCATGATTTTATTTAGCTAAGGATACACGTTTATTAATTAACATTCCATCTGCGGTTTGAATAGACACAAAATAGACACCACTTTCAAATGCTGATAAATCCAATTTGTTATCATTCATTACAGTCAACACTATTTTTCCGTAAGCGTCAATAATATTTACCGAATAGCCGATTGATTTAATATACCAATCATCTATTGTTACTATTCCGTTAGTTGGATTCGGATAAACATTTAGGTTAGCCGCTATCTGATTTTCTTTTATTCCGGTTACCAATGCATAATTGTAACCAGCGGAATAAGCATATACACATCCGTTAGAATCTGTTACTCGAACTACATAAATACCATTTTGAGTTGGGGTATAATTTTGAGTAGTAGCACCGGGAATTAAATTACCATCCACATACCATTGATAAGTAACACCGGTTGTAGAAACCAAATCATTTCCACTAACCGAAATAGATGGTTGTGAAGGCGCTGCATTGGAAATATAACACTGACTATATCGGTGTGACTGCGGACATGCCCCCCCGGTTGTTTTTGTCCAAAGCACATTACCTGCCGCGTCAATTTCATAAATAGAACCAACCATTGCCAAACATACCATTTGGTTACCATTCGGAAACTGATTAGAACTTCCCATATTACTTGT
>JBBAKL010000063.1:0-16899 GCA_040403535.1 Bacteroidia bacterium
CGGGTACATTATTGGCATACAAGGCGGCTTCAATGGCTAATGTCCCACTACCACACATACCATCAATTAATGGTAAATGCGGTTGCCAGCCGCTAATCAATACAATTCCCGCGGCCAAAACCTCTTTGATGGGAGCATCCACAATATCTTCTCTGTAACCACGCTTGTATAAAATGTCGCCGCTGCTGTCTAAACTCACGCTCACTTCATCTCTGAAAATGTGTACGTAAATACGAATGGTTGGTGTTTTTAAATCAACACTCGGGCGTTTACCGGTTTTCTCTCTGAACTGATCGCAAATAGCATCTTTGGTTTTTTGTTCAACGTATAAGCTATGAGTAAAAAAATCGGAGTTGGGTACACCCTCAATGGCTAAAGTATCGTTAACCGTTAAAAATTGTGACCAGTCATATTTTTTAATGCCTTCGTATAATTCGTGTTCGTTTCGCGCTTCAAATTTATAAATGGGAACTAATATTCTTAAAGCAGTACGTAAGCAAAAATTGGCTTTGTACAGAAAGCCTAAGTCACCGGTAAATGATACACCGCGTTTAAAGGGTTCAACGTCTCTGGCGCCGAGTTTGCGCAGTTCTGCAGCCAATACTTCTTCTAAGCCAAAGAAGGTAGTAGCTTTCATTTCAAAATCGCCAGTATGACAGAAGGTGTAGTTCATTTTTTTGTATTTCTAATGTTGAAGTTGTCCTTCAAACTTCATTACCGCGTCTTTCCACGCCAGTGGAATCTCAACGGTTTGATTAATTTGGTAGTTAAAGCAAACTATCACGCTTTTTCCCTCGGCACACAATACTTCTTTGTCGTGTTTTAGTTTGGTAATCACATTGGTGATTTCAAAACTCTTGGTTCCGAAGGAAGTGATTTTGGTATAACAGTATGCAGTGTCTTCTAAAAAAATCGGTTCCATGTAATTGATTTCGGTGCGTGCCAAAATCATTCCAGTTTTTATCCAGTCGATTTGCTGCGTAAACACATCTTTAAAATATTCGACACGCGCCGTTTCAAAATAGGTAATGTGATTGGCATTATTAACGTGTCCTTGCTTATCAATATCCTTATAGCGGATTTGTAGTTTTAATTTGTGTTTAAAATCCTGAATCGTCATAAGATTAAGATTCGCGGTTTAATAGTTGCATAGCTAAGTGTTCCAGTGCTTTTTTCTTGCTATCGGAAGCTGTTACAGCGTGCAAATGTTTAATGGCTTCGTGCGTATGCGCGTCAGCTTCTTTTTCGCTGATAGCTTTTATTTTTAACTGATTGTAAATGTCTAAAACACCTTTTACTTTTTTGGTAATGTCTTTTTCGTTTAACAATGCATTGAGGGTTTGTTTTTGCTCGGCGTTTGCTAACTCAAATGCTTTTAGTAATAAAAATGTTTTTTTATTGGAGATTATATCGCCGCCTACTTGTTTGCCAAATTTTTCGTCATCAGCAAAAGCATCCAGTACATCATCCATTAACTGAAAGGCAATACCTAAATGTTTTCCGAATTCGTATAAGTGATTGGCGTTTTCATTGGATGCATCGGCACAAACGGCTCCCATTTTTAAACTGCAACCTAATAATACAGCCGTTTTATAGGTAATCATTTGTATGTATTCCTGCACACTTACATTTTCACGGCTTTCAAAATTCATATCGTACTGCTGTCCTTCACAAACTTCGACGGATGTTTTAGTAAACAGAGGCAGTAATTCTGAAAGTTTGGTACTATCGTAATGCTTTAATACATCAAATGCTTTTACCAGCATTACATCACCGCTTAATATGGCAATATCGGCATTCCATTTGCTATGAACGGTTGGCATACCGCGGCGTAATGGGGCTTTGTCTAAAATGTCGTCGTGTATTAAGGAGAAGTTATGAAACAACTCCACGCTTAAAGCTGCGTTTAAACTTAATGCAGGATTTTTATCAAATAAATCGCAGGCAATTAAAGCTAAGAGCGGACGAATACGTTTACCGCCCAATGATAAAATATAATTTTCGGGATCGTAAAGTTCACGTGGCTGCTTTTTATCGAGCTCTTTTAAGTACTGCGACAAATGTGCCGTAAAATGATCCAGTAAAGGCTGATAGTTTTTCACGTCTTAATCCAATAAGCTTAACAAATAGGTACCGTAACCACTCTTAGTTAATGGTTCTGCCACTTTACGTAATTGCTCTTTGTTGATATATCCCATGTTAAAGGCAACTTCTTCAATACATCCGATTTTTAATCCCTGACGCTCTTCAATTACTTCTACAAATTGTCCGGCCTGCATTAACGATTTGAAAGTACCTGTATCTAACCAGGCAGTACCGCGGTCCATGATACTTACTTTTAATTTACCGCGATTTAAATATTCTTTGTTTACGTCGGTAATTTCATATTCGCCGCGTGCGGATGGTTTAAGGTTTTTAGAAATTTCAACTACGGAGTTGTCGTAAAAATATAATCCCGGAACCGCGTAATTGGATTTAGGTTCTTTTGGTTTTTCCTCAATAGAAAGTACTTTGTTATTCTCATCAAACTCAACAACACCATAGCGCTCAGGGTCACTTACGTGATAAGCAAACACCACACCACCATCCGGATTGTTGATTTGGCGTAAAGCTCCGCCTAAACCTACACCGTAAAAAATATTGTCACCAAGAATTAATGCTACTTTATCGTTACCAATAAATTTTTCGCCTAATACAAATGCCTGTGCTAAACCGTTTGGAACTTCCTGCACCACGTATTCGAATCTGCAGCCAATTTGCTCGCCGCTTCCTAATAATTTTTTAAAATTAGGTAAATCATGAGGGGTAGAAATAATTAATATTTCACGAATACCGGCCATCATTAAAACAGATAGCGGATAATATATCATTGGTTTATCGTAAATAGGCATCATTTGCTTACTCATGGCAAGCGTTAAAGGATGTAAACGGGTACCGGAACCGCCGGCTAAAATAATTCCTTTCATATCAATTATTTATAGGTAAATTTTGATGAACAATATACAAATTAACCCTCAGATGCTAAAATAGCCCTTAGGTTTTTTCGGTATTTGGGGCGTTTAAAGCCGTAAAAGCGGGTGTCGCGGATGATTTGACGTAAATCGATCCATACCCCATACGAATAATAGAAATTTCTGAAATCGAGCTGGGTTTCTTTCTCAGCGTTTGGGTTGGTGGATCTAATCTCATTAGGAGAAAAGGTGGTGTATCGGTACCCTCCCATTCCAACCAATCCTATCCATCTTACCGGTTTTATTATGAGTTGCGCACTTAGTCCATAAATAATCACTGGACCTTGCTCGTGCCACGTGTTTAAACCAGCTTGGTGTACATCATAAACATATCTTCCTAAGCCGAACTCAATCGGTATATCAACTTCGTAATATTTCTTTTTGAACAAAGCGAATTCGTAAAAAAGTGTATTGTATCTTAAATCAAGTGCACCTGATTTAGGAGGAGAGTTCACGTCATTGACGGTTTTTGGTTTTTTTGCAGTTCGAGTTATTTCATAAAATCCTATTCCAATTGTATGCCTTTCAAATAAAATAACACCAATCTGAAGTCCATTAACAGAAACGGGTACAGTTTTGTTTAATTTAGTGTTGCTTATCCAAGAACCTCGCTGATCTAAGGCTACCCTTAGACGGAATTTCTGAAAACGATAAATACGTGCAGAGTCTTTTTGAAATTTTTGTTTTAGTGAGTCAATGCGTTCCGTCTTGCTGAGTTTCTGGGCATGGGCGCAAAAAGGCAAAAGAAATACTGTTAAAATGAGTGCGAAATAATGTGCTGACAGTTTCTTTTTCATGTATAAAGCAATAGAATACAAGGTGTTTGATGCCTCTTTTTCAAAAAGGTTTAATGTGTGAATTTACTTAAAAACCACGGTTTTGAAAACAAATTTTTTTAGTAGTTAAATGCTCAGTAACTTTATGTCCCAAATGAACTCTGAACTAGCAAATAACTCAGACAAAGCCATTGTAAAATGGTTGTTAACCGGATGTGTTTTGGTTTACATAATGGTAGTTGTGGGATGCATAACCCGACTAACTCATTCAGGTTTGTCAATTACCGATTGGAATTTTATGGGCTCACTGCCGCCAATTACGGAAGAGCACTGGCAAGAACGTTTTGCTAAATACCAAACCAGTCCCGAATTTATTTATAAGAATAACTCCATGTCTATGGAAGAATTTAAGGCCATTTTCTGGTGGGAATATATTCATAGAATGATTGGCAGAACGATTGGTTTTGTATTCTTAGCAGGCTTCGCTTATTTCTTAATCAAGAAAAAATTCAGAAAAGAAACTTTGCCAAAAATGATTTTGTTGTTCGCATTGGGCGGATTACAAGGTCTGATTGGATGGTGGATGGTGAAAAGCGGATTGGTTAAAAATCCCGCAGTATCACATTACCGTTTAGCTACACATTTGATGAGTGCGTTTACTGTTTTTGCATTTACGTTTTGGTTTGCTTTGCAATTAATTTATCCGAAACAAGAAGCTGAAATAAGTGAGGGGTCAAAATTAAAGTCACTTACTGTAGGGTTGTTTATTGTACTTATAATTCAGATTATTTATGGAGCATTTGTGGCGGGATTGAAAGCTGGCTTGTTTTATCCTACCTGGCCAAAAATGGGCGATAGCTGGTTTCCGACTGATACAATATTGGTAGAAGATTCGATGATCAAGAATTTTACTGAAATAGGAGCAGGTGTTCAGTTTATGCACCGAACTATTGCATTACTAGTGGTGTTGTTTGTAGGAATATTGTGGAATAAATCCAATAAACTGGAATTAACCAAACACCAGAATTTAGGAATAACACTTTTGATTTACGGGGTTACAGCTCAATTTATATTAGGAGTTTATACATTGTTGTACCAGGTGCCGGTTGTACTTGGTGTTTTACATCAAACAGGCGCTTTCTTTTTATTTACCGTTTCTATTTACTTATTATACCATTTAAATTTAAAGCCTGATAACAAGTAATGGAAAACTCGGATAATTTCACGCAAACAACTCTGTATCCTCCAAAGCCCGTTTCAATAGAGGCCAGGAGTAATAATTTAACCCGTTCGCTTACCAGTTTGCTGATTTATGCCCTGTTGTTTTATTTTATTTTTGATCAGAATATCGCTTACATAGCAGCTGTGCTTTTAGTATTACTGGTTCATGAATTCGGACATTTTTTCGCTATGAAGCTCTATAATTATCAGAATGTAAAGCTTTTTATTATTCCCATGTTAGGTGCATATGTAAGCGGAAAGAAACAAACGATTTCGCAAAAACAAATGTCAATCATAGTATTGGCCGGACCTTTACCCGGATTGTTTATCGGTTTTGCCCTCTATTTTTTAAATAAGTCGTTTAACAATGAGTCGGTAAAAATGTTGGCTAACACCTTTATCTTTTTAAATCTGTTTAATTTGTTACCCATTTATCCTTTGGACGGAGGACGTTTTCTGGAGAATTTGTTTATCCGAAACAATTATGGTATACGCATGGTTTTTACCATTGTGTCGATTGTTTTTTTACTGGCCTTAATTTTGTTTACCGGCAGTTTACTAATGGTAATTGTACCAGCTATGATGATTTTTGAATTGTATAATGAAATACGTAATCAGAAAATAAGAGATTATTTAGATCAGGAGAAAATCACCTATCAATGCGAGTATACTGATTTACCGGATAAAAGCTATTGGTTAATACGCGATTGCATATTGTTTTCTTTTCAAAAGAAATACGCGGGTATTCAGCCGGGTGTATATGCCTATTCGCCTTTAGAGTCGGTATTAATGCAGCATGTTACAGGCGTATTGAAAAGCCGCTTCGAAAGTGATTTAAACGCGGTGCAAAAAACCTTGTTCTTATTACTTTACGTATTCTCGTTATTAGGCCTTCCTATATTATCTTATATCTTGTTTTTTTAGGAACTCAGGTTCACGAAAAAAATAATTATATTTGGTTTCAACATTAAAAAATTATTATGTCAGTTTGGCGATTAAAACCAGTTTCGGCGTTTGAGGCCGATATGAAGAAAAGTGATTTAAAGCGTGTATTAACCAAATGGGGCTTAACATCATTGGGCATCGGTGCTATTATTGGCGGAGGTATATTTACCTTAACCGGAATAGCCGCGCATGATTATGCCGGTCCGGCTTTAGCATTATCGTTTGTTATTGCAGGTATTGGCTGTTTATTTGCGTCATTATGTTATGCTGAGTTCGCTTCAGTATTGCCTGTAGAAGGTTCGGCATATGCTTATGCATACGGAACAGTGGGGGAGCTGTTTGCCTGGTTTATCGGTTGGAATTTGATTTTAGAGTACATGATGGGCGCCACCACAGTAGCTGTTGCATGGAGCGGATACTTTGTTAAGCTCTTGCATTTGTTTCATATTGATATTCCGATTTATTTATGCAATGATTTAGCTACAGCTACCGAAAAATGTTTAGCGTCGGGATTAGCAGCGCCTTCATTCGCGTTTAACATTCCCGCTTTCATCATCACATGGATTGTGACTGCTATTTTAGTAAAGGGTATTAAAGAAGCGGCAAGTACCAATAATATTATTGTAGTTGTGAAAATTGCGGTGGTGTTATTTGTAATTATTGTTGGCGCGTTTTATATCAATACAGAAAACTGGACACCGTTTATTCCTGCGAAAGTAAGTGTATTGGATGAGCACGGTAACGAATCATTTAAGTTTGGTTTTGGCGGTGTGTTAACTGCTGCCACCATTGTGTTCTTCGCTTACATCGGATTTGACGCAGTTTCAACGCAAGCCGGCGAGGCTATCAATCCTAAAAAGGATGTTCCGTTTGCTATTGTTGCTTCGTTAGTTATTTGTACAGTATTGTACATTTTGGTTTCATTAGTGTTAACAGGAATGGTAAAATACGATCAGTTGGATAAAGCAGCACCGGTAGCTTCGGCGTTTTCAGGAATTGGAATTAACTGGGCAGTATTTATTATTACTTTGGCCGCAACAGCAGGTTTAATGTCGGTGATGCTTGTGATGATGTTAGGTCAGACCCGTATTTTCTTAGGAATGGCAAAAGATGGTTTATTACCTAATTTTTTCCGCACCTTACACCCTGTATTCAAAACACCTCACAAGAGTACCATTTTAGTGGGAGCTATTATTTCAGTTGTGGCATCATTAACACCAATTGATAAGATTTCGGAAATGTGCAGTATGGGTACTTTATTAGCATTTGCTATGGTATGTGTAGCGGTGATGATTTTACGCTACAAGAAACCTGGATTAGAGCGTCCTTATAAAACTCCTGCTGTTTATTTAGTAGGAACTTTAGGAGTTGCCTTTAATTTATTCTTGATGTACTTTGTACGTGCTGAAACATGGATTGCTTTTATGGTTTGGGGAGGAATAGGAGTATTGGTATACTTTATTTACAGCCGTAAAAACAGTAACTTAAATAAACTGGATCACGAAGAAACATTATAGATTAAGAAAATAAATTAAAAAAGCCCCGGAATTTTCCGGGGCTTTTTTTTGATTTAAATTTCTTCGAATTCAGGTTCAGGTTCGTAAATAAATTGCTTGCCTAGTACTATTACGGTAGCACCTATACTTTGTTCAATTATTTGCCAAAAAAAATCAGTTATTAGATAAGTTGAAGTAACGTTTTTTGTAAAAGAGATGTGTAACACAGTCAGAATCGCGAATAAACTAACGGCTACTATTACTCCGGCAATAAATCCTCTGAAAAATATACTGTGAAAGTGTTTTAACCAGCTTGTTTCAAATACACGATAAATTATAAATGAAATCACCAAATAGGCAATGGCTGCCAAAAGTAAAAACCAAATAAACGGAAACTGAATCTGCTTAAAGTCGTTTAAAAATACACCATGCCAAACATAGAACGCAGAATACATGGCAATTGCGCCTAATATCCAACTAATGAAGAAGCGAGCTGTGAAACGCATGATTAAGGTTACTCTATAAAAGTACGCATAGAATGAAAATATTCCAACCGAATTGATTTAAATAACTGTAAATCAGCTGTTTATTTAATGATTTGAAAATAAAAGTCGGTCGCTTTTTTAGGCTGAAGGTGCGAGTAGATGATGAGCTCGCGTCCGGTTTTAGTTTGTAATAGTAATTCGTAACACTTGCCGTTAAAGAACCAATTAATTAAGATGCCAAAAAGGTGTGCTGAATTTTTATCGCACTGCTTAAATTGATTTGGACGCAATAGCATGCGTTTTTTTGCTTTATAGAACTCCGAATCTTTTTCAAAATCTTTGTATTCAATCACGTTGTAATCACCAAGTATTTTCGCGACTTTGAGATTTTTAGGGTGATAGTAAACTTCATTTTTTTCGCCTATTTGCGCAATTGTGCCATTGGTAACTACCGCAATTCTATCGGCAAATTTCAATGCTTCTTCCGACTGATGTGTGATGAGTATTACGCCACTGTGTTTTTTTCTGGCTTCATGAATCACAAAAGCAAAAAGTTTATCCTTTAAAATTTTATCCAGATTACTAAATGGTTCATCCAGTAAAATTAGTTTTGGAAATACTACTAATGCTCGGGCAATAGCCACTCGTTGTTTTTGTCCGCTCGATAAATTTTTAGCTTGTAAATGTTTAATGGATTCTAAGTCGAGCAACTTTAATATTTTCTGACTGCGTTTATGTTTATACTCATCGGTATAACCTATCAGCAAGTCTTTAATATTTTCCTCAACGGTGTGGTTGTCTAGAACGTAGTAATCCTGACTAACCAGTTTCATGTCGGGATAACCGGGAATTAAATTATAGGAAGGTCCGAGTACTTTATGTTTATTAAAAAATATTTCGCCTTCGTTTAAGTCAACCAAACCATAAATACATTTGATGAGTGTGGTTTTCCCTTCACCGCTTGGTCCTAATAAAGCCAATATCTCACCATCGTTTACTTCAAACGAAATGTTGCGAATGCCTGTAAATACGTTTTGGTTTTTATAATTAAAGGATATGTTGTTAACCTTAAGGATAAGCTATTAATTACTTAAATAGAGTAATAAAACCTTTGAGTTTATAATCTTTCCCGTCGAAACCTGTTGCTTCAACAACACAAAAATAGGTTCCGCTTTCGCATGCTATACCACTGGTTGTTCGTCCGTCCCAATGTCCGTTTACGGTATTCCAACTCGCAACTAAATTTCCGTTACGGCTGTAAATAAACACATTCATCGATTTAATGCCACGAGCAATAGGTTTAAATACGTCATTAACATCATCGCTGTTTGGTGTAAATACGTTGGGTAATGTTACCCCTGATGAATCAGAGATAAATAAACTGTAGCTCGCTGTATCAGCGCATCCGTTGTTGCTTAAAGCAGTTAAGGTTACTGTATAGGAACCGCTGGCTGAGTAATTATGAATGGTGTTAGCAGTGTTATCCAAAGAAGGCGTTTCGCTGTATGACCAAATATAATTATCCGCATTGGAAGAGAAATTTGTAAGAACTAATTGATTAGGGAATCCAGTTGTTGTTAAACTGGCAGAGAAGCTTGCGCGTGGTGATAAACTTACGGTTGTATTTTGTGTAGCAACAAATGATCCGGTTGCATTGGTTACAGTTAACGAAACCGAATAAACACCCTGATAGCTAAAAGTTATTCCAATAGTAGGCTGATTCGTACCTGTTATGAAATTCACGCCGGTTGAAGGACTGATGGTCCAGTTAAACGATGTTGGTGTGTTCGTTGAAATAGAAGAGAAAATAATATTTTGATTGGTGCAAATTGTAGTGCTTGGTACAACAATGGCAGCAGTAGGTGCCTGTGAAAAAAGCACATTACATGCAAATACAAAAGATATGGATTTAAGCAGTCTTCTTATCACATCCTAAATTTACTAAAAAATCCATTGTGTTTACCCCATCTGCATAGTCAGTAATAACAGGCTGTTGTGAATAACCAAAAGGTATTTGGTTTTGCCCCTTACCAATTACGCACTGAATATCATTTTTATGGGTTTCAAGCCAGTCTTTAAGCACTTGCTCGTTTTCATACTCCTGCTGTAACAATACCGAAACCGGCGAAAATAGACCATTATCGGGTTTTAAAATCAGAAAATTGTTATCCAGAAATTTCTCATTATTGAGCAGGTAAACAGCCCGGTTGTAATCGTAGTTGTTGCCATACTTTTTGTTATCAACTACGTATTTATAATCAAATATAGCATCGAAAAAACGATTAAAATCGTAGCCTTTCGGCACCATTAATTTGGATACATTCCGACATCCTAATCCGAAATACAGAAAGATATCTTTCCCCAGGTTTTTTAAATCAGCATCTCTTTCAGATCCATCAAGAACAGCAACTGAAGTTCGGTTTTTTCGAATAATATTGGGGTATTTGCCAAAGTAATATTCGAAATGACGGGCTGTGTTATTACTTCCTGTAGCTATTACAGCATCAAAATTGCTGAGTTTACCGGTTGCAAATTGGATTGAGTTGCCGATAGCGGGTTCATAATGTTCGAGCAATTTTATAAAAAAAGGCATTAAGACATTGTCATCTGAAGATAATTTTACCAATGCCTTATGGCCGCTTAATAGAACACACAATAAATCATGAAAGCCAACCAACGGAATATTTCCGGCCATTATTATGGCAACTGTTTTTGGGTTTTGAGGTTCTTTTATTGATTGAGCAAATTTTTCCAATGCTGTTATTTCAAGCATTTGGCTAATATTGATTAAGCTTTCTTTAATAAAGTCTTTGATAAACCATCCATTATAGGTGTATGCCACATCCATTAAAGGTTGCAGGCCTTCGTGCAAACCTTTCTCTTTTTCAAGCCATTCGCCTTGATTAAAATGCCTTTTAATAAACAATCCGCTTTGAACAAAAGCATTTATTCTTTGTTTTATTTCCATTTATCCCCGTATATTTGCAACCAAATTTAAATGCAAAACTAAGTAAAATGGCTATTAAAATTACTGATGAGTGTATAAATTGCGGAGCCTGTGAGCCTGAATGCCCTAATAACGCTATTTATGAGGGTGGTGCAGAGTGGCGTTTTTCTGATGGAACTAGCTTAAAAGGCATGTTTAAAGGAAAAAATTCCGGTGCTGAGGTTGACGCTGAAGACCCACAAAAACCTGGATCGATGGATGTTTATTATATCGTAACAGATAAATGTACTGAGTGTGTTGGTTTCCATGATGAACCTCAATGCGCTGCTGTTTGTCCGGTTGATTGCTGTATTAAAGACGAAGATAATGTAGAAACCAACGATCAACTATTGGAAAAGAAAGCTTCGTTACATTTATAATAGATAAATATACAAAACTGAAAAGCCGTCTCTAAATCAGACGGCTTTTGTTTTTAAGCCATCCTGTAATGCTGTAGCGATCTGCATGGCTCATTAGTACTTCGTGTTCCATTTCGCTTTCAAAAACGAGTAAGCGTCCGCCAATAGGTTCTATTTTTAAAACATCGTTATTATCTGTATACAACAACAACTCGCCTCCGTCACCATTTTTCCAGTTGTTATTCAGATAAAGTAAAACAGTAATTTTTCTGGCGTCATCCGATTTAAATGAATCACGGTGTTTTCTGTAAAATGTTCCGGAGGGGTAATAAGCGTAATGAAATTCGTAATCTTTTAAACCCAAAAAAAACCGACGGTTTATTTGTGTAATTAATTCGTCAATAAAAGAAAAGAAAATTTGATTTAACTGTTCATCATCTTTTTCCAGCCAGAAGATATAATCACTTCTGATTTCAGAATTTGTAATTAGTTGTTTGTCATTTCCTATACCTGCTTTTTTGAATGAATTGCTTTGGTAAAGGGAAATAATTTTATTTTTTAATGTTTTTACTTCGGTATCTGAAAGAAAACCGTCGGTAATACAGTATCGTTGCTGATAAACGGTGTTAACAATATTTTCAATTGCAGTTTCCAAAATAAAATCTAATTTTATGAAAAAATACGACATGAAATTACAAATAATCACTTTACTATGTGCAATTGCATTAATTGCATATTCTTGCGGGTCATCCAAAAAAGCGACAAGCACCAGTGAAGCTTCATTAAATCCGGGTGACGCTGAGTTAAAAGCCATTCAGGGCAAATATCCAAGTGTTACTATGCAAACTTTAAATGATGGTTTTGCTGTTTATAACGGACCTTGCACTAATTGTCATGGTAAGAAAAATATTTTTTCACGAACTGAAGCCGAATGGCAAAAAGCGATTGATCGCATGGCACCTAAAGCAAAAATTACAGAGGAACAAAAAGACGCATTAACCAAATATGTGTTTGCTATGAAAGCGGCCCGTCCAGATCAAACGAAATAACTGATGATTTATTTTAAAGAGGCGGACTCAGATAGTCCGCTTTTTTTGTTATGAAAAATTTAACCAAAAGGGAACATATTCGCGACACACTAATTCTTTCGCTGCCTCTAATAGCAACTCAAATAGGGCATGTTTTTACCGGTATGGTAGATAATTACTTTTTAGGGCAGCTTGGTAAAACCGAGCAGGCAGCGGGTATTTCTGCCAATGGAATATTTGTTTTACTGCTGGTGTTTTTAATTGGTATGAGTTACGCCACCACACCATTAGTATCGGGCGCACATGTTAATGATGATGTAAAAGAAAAAGCCTCTTTGTTTAAGAACTCACTCTTCTTAAATACTACTGTATCCGTTTTGGCTTTTCTAATTTTGTTTTTTTTGAGTCCATTGATGGATTATTTGCAACAGCCTCCGGATGTGGTAGAATTATCAAAACCGTTTTTTAATGTTCTGATTTTTTCCATGATACCGATTTCTTTTTTCTTTACCTGTAAACAATACACGGAGGGATTAAGTAATACGCGTGCGGCAATGTACATTAGTATTAGCGGCAATATTTTAAATATTGTTTTAAACTACGCCTTAATTTACGGTAAATGGGGTTTACCTGAAATGGGTTATATGGGCTCAGCCTGGGCAACTTTTATTGCAAGGTGTTTTATGGGCGGAACCTTTATGTATTACATTTTTAAAAACAAGCATACAAAAGAGATTGCCCCTTTTTACAATAAAGCAAAAGTTACACTGGAGGCATTAAAGCCCATATGGAAAATCGGTATTAATTCGGCTATGCAGTTTACTTTTGAAGTTGCCTCATTTGTTATCGCCTTATTTATGGCCGGAAAGTTCGGAAAAGAAGCCATCGATGCTCATGGGATAGCAATAACACTGGCTTCCGGAACGTATATGTTTGCGAGCGGAATCAGCAGCGCTGCCACCATCCGTGTGAGTAATTTTGCAGCTGAAAAAAACAAACATGAGACTAAGCGAGCCGGTAATGTGGCAGTTATGCTCGTATTAATTTGTATGGGTGTTTTCGCAATTGTATTCGCGCTTTTAAGCGATGTGCTTCCAAAAATTTTCACAACTGATACAGAAATTCTGAAAGTAACGTCGAGTTTATTAATTATCGCTGCATTCTTTCAATTGTTCGATGGATTACAAGTGACTTCCATTGGGATTTTAAGGGGAATTGAAGATGTGAAATTTCCTACCTATATCACTTTAATTGGGTATTGGATATTGGCTTTACCTTTAGCCTATGTGTTAGGGTTTGTGTATAAAATGGAAGTGGTTGGGATTTGGTGGGCACTTACGTTTAGTCTTGTTTTTGTTGGTGTCGCCTTGTATTGGCGATTCAATTACCTGATGAAAAAATAAAAAGTTTACTTGAAACTTTGCATATCGCAAAGTTTCTTGTAAATACCGTTTTGTGAGATTAATTGATCATGCGTGCCTCTCTCTGCTATTTGTCCTTGCTGCATTACAATAATCTCATCAGCATTAGCAATGGTGCTTAATCGATGAGCAATAACGATACTAGTGCGGTTTTGCATCAGATTCAAAAGAGCGTCCTGAACTAATCTTTCACTCTCTGTGTCCAAAGCTGAGGTAGCTTCATCCAAAATTAAAATGGGTGGATTTTTTAATACAGCACGCGCAATGCTTAAGCGTTGACGCTGTCCGCCGCTTAATTTACTTCCACGGTCACCAATATTAGTGTCATAGCCATTCGGCATCGCGGTAATAAAATCGTGCGCATTGGCAATTTTGGCCGCGTTAATTACATCTTCTTTGGTTGCATTGGTTATGCCAAATGCAATATTGTTAAAGATGCTGTCATTAAATAAAATGCTTTCTTGTGAAACCATTCCGATTAAACTACGCAGCTCCTTTATTTTTAAATCTCTCACATTAACAGAATCGATTAAAAGCTCACCGGCGTCCACATCATAAAAACGTGGTACCATATCGGCGAGGGTTGTTTTTCCGCTTCCGCTTTGTCCAACTAAAGCAATTGTTTTCCCTTTAGGTATGTTGAGGTTAATATTCTTTAATACATATCCCGAATCGCCTTTGTGGTAAGTGAAGGATACATTTTTAAATTCAATTCCTGTATTAAATTGTGAAACACTTTTAGCATCTGCTTTTTCGATAATACTGATTTCGGCATCTAAAATTTTGTTTATACGCTCTTCCGAGGCAATTCCCTTTTGAATGTTATTATATGCCTGGGTAATTTGCTTGATTGGTGGTACAATCTGAGATGCAACAGCAAAGTAACCAACAAAAGCAGCTGCCGTTAAAGCTTCATTATTGCTTAACACCATGCTTCCGCCAATGAACATAATTAGCATTAATATTCCTACTACAATTGTTTCGCTGATTGGAGATGTTAAATCCGTTTTACGGTACACTTTTACCGATTGATTATAAAACTCCTGATTTGTTTTTTCAAAGCGTATTCTGATAAAATTCTCGCCGGTAAACGCTTTAATGATTTTTAATCCACCCAATGTTTCTTCCATTATTGAGAATAATTGTCCTAATAATTCTTTACTTTTTTGGGCGTTGCGTTTTAAGCTTTTTCCTACAATTGCAACAATGATCCCGGCAATAGGCAAGAATAACAAAACATATAGGGTTAGGTAGCCGCTGATAGAAATAAGCATCGATAATGAAACGATGATGATGATGGGTTCTCTGAAAATTAATTCGAGTGTTTGCATGATACTCCATTCGATTTCCTGAACATCGCTGGTCATGCGGCTGATGATATCGCCCTTACGTTCGTTACTGTAATAGGATAGAGGAAGGTGAAGCGATTTGTGAAAAATTTTATTGCGAAGATCACGAACGACACCATTGCGGATGGGAGCCAAAAAGTACATGGCCATGTAACGTGATAAATTTTTGAATAAGGTTAAAAAGAAAACAGTAAAACAAATAAATGTTAATGCATGTAATTTGCCATAGGTTAAAATATAAAACGACATGGTAAAATAGAAGTAATCTTTCGCGTAATCAATTGATAAGGCAAATTGAGGAATACCCTTTGCAATGATATCGGTATAAAATTTCGGATCACTTTTGAATAACAAATCCATAAATGGCATTACCAGGGTAATGGAGAATACGGATAATACAGAGAATAAGATATTAAACAAAATGTTTAACGACGCATAACGCCAAAAACCTTTAATATATCTTAGAACTGAAAAAAGCTTAAGCATAAATCTTTAACGAAGATAGCAACAAATTATTACAAGAGAGGGGTTAATTTTCCCTAAAATCTCATTACCTTTATGCTTATGGAAAGTGTAAGGCAACAAAAGGTAAATAAACTTCTTCAGAAAGAATTGGCTGAGATTTTCAGAAGTGAAGCCCGTGCCATGTTTGGGGGTGCTTTTATTACGGTAACAGTAGTTAGGGTAAGTCCAGATTTAAGCAGCGCAAAGGTTTATATTAGTATAATGGCTACAAAAGATAAAGCAGCCATCTTTAAATTAGTAAACGATCAAAATTACCTGATTCGTAAACGCCTTGGAACCATTATTGGTAAACAATTACGTATTGTACCGGAGCTTCAGTTTTTCCTTGACGATTCATTAGATTACGCCATGAAGATTGAGGAGCTATTAAAAAAATAACAGTCTGAATTTATCTCTTAAAATAGCGCGTAGATACCTTATTTCGAAAAAATCCAACAATGCCATTAATATCATTAGTTGGATCAGTATTGTTGCTATTGCTTTTACTACAGCTGCTCTTGTAATTATTTTGTCGGCCATGAATGGTTTAACCGGTGTTGTTGCCGATTTATACAATGCCATAGAGCCGGATATTAAAGTGATGCCGGCCAAAGGCAAGTTTCTTGTAATGAACGATGAGCTTTTACAAAAAATAAAAAACACAGAGGGTGTTGATAAGGTGTCGTTATGTTTAAGTGATAATGCCCTTTTAAAAGCTAATGACAAGCAGACCATAGTAACGATTAAGGGGGTCGATGATAATTTTAATGCCGTAACTCGATTCGATTCGGTTATTAAGGAGGGAAGTTACGTGTTGAAGGATAAAAAAAATTATTTCGCAGTTTTTGGCAGAGGAGTTGCCAGTCAGTTGTCAATCAATATCAATAATCTTATTGATCAAATAAGTGTCTATAGTCCTAAACGCGGGGATGGGGAAAGTATTAATCCGGATGATAATTTTAATCAGAAATTTGTTTTTCCTTCCGGTACATTTTCCTTGAATGATGATTTTGATTTTAAATATGTGATAACCCATTTGGATTTAGCGAGGGAATTGTTTGATAGTAAAAACGAACTTTCCAGTTTGGAAATAAGGATTAAAGAAGGTGTTGATTCGGAAGAAGTACAAGAAAAAATAACGGAAGTGGCAGGTCAGGGTTTTGTGGTAAAAAACCGTTATCAGTTAAACGATGTTTTATTTAAGACTTTGGAAACCGAAAAACTTTGGACATTTATCATCCTTGCTTTTATTTTGATTATTGCCACGTTCAATATTATAGGCGCTCTTACTATGCTAATCATTGAAAAAAAGAAAGAC
>JBBAKL010000064.1:0-16833 GCA_040403535.1 Bacteroidia bacterium
AGTAACGCTTTCTTGTTTTTTACGTTTGGCATAAGGCTACAAAAATACTTATTTAATGCGGACTGATTTTACGTAATAATTAGTGTTTACATCCAGTTTTGATGCCTTAAGTTTGGTTTCCTGAAAACTTGTTGTTGGGTGTAAAATTATGGACTGTCCGTTTGCCATTACTTCCACCTGCATATTAAATCCGCTTATACAGTTTGTCCATCTGTATTTTAATTTTCCTTTTTTTAATTGATACTCTAAAGACGGGATTTGTGTGGTTCGCAAATACTGATCGAAAATTTTTTGCAGATCAAGTTTTAAATATGAAATCATATACTCCTCAATTTGCTTAGTTGTTACGGTTTGATGATAAAACGTTTTGTTTATGTCTCTCAAAAAAGAACGCCATAACGAGTCGTTATTAACGATTGTTCGAATGGTGTGCAGCATATTTGAGGCTTTATAATATTTATCTCCCGACCCATCGTTGTTTACATCATAATCACCAATTACAGGACGATCGTTAAGCACATCCTCACGTGTACCAATAACGTATTCTGCTCCCGCTTTTTTTCCAAACAAAAACTCAGTATAAAGATTTTCTGAATAAGCCGTAAACCCTTCGTGAACCCAATTATCTGCTACATCTTTTACTGATATATTGTTACCAAACCATTCGTGCCCCGATTCATGCACAATAATAAAATCCCACTTTAAACCCCAACCGGTGCCGGACAAATCGCGGCCCATATATCCGTTCATATAAAAATTACCATACGCAATAGCGCTTTGATGCTCCATGCCTAAAAAAGGCGCTTCTACTAATTTATAATCGTCTTCATAAAACGGATACGGACCAAACCAATATTCAAAACAGCGCAACATACTTTTTGTCTGTTTAAATTGATTTTTAGCTTTCTCTAAATTATAATCCAACACCCAATAATTTAATTTAAGAGTTCCTTTCTCTCCTATGAACGTATCATTAAATTGAACATATTTTCCTATGTATGGTATGATGTTATAATTATTAATTGGATTTGAAACCACCCACTGGTAAGAAAATGATTTGCCCGTATTTTCTTTTACTGCTTTTAATTTTCCATTGGACACTGCCATTAATCCATAGGGAACGTTTTCAATGGTTAAACTCGTGCTGTCGGGCTCATCGTACATGTGGTCTTTGCACGGAAACCAAACGCTTCCGGCCATTCCCTGACACGCAATTGAAATCCAGGGATTACTGTTTTTGTCTTTTTTCCAGATTACTCCTCCGTCCCAGGGCGGTACTTTTGCCAATTGTGGCTTACCATGAAAATAAGCGGTTATGTTCTTTATCTGAGCCGTATCTTGAATTTCATTTAATTTCACAAAATAAGCCGCGCCATCATTTATCCAAGAGCAGCGTTTATCGTTTTCAATAACGCTGTCGAGTAGCATGGGCGCAATTAAATCCAGTTGCAAAACAGAACGACTTTGTACTACTTTATATGAAATTGTATTGTATCCCTTAATGCTACTATCGGAAGGAGAAAAAGCAACATGCAAATCATAATGCAGTACATTCCACCATGCGCGTTGATTAGTAATTTTCCCTTTTATCGAATCTGTATGGGTATACTTACTCTTTTGTGAAAAAGTGACTAGTGCTGAAAATAAAAATATAGAAATAAAAAAATCCCGCATGCTTTACGAAAATACGGGAATTATTGAGAGTATTCACTACCCTGTTTACGGGATTATTCGATTATGAATTTTTGAGAAAGAACCCTGTTTTCGTTTTTTAATTGAAGTAAATAAATGCCCGATGCCTGTTCAGATAAATTAAACTCTTCTTGACGCATCACGTTTGTTTTGTGTTGAATTAATTTACCTTCCAGATTATAAATAAACGCTTCGAAAGATTCGTTATTTCTGCGATCCATGGTGACCGTGATACTTCCGCGGCTTGGATTTGGAAACACAGTAGCGCTCATTGTGTTTAATTCTTTTATAGAAGCTGATATAATGTTGACTACTAGCTTAGCAGTGTCGGTGTAACAGCTGTTGCTGCTGATTAGTGTAATTGTATAAGATCCGTTGGTGGTATAGGTATGCGAAGCATTAAGCGTTGTTGCAGATCCGCCATCGCCAAAACTCCAATTGTTTGCTGTTGTATTCACCGAGAGATTTGTAACATTAACTGTTGTTCCGCTCACCGACAAGCTAAACGAAGCGTAAGCTTTTATTCCGTTTATACTGTTAGCGGTATCCGAAACTCCTTCGCTCATGTTATAATAAGAGCCGCTTGGTGTAGTTTCCAACTTATACGCACGAACCATGTATTTATAAACACCTTTATATAAAAGGCAGTTGTCGGTATAGTTTGTGCTTGTAATTAAAGCAGAATTTATTTTTACATAGTTCTTGTTTGTGTCGTTCTTCATATAAATGTTATAACCCAATATACCCGGCTCCGATGAGGCGGTCCAAGAAATATTACAATTGTTTCCCGCTTTTGTTGCAACAACATTTAAAACTGGCGCAACAACGTCATTGCGCAAGGATGGATCTCCCATTAGACCATGATGAATCCAGCGTCCGGTAATTCCAGTTGGACTTCCAAAATACAAAGACCCGATATTGTTTTGAGTTAACTTAACTCCATAACCAATGTTTTCTCCCAGTCCCATATGATGTAATTGATAGTGCACGCGGCCCGACCAAACGTTCGTTAGCGTTTTTCCTTGAGCAAGTGCCGCGCGCAAAAAATTATCTTGTGAATCCCAATCGCCAAAATAAGAACCAAACAACATTGTGAACACACCTTGTAAATTAACTGTTGAAAAATTAGTAGTACTTCCTATTCCCGAGGCGCTATTATATGTTCCGCCTCCGCAACCATACGACCACTGATAGTTGTTTCCGGTCATGCTGGTAAAATAATCTGCCGCAGTGATGCTTGCTGTTGGAACCATACATGCCGCATTTTTATAGCCGCTTGCCGCAAAAGCTTCGCCACTAAAATATCCAAAATTATCGTCGATAACCGCCCGCTTCACAACCGAAAAAACTTTTTTGCGATAATCGTGATCTTTGTCGAGATAGTTTTTTAAGAGCTGTGTTTCGGTTAAAGTAAAAGCGGTGAGGTTAGCAAAATCTGCTCGTCCAACCTGCAATTCTAAATCACTTGGAATAACACTTTGATCAAATTTTCCATCGCCGGGATTGTTTTGAGTACGAGTGGGGGAAGCGGTGGTTGACGCGACAGTTGCGTCTGTCCAAAAGCCATTTACATCTGCATAATACGTATCGGTTGGCCAAGCGCCCAAATGATCCGGGTGTCCATCAGGATTAATATTTCCGCTGTAAGGAACCGGAACATGACCAACAATAAAAACCGCTTTTGTGTTTGATGGGTCAAGAGCGTAATCGGCTTGTACAATTGAGCGAACGTGTTGCGGAGTAGCTGTCCGAAGGACGTTATGTCGGATAACAGACCAGCCGTCACCCTCTAAGTCCTCCTCCAAGCGTTTTAATTCAATATTAAGAGAAGTGATAAACGTACTATCAACCAATAAGACTAAATTTCCTCGGAATTCTGTTACAGGTATGTTTATTCCTGAATTAATATATCCGTAGCCGTTGTACCCGCTTCCTGAGCGAATAATGCGATACTCGTAATTGGTGCCAACGCTCACGGTGTTGTCTACATACTGATTAACCGTTCCGGAAATTGTTGCAAGAGCAGAGCCCCAGGAAGTCGCTGTTTTCAGTTTACGAAAAATCTGATAAGACGTGGTGGTAGCATTTCCAACCCAATTCAATGTAATTTGTGGTGTAGAAGTTTGAACGGTGGCATTTATTTGTACCGCGGCATCTGCGCTGGATTGTGCAACCAATTCGAAAACAAAAATAGATGAAAGCAAAAAAGTAAAAAGTTTTTTCATTTGTTGGCTTTTAAAAAAACAAAAGTAAACTAATTGATTTCAAAAACAAGAGCGCCTACTCATTTTTGAGTTTTATCAACAGGCGCAACGATTTGTCTTCTTGCTTTCGCATGTTGTCTGAATCGATTTTGGTCTTGTCTTTATATCCGCACAAATGCAAAACACCATGAATAATTACACGGTGTAATTCGTCTTCGAAGGCGGTATTGTGTTTTTTTGCGTTCTCCTCTACCCTTTCTACACTAATAAAAATTTCACCGTTTATTTTTTTGCTTTCAGAATAGTCAAATGTAATAATATCAGTATATGTATAATGCTTAAGAAACTGAATGTTTATTTTTAAAAGATCGTTGTCGCTAACAAAAACGTAACTCAAGTCGCCTATTGCTTTTTTCTCTTTCTCAACAACAGATTTAATCCAACTTTTCACCAAAGAGGCTCTTTTCAGTTTAAACTTTTCTTTATTATAATTAAAAACAATAGCCATTAGTCGATTTGGGAGTCGGCCACAACGGTTGGTAATGTGCCATTATTAATTGAACGAATATATTCCTCCGTGCGAGGTAAACTGTTCCGGTAACTATTGATGCTTAAATTAAGCGCCTTGATGTTTTGTTCTATTACTCCTATTAATTCTTCGGCGTGACTTTTTTCGGTTGAGTAAAAAGACTGCAACGCGTTTGCTTGAAGCCGGCCCTCTTTAGCATCTACCGAAAGTTTCTGAAGCTGATTAATGTTTAGTTCGGTTTGTTTAATCAGTTCGGTTTGAGAGGCGCTGAATTGTTTAATTACTTCTCCGGAATTAATAAACTGCTGTATAGCTGTGGCGTCAGATTTTCTAACGGTGTCTTTAATGTTACTTTTTAAAAAAGCCATATACGTTTCAAACTTCGAAAACGCACTTATTTCAATGTTTTTTTCGGCTCGCAGTAACTCGTTTAACTTAACCTGCAAAACAATTTTTGTGCTATCTACTATTGCAATTTCCTTTTCATACATGCTTTTATGGCCGCAATTTGTAAACAATGCGGTAGCAACCAGTATGAATGCAACAAATCTCATTTTATCAGTTAATAATCTCAAAGCCCACATAAGGAACCAGAACCTTTGGAACTTTAATTCCTTCAGGTGTTTGGTTGTTTTCGAGAAGAGCGGCAACAATACGTGGTAAGGCCAAAGCGCTTCCGTTTAAACTGTGTGCCAATTGCGTTTTGCCAATTGCGTCTTTGTAACGGCATTTTAAACGGTTTGTTTGAAATGTTTCAAAGTTAGAAACCGAACTTACCTCCAACCAGCGTTGCTGTGCCGCGCTCCATACTTCCATATCATAAGTTAAGGCAGAAGCAAAACTCATATCGCCACCACATAGTTTAAGTGTTCGGAATGGGAGTTCAAGATCTTGTAACAAACCCGCAACATAATTACGCATATCTTCCAGTGTTTCGTACGATTTTTCGGGATGTGAAATCTGAACAATTTCAACTTTATCAAATTGGTGTAAACGGTTTAATCCTCTAACGTCCTTCCCATAGCTCCCCGCTTCTCTTCTAAAACACGGTGTATAGCCACAGTTTTTTATTGGCAAATCGGTTTCCTTTAATATTACATCTCGGTAGATGTTAGTAATAGGAACCTCTGCGGTTGGAATTAAATACAAATTATCTATTTGAACATGGTACATTTGTCCTTCCTTATCGGGTAGTTGCCCTGTTCCGTAACCGCTATCTTCGTTAACCATTATTGGTGGTTGTACTTCCAAATAACCATTTTGAGTAGCCTTATCTAAGAAGAAATTTATTAAAGCGCGTTGTAATCTGGCGCCTTTGCCTTTGTAAACAGGAAAACCTGCACCTGTAAGTTTAACACCTAACTCAAAATCAATTAAATTATATTTTGTTGTTAATTCCCAATGAGGCAAAGCATTTGCCGGAAGATTAGGCTTAGCGCCATATTCAAAAACTACCGCATTGTCTTCCGGTGTTTTTCCTAGAGGGACCGAAAGGTGTGGTGTATTAGGAACCTGGACCAAAAGTTTTTGAATTTCTGTTTCAGTTGCCTTAAGCTCTTCGTCTAACTGTTTTTCTTTTTGTTTTAATTCAACAGTTTTTGCCTTTTGTTTTTCAGCTTCTTCCTTTTGTCCGCTTTTCATTAATTCGCCTATTTGTTTAGCAATAGCATTAGCCTCGGCTTTCACAGCGTCACCTTCTTTTTGTTTCAGGCGGCGATTATTATCAAGTTCAATAACTGCGTTAATGATACTTTCTGCGTCTTTAAAATTTTTAATAGCTAGGCGTTTAAGAACTTCGTCTTTATTGTCGCGGATATAATTTAATTGTAGCATAATTTAATAGTGTAAAAATAAAAAAGCCTACCGAAAAACCGGCAGGCTTTTTAATTAATTATAAAGCGTTACGGTTTTTCTTATGCTTGCGCAGGAACAACCGAAACGTAAGACTTGTCGTCTCTTTTCTTTTTGAAAACTACTTTTCCATCAACTAATGCAAACAAGGTGTGGTCTTTTCCCATACCTACGTTTTCACCCGGATTGTGTTTTGTTCCGCGTTGACGAACGATGATGTTTCCAGCAATACAATTTTCACCACCGAAAATTTTAACGCCTAAGCGTTTGCTGTGTGATTCGCGACCGTTTTTTACTTTACCTTCGCCTTTCTTATGTGCCATTTTATTTTAATTTTTAATCACTCGTACTTCGTACTTCGTAATTTGATTAATCTTCTTTTTTCTTAGCTGTTTTTTTAGCCGCAGCTTTTTTAGCTGGAGCCTTTTTAGCAGGCGCTTTTTTCTCTGCCGTTGGAGCCGCTACTTCTTTTGTTTTTTTAGCTGGAGCTTCGGTTTTTGCTTTTTTCTCAACTTTAATTTCATCTTTTAAAGTTTCGCCTTTACCTAAAATTCCCTGAACTAAAATTTGTGTGAAAGATTGACGGTGGTTATTCCATTTCTGGTAACCTTTACGGCGTTTCTTTTTAAACACAAACACTTTGTCACCTTTACGGTGCTCAATTACTGTGGCCGCTACTTTAGCGCCATCTACCGTAGGGTTTCCAATAGAAACTTTACCGTTGTTGTCGATTAACAACACGCGATCAAATTCTAATTTATCACCCTCGTTAGCCTCAAGGCGGTGAACGTATACTTTATTTCCACGTTCCACTTTAAACTGTTGCCCGGCTATTTCTACAATTGCATACATGGGTTATTGTTTTTAATTAATTTTTATTTTGGGAGGGCAAATATAGGGCATTTTAGCTTTATTACAAACTTTTTTAACAATAATCGGGGTTTTGAACAATTTCGCTGATTTTTAGTGTATCTTTGGGCATGGAAACAGGCAAATTAGTCATTTTTTCAGCCCCTTCGGGATCGGGTAAAACAACTATAGTCAAGCACTTACTAAAAGTTATGCCCGAAAAATTATCTTTTTCCATTTCGGCAACCAGTCGTCCAAAACGCGGCCTTGAAGAAAACGGAAAAGACTACCACTACCTAAGCAAAGAGGATTTTAAGAAAAGAGTTGATGCCGGTGAGTTTCTGGAATGGGAAGAGGTTTATGCGGGCGTATATTACGGTACGCTAAGAAGTGAAGTTGAACGAATATGGGCAAGCGGCAAAAATGTAATTTTTGACATTGATGTCGAGGGAGGATTAAATTTAAAAAATCAATTTGGCGAAAAAGCACTGGCTGTTTTTGTGATGCCGCCAAGTATAAAAATTCTTGAAGAAAGATTACAGTCGAGAAGCACCGACAGTCCTGAAAGCATTGCACGACGTGTAGCTAAAGCCGAAAAAGAATTGAAAACCGCAGAGCTATTTGATTCGTTTATACTGAATGAACATTTAGAAACAGCACTAGTAAAAGCGGAAAAAGTAGTAGGAGATTTTCTGGAGAAATAAATTCACGTTACTAAAATAAAAAAGCCCGTTATACGGGCTTTTTTTAAACAATTTACTTACGTTTACGCAGAACCTGTTTTTCTAACACCGGCAGCCTTTTTTACACCAGCACTGGTTTTTACATTTTTACCTGTGTCTTTTGCAGTTGTTTTAGCTGGTGCTTTTTTTGCTTCAGTCTTTACAACTTTTGTTTCTTCAGAAGCTTCTTTCTTTTCTTCTTTTTCTTTTAAGTTTCCGGTAGTTTGTAAAATTGTATACCAGCTAAACAATTTGCGCATGTTACTTACATAAACGCGCTCTTTATCATATTCAGGAAGAATTTTTGAAAAATATGCTTCAATTTCTTTGTCTTCGGCCTTATGGCTAACACACTGACCACCTTTTTCTTTTTCAAAAATGGCTGTCATAATTTCTTCAATAGGCTTATCTTCTCCGGTAGTGTACATTCCGATATCAGATAAGGTTGATACTTTTGTAGAAGAGTAAATGTTTGTGCGTTTTTTATCTGATAAGCCCTCGATAATAATGCCATTTTTAGATTGAGCAACAATCTTAAATAATCCCGGCTGGCCTGAAATAGATATTATACCTGTTAAGTCGATCATGTTTTAAAAAATTGGATTACAAATGTAACATTTTTTACAAATTCTTTATGCGTTCAAAACAATTATCTATGTTTATATACATTTTACTAAAGAACTGATAACGTTGCTTTTCGGCTACTCCGCTAATTAGGGTGCTTTTTTTAATAATATTTTTTACCCAATGGTCGGTTTCGTCACAAAACTCAACGTTGTTTGTAGTTAGTGAATTAAAGGTATTGAATGTAATATAAGCGTATTTTGCCGGGCCGGTGTTTATATAGACGCAATTGGTTCCCAGAACAACTTCGCTGTTATATAACGAATAATTCTCGTTTTGACTAGTTGCTTCTTTTCTACCTGTTTCCGCACATTGTTCAACATATTTTACCATTGAACGGATTTCTTCAACAACCCGCAAGGCGTCTTCTTTGTTTTTAAAGACACCGCTGTCTACATAAAAATCAACTTGTTTAATTATAGTTAGAATGGTTTCATTTGTCCAAACTTCAACGCTTGGTATTTTTTTATATTCTTCAAAAGCGCTTTTTGCTAGCTTAATTTGTTCTTCTGGAATTAATCCGAATTCGAATTTTTTTCCTTGAAAATCGGGAACATTCAAAACGCTACGTTGCCAATAAAACAGTTTAAACTGAATTAATTTTTCGCTAAAAAAGGAATAAAACAACGGAACCTCTTCAGCAATATAAGTTATTTTCTTTTCATTGAATGCCCCTATGGTTTTAACGTGAGCGTAAATTCTGTTAATGTATTTATCAAAATTATCTGCGCTATCAGTAAGTTTAGTATAGGTAAATGTTACGGAATCGCCGAGGCTTGAAAATATGCTATCAATAGAAATATTATATTTTTTTGTTATCGTATAAATTTCATCAATGCTTAAATCTGTTTCGCCCCTTATTCTGCGATAGGCGCTATCTATACTTACCTCTAATAATTCTGCAAGCTCCTCCGCCAGGCCCACATTTGGCGCAAGATTATCTTTCAGCTTTTGAATAAACACGGTTTGTATTGGCTGTGCCTTGCTTTTCTTTGACATTTTTTTTGCAATTTTTGTTTATCAAATATACAATGTTTTATGTTTTATAATAATATATAGCTCCATATTTGTGTTTTATGCAATAATATTTGAGTAAAAGGGTCATAATTATTAATATTTTAAGAGTTTGCGCGTCTTTTTTACTATTAGTTGCGTTTTTCCGTTTCAAAAAGCATTGGGTTAAAAATAGTTTTGCTTCATAATTAATTCAAACAACTATGAAAGACATCATTTACCCATTTGTGCTGATTACAAGCTTTTTTGTAACGCACAAGAATGAATTTATTAATGAGCACAAAAGCCTTAAATCAAATGCAAAATGTCACAGAAGCGTTGTGACACCTGTAACAACAAAGAAAGATTCGGTTTATTATCATCGTTTACCGCATCCGAAAAATCCTCGAATAATAATTAACGCCGCGTGTTTTGTTTTCAACGACATTGATAAATCCTATTGATTGATTTTTGAAATGTTGGAAACCTATTGATTGTGGTGATTTCCTTTTAACCGACCCGCATGTACCTAATAGTTTTATTTATAATTAAATAATAATTCAAATGAAAAATATAATTTATCCTTTAACCGTTTTAGCCGCCATGTTTGTAGCGTGCGAAAAAAAACAAGACTTAATAGTTTCAGACAATGCATTAAATAATTCATTAAAAGAAACCACCTTATACTTAATACCCGGTAGTGATCCGATTCAAATCAGCAAATGGAAATGTGTTGGCGGAGACACTGTTTTTCAAGACACATTAAAATTAACATTGCAAAATGTTTGGTTTGATAAGAAAAGCAAAACGGAAATGCATAAGTATGTTTTTAGTTATCCTGTTTGGAATCATTGCGAGTGGGTTGCCACTAATTATGACGCGGCAGTGATTAATCAACTGTCTTTTTCAAACGAGGATTGTAAAACAGTTTATTATCAAAGACTCAACAATTAATAAAAGGGCTAAAGGCCCTTTTTTATTATACTACATTTCTTTACCTTTTGGGCTTAATGGCTACAACAGATATTCAACTATCAAGCGAAGAGGTTTTTGCTTTTTACGAAAAGTATTTCAAATACTTTAATACCCTTAGTAGTCCATATAAAAACCTTTTTGTTGATCGTGCGATTCGGTTTATTCAGTCAAAAAACTTTGTTGGATTGAAAAACACGGGGGTGAATAATAAAGTAAAAGCAATAATCTCTGCATCTGCCATACAGTTAACCCTCGGTTTGGAAATTTGGCAGATGAATTACTTTCATACCATATTTGTTTTTCCGTCGGATTTTAAAAATGCAATTACAGGATTGTCTTTAAAAGGTGAAACAAACCTATCGGGTTTCGTGTCTTTTAGCTTTAGTAGTTTTATTGAGGGATATAGAATTAGCAACGATAATCTGAACCTTGGTTTACACGAATTTACACACGCTTTGCGTTTCAATGGTGTTAAGGGCGATAAAACAGATGTTTTTTTTGATAATTATTTTGAAAAATGGTTTTGCCACGCAAATGATGAGTATATAAAAGTAAAAAATGGGAATAAGAGTATTTTCAGACAATATGGCGGCACCAATATCAATGAGTTTTTAAGCGTTGTGGTGGAACATTTTTTTGAGTCACCAAATAAGCTTAAAAATTCATGCCCCGATCTTTTTCTAGCAACCGGTATTTTGTTAAACCAAATAAACCACGCTGGTGTTACGTACGTTGGTGTAAGAGAAGTGTTGCTAAAAAGACAATCATCCGGTCATTCCTTAAGTAATCTAATGCCTAAACAAGCCTTTTTTCGGTTACCCGGCGTTATTTCATCATATGTGCTTATTTTGATTAGCTTAATAACATTCCTTCGGGCAGGACCCTTGTCATTCCCCGCTCTTTTCATGTTAATCCTTTCCTTATTATTAGTGCTAAGAAATGATTTTTATTATGCTCGTTTTAAAATTGAAGCAAATCAAGTCGTAATAAACTACGGATATTTTCTTTTTAAAAACAGAAAGATCATATCTGTTTTTCCAAATAAACTAATAAAAGTAAATTTTAATCATATTGGGGGCAATGACGAAACCGTTAGTTTTGAATATTTAGACGCCGAAGGTTTTTTTACCGAGGCTGAAAGCCACGTTAATCTTAATCCGAACGATAAAGCACTGTTAATTAATGAATTAAAGAAGTCTTTTGTTTGGGTACGCTCACATTAATCGAATGTTTATTATAGTTATCTTCGTGTCATAATCTAATTCTTATGAAATACGCTCCTATCAGTAAAAAATTATTTATAGACAACAGAAGGCGTTACAAAGAACACTTAAAGCCTGGTTCAATAGGTGTTTTTGTTAGTAACGATATTTTACCAACCAATGCTGATGGCGCTATGGGCTTCCGCCAAAACAGCGACTTGTTTTATTTAACAGGAGTTGATCAGGAAGATACTATTCTGGTCATTTTTCCGGACGCTAAAGACAACAAAATGCGCGAAATCCTTTTTGTTAAGGAAACCAGCGAACTAATTGCGATTTGGGAAGGGGCTAAATTAACTAAAGCCCAGGCTACCGAAACCAGCGGTATTGAAACCATATTCTGGTTCCACGAATTTGATAAAGTATTTAAAACCCTGGTTTTTCAGGCCGAAAATATATACTTAAACAGCAACGAACACACGCGCCGTTATATTGAAACAGAAACTGCCGAAATGCGGTTTGCAAAAATATTAAAGGATAAATATCCTTTACATAAAATAGAGCGCTCTGCCCCTATTATGCATAAAATCAGGTCGATTAAAAGCACATACGAAATTGAACTGATTCAACAGGCGTGTGATATTACAGAGAAAGGATTTAGAAGATTATTAAGTTTTGTGAAGCCTGGCGTTTGGGAATATGAAATTGAAGCCGAATTAATTCATGAGTTTATCCGTAACAGAAGTAATGGTTTTGCATACGGGCCCATTATTGCAAGCGGACATAGCGCTTGTGTCTTACACTATGTAGAAAACAACAAACAATGTAAGGAGGGCGATGTTTTATTATTAGACACAGCGGCGGAATACTCCAATTATGCCAGCGATTTAACGCGCTGTATTCCGGTTAGCGGTAAGTTCAGCAAACGCCAGAAAGCTGTTTACAATGCGGTTTTACGTGTAATGAAGGCCGCCACTAAAATGCTAAAAGACGGTAATACGTTCGAAAAATACAATAAGGCGGTAGGCGAATTAATGACTGAAGAATTATTAAAATTAAGATTATTAAAAGCTTCGGATGTTAAGAAACAAAATCCCGCTTGGCCGGCGTATAAAAAATATTTCATGCACGGCACCTCCCATTTTTTAGGATTAGATGTACATGATGTTGGGTTCTTTGGCGAACCAATGCGTCCGGGCATGGTTTTTACTGTAGAGCCAGGAATTTATATCCCGGAAGAAAATTTAGGTATTCGTCTGGAAAATAATATTCTTATTACGACTAAAGGACAAATTGATTTAATGAAAAACATTCCTTTAGAGGCCGACGAGATTGAAGAATTAATGAATAGTAAATAAAAAAAGCCCGGTTAATCCGGGTCTTTTTGTTTCTTAATAATTATTATTATGTTAAATATAGATTATTCCTTAGTGAATTTTCTATACAAGGGTTTCTCGTTTTTCGCCTCAATTTTCAAATAATAAAGTCCGGCAGGAATGCTTTCGACATTAATTGTGGAATCACCATTAAATAATTGTGTTTGTTTTCCCTGAAAATCAAACAATGTTATTGAATTGATTTTATTTTTATAAGTTACAGAAATAGTATTTGTTGTTGGATTAGGAAATATATTTAAATCGTGCTGCTCTGCCCCGACATTTTGAATGCTTAAAATAAAGTTACAATTGCTCACCAAATTATAGCTGCCAAATATGTTATCAGAATAATACCTGAAAGAACCTCCTTCTAATAAATCAGGATCAAGTATGGCGCCTTCGCAAACGAAAGGAAAAAGGAAATTCTTTTTACTCCCAATTTTTTCATAAACCGTATCGACAGCGGTTGTGGTAAAAGTGCTCATAAAAACTGAAGTATACTTAAGGACTATTTTTTTGAGGAGAACAGAGTTTAGCATCACGTGGCCTGTATCAAATATAAGAACCTCTCTTCGCTGCGGTGTACACATTCCGGAATTAGGATGAACAATTCTTAACCACTTATCACCTATGCACGCATTAAAATTAAACAAGGCATCAAACATTGATAGTGAGTTAAAGTAATAAACGACATTATTGTTTTTATACGTAAAATGATTTGCAACGGAAACAATAACCGTTCCGGTAGAGGCAAACATGGCATTATAACCTAAAAACCGATGATTGATTTTCTTGCAGGTTTTCCCTTGAATTATTGAATCACCAATATATGTAAGCTCCGAATATCCGTTACATTGAAAACCACACATGCTATGTTTCCAAACCGCACCAGTGGGTGACCGGGTTTAGGAACAGGCGGCGCGATATGCCATCAGCAACATTAAGAATATGTGAACCCTCATTTAATAAATATAGCAAAAAACGTATTCTTTTTAAGTCAATATAAGGCTTACGGTAACACTTAATTCTATTAAAAGGTTAGACCTCATTTAAAAGCAAAAAACACTCCTATAAGCACTAAATGAGCTTTTATTCTTCTTTCTAAGACGGTTTCTATTCCGGGTGATCGACTAAAAAGTTAAGGATTTTGTGTTTTGTGTTTTCCAGATAGGCCAAGCAACCAATCTTAGATAACAAAGATGAATAGGTCAAATTTATAATATTAGATTAGATTTCCAAACGTTGTAATAATTTCAAATAGGGCATCATATTACGTTTAAATATTTTATTATTGATAATAATTGCAAAACATCATTTGCAAATAGTTTCTACACATTAGATGTTACCAAGCCTATATGGATTTGGAATTCCTATACTTATTAACTCCCTACAAGTCAATAGTAACAGCTAACATGAATAAATAGTTGTAGAAAAGGTGGAATAGTCGGGGTATAAATATAGCCCGATTAGAAACATTAACCATCCAATTGAAGGTTTGCTCCGGTAGAATCAGGAAAGGGTCTTATATAGCCTCTAATAGCGTATAGGGCTAAAATAATAGTTAGGTAAGATGAAGGGAACGTGAAGCGAACGTTTCTCGTGGAACAGTGTGTTTAGATCTTAGGCTTTTTTGAAAATATAAATAACGCTAGAATATCCGTTAGCGTCTTTTGAGGAAATATTAGATTTTAATCCCTGAAGAAAAGCTGAAATATAATTTATGCTACCGGTTTTATACTTTTCAGAAAGCATGCTGACATAAAAACTATCAAATTTCATTGGTAGGCTTTTTGTGTGTTTAAAACCAAATCTTCTTAACAGAAGCGAGACCGAGTTAAGATCGAAATGATAGATGTGACGAGGCACATCGTATCCGGCCCAAAACTCACCATAATGCTTTGCGTCTGCAGAAGCATAATTAGGAACAGCAATTATTAATGTTCCTTTATCTGACAAATGATCCTGGAAAAAGTGTAGAGTTTCGTTCAAATCTGTTAGATGCTCTAGAACGTGCCACAAGGTAATAACATCAAGCTTTTTACCATTTAAAGTATTTGCCAAATCCGATTTAGAAGTATAAACAGATAGATTCTGGCCAACAGCAATGGCCCTTGCGTCAGAGTCCGGCTCAAAACCATAAGCGTTCCAGCCGGCCGCTTTACAAGTACCGAGAAACATTCCAGTACCACAGCCGTAATCCAATATTGTTCCACGTGAAACATAGCTTTCAATTAGGTTTAGTTTCTTTTTTAAAGTGTATGAACGAACAATATGATACAGGCGGTTTATTAAACCTTTCTTTGTGTTGGTGTGACTGACATAGTCCTCAGACTTATAATAAGCCCCTATTGACTCATCGTTTGGGCGCGGGTTAGTGAATTTGAATCCACATGAATTACATGAAACAATCTGAAAGAATTTCTTACTAACCGTATAATCTTTACAAGACAAAAAAGGCGAAAATTGATTTGAATTACAAACCGGGCAATTATCTATATTCTTTAACATAATGTGGGTTCCACGCGGAACTCTTAGCGCCCCATGTGTACTAACAAGACGGAAATGTCTGCGGGATTTATTCCCGAAATGCGACTTGCTTGTCCGATTGAGGCTGGTTTAAATTTCTTAAGTTTTTCTTTAGCTTCAGTTCCTAAGCTTACAATAGTATCGTAATTAAAATTCGGGTTAATCTTAAGGTCTTCTAATCGCTTAAGCTTTTCCGCATTTTCTTGTTCACGCTGCAAGTAGCCTTCATACTTCATTAGTATTTCAGCTTGCTCTATAGTTTCCTCGTCCAAATATTCACACAAAGCACTAACGTCAGAGCAAGCTTTTGCGATACCGGGAATAGAAACATCGGGTCTTGAAAGTATATTATAGTAGCGGGTTTTTTGACTCACTTCTGCCGAGTTAATACCGCTTAAATAAGTATTAATTTGATCAGGATTAGCACTTGTGTTTTTAAAATAGCTAATAACATTATCATAATCCGTTATCTTTTGCTGAACCTTTTCATAACGCTCCTGGCTAGCTAAACCTAAATTATATGACAAAGGAGTTAGCCTTACGTCCGCATTATCTTGTCTCAACAAAAGTCGATACTCTGCACGAGACGTAAACATTCTATAAGGTTCTTCGGTACCTTTTGTAACCAGATCATCAATTAATACACCAATATAAGCGTCATAACGATTTAATATGAACGGATTCTTCTCGTTGACTTTTAAGTGTGCATTCATGCCGGCTATTAAACCCTGACAAGCAGCTTCTTCATATCCTGTAGTTCCATTAATCTGTCCTGCAAAATATAAATTATCAATTAGTTTGGTTTCAAGAGTAAGTGCTAATTGAGTAGGAGGGAAGTAATCGTATTCTATTGCATAACCCGGACGAAACATTTTAGCGTTTTCGAAGCCGGGAATTAATCTAAGTGCCTGATATTGAACGTCTTCTGGTAGAGAGGTGCTAAATCCGTTCACATAAATCTCTACTGTATTCCAACCTTCCGGTTCTACGAAAAGCTGATGACGCTCCCTTTCGCTGAAACGCGTGATCTTATCTTCAATACTCGGACAATACCTTGGTCCAAGCCCTTGAATTCTTCCTTGAAACATAGGCGACTTCTCGAAGCCGGTCCTTAAAATTTCATGAACCTTTTCGTTTGTATATGTAATGTGACAGGGAACCTGTTTTTTTAAAGGTTGCGTGGTATCTGAAAAGCTAAATTTATAATTACAATCATCGCCCTCCTGCACCTCCATCTTCGAATAATCTAACGATCTGCCATCTATGCGTGGAGGTGTTCCTGTTTTCATT
>JBBAKL010000065.1:0-16718 GCA_040403535.1 Bacteroidia bacterium
CAGAACCAAATGAAAAATATCTTTACGGGCATTCCTAACGCGTTTTAATACATAATTAATAAACTTAAGTGTTTTACGAGGCGTTAAGCTGTTTAAATAAAACAGAGCAAAATGAAATGATGATGTTACCGCTTCATCTTCCGGTAAAACATCCCTTAATTCATTATACCGTTTTTCGAAAATCTTAAATTCTTCACTCTGATCATTTATACTGTTGCTGCAAATGAACGAGTCCATTTTTAACATTACAAAAACTATATAAGCTTCTGTTTTAATTTGCTGACTTTTTTGTAAAACGGATTTTTCTATTTGAAGTTCAATGGAGTTAATGTAATCGAGTGTTTGTTGGTATTGTTTTCTGAAGTTTAATGTAATACCATAATTCCGGATGGATTTCAGGTATTCAATTGTGTTGGCTTTAATTAAATCGGGGTTAGACTGAAAAATACTAATTGCCTTAATAGTGTGTTCAAAAGCCTTATCAATATTTTGTGATTTTATCGATTCAAATCCTTTTATTTTATGAAAAAGAATTTTTGCCATAGGGCTTTTGGCGTTTGATTCATCGCTTAAGTATTCTTGGTATTGTTTTTCTGAGAAGGTGCTTTTGTTATTAAAGAAATATCCGGAAGATGTTTCGTATTTGGAAGCTGCCCAAAGTAATTCGTAGTTAATTAGGTTGGTGTATTCTTCAGAGATAATACGTAACCTTTCTTTATCCTTTTCAAATTGATTAGCAAGATAATCTACCTCTCCGGTATTAATAGCGTTTATTAAGGTTAACTCGATAGCTTCAATTTTAATAAGATGATTAGAGCCAAAAGGATTTTCCAGAATTTTATCTATGAATTTTTTGGCTTCTGCATGAAAGCCTTTATGATATAATAGTTTTGCCCGATTGAGGTTCACATAATCGATGTTGTTGATGTGTAAATTTTCCTCGTGATACTGACTGAGTATATCCAGCAATTTGTAATACAAACGAGTAACATTACCCTGAGTAACTTTTTCTTTTCTTTTTTTCTCTGTTGATTTTTCTAATGCGAGAAAGTCGTTCAGATTAACATTATCCTCTCCTGCAAATGTTTTGAGGTTTAAGTGCACATATCGCTTTTCGGAGCCGCTTAACGACTCAAGAAGTTGTTGAATGTTGTTTTTCATTTATTTTCGGCGATTAAAAAACGGAATTAGTCGTTTATTAAATCGGTAATTAAATCTATTAATTATTTTTGAAATGTAAAATAAATATATTTAAAATACTAATATACAAGTATATATAATTAATAATATTACATCAGAAGAGTAAAAAAATAATAAATTGTAACAAGTAAACAACCTTTTATTGGAGAAATTTATAGTAATAATTAAAAAGGAAAAAATGAAAAAACAACTACTAATTGCAGCTTTATCGTTATTTACGGTAAAGGTGTTTTCACAGGTCACGGTAACCGGTGGTTCTTCCGCTACCTATTCGACCGTTAATGCAGCTTTTGCTGCCATTAACGCGGGTACCCATTCGGGTGCTATCACAATCGATATAACGGCCAGTACCACTGAGCCTACTACGCCTACCCCTTTAGCGGCAAGTGGACAAGGTGCGGCAAACTACACTTCAATTATTATTCGTCCAACTGCAACCGCCACCATTAACGGTTCTCCGGCAACAGGTCGCGGTATTTTAGAATTTGACGGATCTGATAATGTTACTTTAAATGGTGATATTTCGGGCGGACCAATTGGTAAAGATCTATCTATTATCAATAACAACGCTACTACAATTGCTAACACAGCTTGCGTACGTTTAATTGGCCGTATCACCTTAGGTTTAGGAGCAACTAACTTCAGTTTGCTTAACTGTAAAGTATGGGGTAACTCAGACGGAACCAATACTGCAGCGCCATTAACTTCCTCGCATGGTTTTTACGCAGGAACAAATGCTCTTAATTTAACAACTGGTACCACTACAAGTGGTGATAATTACGATAACCTGACCATCTCTAATAACGAGTTTTACAGATCGTATTATGCTATCCATGTAGGTAATAATACCACTACATTAGGTGATAATCTTCTTATCTCTAATAACATTATCGGATCACCTAATGCGGTTGATTATGTTCACTTCCGTGGTATCAACTTAAACGGGGTTAATAATGCCACCATCACAGCTAATGATATAAATAATCTAACTGTACTTTCATCTGTAAACAATGCCGGTATCGAAGTAAACGGAACAACCAGTAATAACGTTTTAATTTCTGCTAATAAAATTTACGGTATTCATTCTGAATCAACAGGTGGCTGGGGTGCTTATGGTATTAATATGAATGGCGGTACTAACCATACTATTCTTAATAATGTTATTTACGATATTTTTACCACCAATTACTCGGCAACATCACAATTATATAACGCATTTGGTATTCGATTGTCAGCAGGTACCGGTTATAAAGTATATTATAACAGTGTAAATATTTACGGAACTTACTCCGTAACTACTTCGTTTACCGGTGCAGCCTCTGCTGCTTTTGCAGTTACAAGTACCGCTGTAACCGGTGATGTAAGAAATAATATTTTCTGTAATCAGCAAACATCTACTGCTTCTAACGTTACAGCTAAAAAGTTTATGGCAGTTTGGTTCCCTACCGCGTATAATTTTGCTAACATGACCTTAAATAACAATGCTTACATGGTTGCTGGTTCTGCTGACCACTTCGTAGGTAGAGTTGGTACAACAGTAGGCACAGGCGAATACCAAACTTTAGGAGCATGGCAACCAATTGCTCAGGTTGGAAACGTAAACAATGATGTAAATTCTGTTCCTCCTGTTAACAGTCCTGCACCATTTGTTTCTAATACGAACTTAAATATTCCGGCAAACAGCATTACTCCAATTGAAAGTGGAGCTGTAACTTTGACTGTAATCGGAACCCCAAATAAAGATTATAATGGTACAAACCGTCCGGCTGTTGGTGTTAATCCAAATACTAATCCTGATATGGGTGCTTATGAATTTGACGGCTTAGCAGGTTTACCTACTGATGCCGGTGTTTCTGCTTTGTTGAATCCATTAACTTTTGGATGTTATGGTGCAGCAGAGAATATGGTTGTTACAATTAAGAACTATGGTACCGCAACTTGTTCTAACGTTCCGGTAACGGTTATAGTATCAGGAGCAGTTACTCAAACAAGTAATGCTACTTACAGCGGTACAATTGCAGCAGGGGCATCTGTAAACTTTACTGTTGCTACATTAAACATGTTAACTGCAGGAACTTATTCATTTAACGCTTATACCAGTTTAGCCGGTGATATCAATTTACCAAATGACGCGATGGCTACAACAACGCGTACAGTGTTCCCTATTTCAACTATTCCAACCGCTGTTGATTTCACTTTATTCAGTGGCGCTAACTTAACTTCATTATTTCCTTTATGGAGTGAAGCAACAGGTTCTGTAGTTCCTGCCGGAACAACTTCCGCTTGGACTTCTCAATTAAATTTAAACACACCGGGTAATGTAACGGCACGCTTAAACATGTACGGTACTATCCGTAACGAATGGTTGGTTGGCCCTAAGTTTACGGCTACTTCTACTTCACAAATCACCTTTGATGCCGCTGTAACCGACTTTGCAAGCACAACTGTAGGAGACGTAATGGGAAGTGATGATCGTGTACAAGTAATGGTTTCTGCCGATTGTGGTGTAAGTTTTACTCCTGTATTTACAGTTAGCGCTACCAACAGCTTAACCACTTCCTTCTCTAATTTTGTTGTATCACTTAGTGCATATGCCGGACAAAATATTATCGTTGCGTTCTTAGCGCAAGACGGACCGGTTGATGATCTTCCTGATTATGATTTTCATTTAGATAACATTAATATCTATAATGCCTTACCAATAGACGGTGGTGTATCAGCATTAACAAAACCAGGCTTTATCGGTTGTTATGGTGCTGCCGAAAACATGGTTGTAACTATCAATAACTATGGATCAACAGCATTATCAAATATTCCTGTAACAGTTAAGGTTAGTGGTGCTACCACTCAAACAACCAACGCTACCTTTACAGGTACCATAGCTCCAAGTAGTTCTGCCAGCTTTACAGTTGGGACCGTAAACATGCTAACAGCAGGTATCTACAACTTTAAAGCTTATACTTCAATTACCGGTGATGGTAATTTAGTGAATGATACAATGGCGATTGCAACCCGCACAGTTGTTGGGCCAACTCCATTACCAACTTCTGTTAACTTTACCGGATTTACCGGTGCTAATTTAACAGCCTTATTCCCTTTATGGTCTGAAGCAACAGGTTCTGTTGCTCCAACCGGAACTACATCGTTATGGACTTCTCAGACCGGTTTAAATGGTGCGGGTAACATTACCTCTCGTATTAATTTGGTATCTAACACTCGTAACGAGTGGATAGTTGGTCCGAAATTTACTGCAACTGCTAACTCAATGATATCATTTGATGCGGCTATTACTGCGGTTGGAGCATTAACTACTTATAGTGCAATGGGAAGTGATGATAAAGTCCGCGTAATGGTTTCTACCGATTGTGGTGTAAGCTACACTCCGATATTTACAGTGAGTGCAACAAATAGTTTAACAACTAATTTCACAAATTTCAATGTTAATTTAAGTTCTTATGCCGGTCAGGATATAACTGTAGCTTTCTTAGCACAGGACGGACCAACTGATGACTTGGAGACTTACGATTTTCATTTAGATAACATCAATATCTATAACGCATCTCCAACTGATGCAGGTGTAACAGCCATTTTAACTCCATCTATTGGCGGTTGTTATACTGCCGCAGAGCCGGTGGCCGTTACTATCCGTAACTTTGGATCTGCATCCATCTCAAACGTACCGGTTGTGGTAAGTATTGGTGGTGTAAACACACAAACAGTTAATGGTACATTCCCTGGTCCTTTAGCATCAGGAGCAACTGCTAACTTTACTGTTGGTACTGTTAACATGTCTATTGGTGGTGTGTATACATTTACTGCTTATACTACTTTAGCAGGTGACGTAAATACCTTTAACGATGCTGCTGTTGCAAATCGTACTGTAAATCCAATAGTGAATATTTTAGGTTCAACCCAATTGTGTATTGGTGGTACATCTACATTAACCGCTGGTGGTACCGGAACAACTTATACCTGGAGCACCGGAGCTAATACATCTTCAATTGTAGTGAGCCCATCAGTTACTACCGTTTACTCCTTAACTGCAAGTAATGGAACATGTACTGCCAGCAGAATAACTACAATTACAGTTAATAACCCTACAATTACAGCTTCAAATACAGTTGCATGTGCGGGCACTACAGCATCCTTAACGGCTTCAGCGTTTGCTCCTGTTAACTGGTATTCTAGTCCAACCGCTACAACTTCTTTAGCTACAGGTAATGTTTATACAACAACTGCAGTATCAAATACAACAGTTTATGCGGAAGCACAATCTACTTCAACCGGAACAATATTTACAACATTAGCCGGTGGTAATGGATCTAATGGAAACATGTTTGATGTTGTAGCGTTAAATGCCATTGAAGTAAATGGATTTGATGTGAATTTGAATGGTACCGCAGTATCAACTATCGAAGTGTGGTATCGTCCAGGAACTTTTGTAGGATTTGAGTCTTCTAATGTTGGATGGACACAGGTATTAACTACTACAGTTACCGGTGCGGGATCAGGTGTTTTAACTAATGTGCCTGCTAACTTTTCGGTAACAGTTCCTGCGGGACAAACCTATGCGTTCTATGTTACGGCTAATGGAGGAAATACATTTAACTACACGAACGGAACAACATTAGGTAATATTTTAACTCAAAATTCTGATTTACAATTATTGGAAGGTAAAGGAGGGGGATACTTCTCAGTGACTTTTAGCCCGCGCGTATTTAACGGCCAAATGCGTTACACAAAAGTTGGTTGTACTAGTCCACGCGTTCCTGTAACCTTAAGCGTATCTCCAACCCCTACAGTAACAGCTGCACCGGTTAACACTATCATTTGTGCAGGAAACAGCGGAACTTTAATCGCATCAGGAGCTTCAACTTACAGCTGGAGTACAGGTGCTACCACTCAAGGTATCCTTGTTACACCATCAGTAACTACAACTTATACAGTAATCGGTTCTAATGGTGTTTGTCAATCAAGCGCGATTGTTACTCAGTCTGTTTCTACTTGTACCGCTATCGATTTCACAGTTGCTGCCAATAATGGTGTAATTGTATATCCAAATCCAACAATCGGTGAAGTGAAAGTAATTGTATCCGATATTTCTAATACAGAGAAAATTGAAGTGTTAGATGTATTGGGTAAATTAATAATCAGCAAGAAACTGGATAGAAACGAAAGCTCACTTGACATATCAGAACTTGCCAATGGCGTTTACATGTATCGTATTGTAAATACAACCGGAATTGTGAAGCAAGGAAAATTAGTTAAAGAGTAGTTTGTAGTTGTTTTACTCTTTTTTTAATCAGGAACCCCGTCGTAAGACGGGGTTTTTTGTTGTTTATACTTTTACTAAATTTACTTTTATAAAAACGGACTTATATGGGTTATTATCTTGTTTTACCTTTTCTTTACTTAATTGCGATACTTCCATTTCCGTTATTTTATTTATTCAGCGATTTTGTATTTGTATTACTTTATAATGTCATCGGATACCGTAAAAAAGTTGTTTTTGAGAATTTAAAAAAATCATTCCCGGAAAAATCACACGATGAATTAAAAACCATCGAACGCAAATTTTACCGCTACCTCTGTGATTTGTTTCTTGAAACATTTAAAACTCTCACAATCTCTAAAGAGGAGGCGATTAAACGTTGTTCCTTTACTAAGGAAACTATTTCAATATTTAATGAACTCCACGATAAAAAGCAAAGTTGCATTATTGTTATGGGTCATTACGGTAATTGGGAATGGGCAGGCAATACCTTTAGCTTGGTTTGCAAGCAGCAACTCTATGTAATTTATCATCCATTATCCAGCAAGAACTTCAATAAACTAATGTATAATCTACGTACACGTTTTGGTACCAAATTGTATGCTATGAAAGATACCATGCGCGAAATGATAAAAAACCGCCATGAGGTGAATGCCACAGCTTTTATTGCCGATCAAACTCCGCCACCGGAAGGGGCTTATTGGACAACTTTTCTGAATCAGGATACACCCGTATTTTTTGGAACTGAAAAAATCGCTCAAAAATTAAATTATCCGATAGTTTACGTTACTGTAAATCTGAAAAAACGAGGCTATTACGAGGTAAATGCCGAACTTCTGGTAGCAGATCCGAAAAACACAGTGGAAGGACAAATTTCAGAGCTTCATACCCGGAAGCTGGAAAAAGATATCCATGCCCAGCCCGAAATATGGCTTTGGAGCCATCGCCGCTGGAAGCATAAACGTCCGGCCAAATCTTAGCAGCTTTTTTAATCCTTTGCCTATTTGTATATTTGTTCTGCAATGTTACAGGGTAAACAACTGATATTGGCTACAAAGCCTTACATGAAAGAAGACCGAGCTAAAAGCTGGTATTATACCCTTTCTACCTTATTGATTTTAATTGCGAGCTTATTTGGAACGTTTTATAATTTTCACTGGTCATTAAAACTTCTCTGCAGTGTTTTTTCAGGATTGGTGATTGTGCGTTTGTTTGTGATTTATCATGATCACCAACACAAAACCATATTAAACCGTTCGAAAGCTGCCGACCTGTTATTTACCTTGTTTGGTTTTTATGTATTAGCTCCAACCGGCATCTGGAGCCGCAGCCATGATTACCACCACAAAAACAATTCGAAACTCTATAGTGCAGCCATTGGGTCTTATCCGATTTATACCAAGCAGAAATACGATAAGTGTAGCCGCATGGAAAAAATACATTATTTATTTATTCGTCACCCATTAACCATTCTGTTCGGATACATTTTCGCGTTTATGTGGGGTATGTGTTTTAAATCGATAATTAACAGATTTAGCAAACATATTGATTCATTAGTAGCCCTTATTGTACATTTCGTATATCAGACTGCTGTGTTCTATTTTTTAGGCTGGCAAACCTGGATATTACTTTGTTTAATTCCACACTTTATTTCCGGAGCCATGGGTGCCTATTTGTTTTATGCACAGCATAACTTCCCTGGAGTAACGTTTAAAGGAAACGAGGAGTGGACTTACGAAGGTGCTGCTTTGGATTCTTCCAGTTATATGGATTTAAATCCGTTTATGCATTGGGTTACAGCAAACATAGGTTATCATCACGTGCATCACATGAACGCGCGAATTCCTTTTTACCGTTTGCCGGAAGTGATGAATGATTTCCCTGAGCTTCAAAATGCCAAGAAAACATCTTTAAAACCCAAAGACATTATTGCGTGTTTCAGGCTAAAAGTTTGGGACTTTGAAAAGCAACAAATGGTAGGTGTATAATTAGAATGTTACGTTAAGTGAAATTTCTTTTCCTTCTCGTAATACTCTCACTATTGTTGAATCTCCTTTTTTGAAATTAACCAAGGCTTTCATGTACTCCTGAACATTGTTAATCGAAAATTCTCCTACTTGAATTATTAAATCACCTTTTTGTACACCTGCCCTTGAAGCCGGTTTACCTTCGCTAACACCGTCTACTTTTAAACCTTTTCCTTCGAATGTATAATCCGGCATAATGCCCATGGTAACTTTAAATCCACCCTTACCTGTATCCGGATTTTTTGTTTTTAAGAAAGTAAGTTTTTCCATGCTTTCCGTGTTATTGACAACTCGAATAATGTATTCTAAGACCTTTGCTTCGCCTTTGTAATTTATTTTTTCGGGGTCATCGCCGGGTTTATGGTAATCGCTATGTTGTCCTGTGAAGAAATGCAATACCGGAATATTCTTTAAATAAAAAGAGGTTTGATCACTCGGACCAACACCGGCACTGTCTTTTTTAATAGACAAATCTGTTTTCATTGAATCAATCATGGGCACCCAAACCGGACTTGTACCAACACCGTAAATGATCAGTTTTTTTGTACTGTCGTTCAATCGGCCAATCATATCCATATTAATCATGTAATTGATTTTTTCAAGAGGGTAGGTCGGGTTTTCGCACCATTTTTTAGAACCTAATAAACCTAATTCTTCACCCGAGAAGCACATGAAGAGAAAGTTGTGTTTTTCTGTTTTCTTATTGGTGGAAAAATAATTAGCTAACTCTAAAACGCCGGATGTTCCGCTGGCATTATCGTCGGCTCCGTTATGAATTTTTCCGTCGGGATTAGCATCTAAGCTGTTATGATCGTGACCTAAACCTAAGTGATCGTAATGTGCACCAATGACAATAGTGTAAGGCGCTTTGTTATCCAGAAAACCAACAACGTTTATTCCTTTACGCTGAGGTATATTGGCTGTAGAAGTGTCGTGTGGATTTAAATTTTTCTTGAATGTAAATTCGTGTAGGAAAGAATTGTTGTTGCCGGGTGTTAATCCCATTTTCTTGAACTCTTTTGCTAAATAATCCGCTGCTTTCTTTTCATCTTCGGTTGAAGTTCCTCTTCCGTTCAGTTTATCAGATGCAAGAAAAGAGATGTGTTTTTTGATATTGGGTTCGGAAACATTTTGAGCTGTTAAGGATAAAGATCCGAAAAGTAAAAGTGTGACTAATTTTTTCATGTGTTTAAAATAAAAAACCCTGAAGTGGAATTCTTCAGGGTTTAAAGTTACTCAATTATTGCTTAAAAATATGACCCTATTACATGTAACAATTTATCAATTTGGCTGTGCCATAAAAGTTTCGCAGATTCCTGCTCACCTTTATCCGTTGCGAAATCGGTAATGATTAAGGAAATATCGTTAGTTAAATCATCCTTTTGTATTTTGAATTCAAAATAGCTTCCGTCTGTTTTTTCAACCCACTGATAACGCACCAACTGTTCTTCAATTGTTTTTAACAGACGAGCTTGTTGCATTTGTCCGTCCCAAATGAATGTATAAATTCCATTACGGATATTTACGTCGTCGCAAAACCATTCCGATAAACCGCTTGGTGAAACTAAAAATTCATAAAGCATTTCTGCTGATGCTCTGATTACAATTTCAATTTCAAATTTACCGGCAGGTTCTTTTTCAGGTTTTAAAGAATACGCTTCTGTTTTTTGGGTATTGGTAATTAATGAAGATCCGGTTGAGCTCTTTAAAGCATCCGAAAAAGTTTCTTTAGCTTTTACTTCTTTTTTTACTGTTGGCTGAATGGTTGGTTTGAATTCAGTAATAGGTTTATCTTCTTTTTTCATTAAGGCCGGATTTTTTATTTCATTTACCGGATTAGAATATTCCTTAATAGAACCTTTTACAACAGTTTTAACTTTCGTACTTTTTACAATTGGAGTTTTTGCTTTGACAGATTTTTTTGGTGCTACGCTTTTTACTGTCTTTTTAGCAATCACTTTTTTGGTAGCCTTTGGTGTGGGTTTTTTAACCGCCTTCACGGCTTTCTTAACCACTTTAGCCGCTTTTTTAGCCGGTTTAACTGGTTTTGTTTTTGTTTTTACAGGAGCTTTTTTAGCCGCCTTTTTCTTAGGAGCCGGTTTTACAGCTTTGGCAGTTTTTTTCTTTGCTGGTTTGGCAGAGGTTTTCGCTTTATTTTTTCCTGAAGAAACCTTGTTTTTCTTCGACATAGCACCAATTTTTTTTGAAATATATAAAATTTTTTTTATCCCGCAATTAGATTTTACTAAATAAAAGAATCAGTACACACAGCGCCTAAAAGTCAACTCTCTAATATTATTTTAAAATACTGAAAAACAGTATTTTAAATAAAACAAGTGTTCCGTAGTAAATAAAAATTTAAAGTTCAATTCAAGTAATTTCTTGTGGTTACAAAAAATAGTATATTTGCAGCCCTAAATGGCGGGGTAGCTCAGATGGTTAGAGCGCAGGATTCATAACCCTGAGGTCAGGGGTTCAATTCCCCTCTCCGCTACTAAAAAAGCCCCTTAATGGGGCTTTATTGTTTTTAGTGAATTTATTTCAAGAGAATTACCGTTATTCTTGTTTAAATCTATCTTTCAAGATAGATTAGCTAAAAATAGAATGCTTTCTAAAGCAAAATAATCTAGTGCTTAACTTGAAATGTAATCAGCCACGTTCAAATAAAAATAAATGTATTTAAGCATTACTAAATTGGCCTAATCACATTTCGTGATTTGCCTTAATAAATTTGCACTTTTATTAAAAGTATTACAAAAGAAAATTTTCTATAAGTAGAAATTTAAATTAAACAGGTAAACAAATGCTTAAAACTGTTTATGACTGTAATGTTGTTTCGCAGTAATACTATAGAATAAAAAAAAGCCCCGAGAATCTCTCGGGGCTTTTAAATATTATATGGATTCGAATTAGTTTACTAATGAAGTGAAACCACCATCAGCACGTAATTTGATAAATTCAGCATCATCTTTAGCAGCCGCTTTTAAAGTGCCATCCATTTCTAATGCTGTTTTTAAGTTCATTAAAACTTCAGAGTTGTTATTCTTACGAGCTGCAGAAACTGCTTTTAAGTAATAGCTTAATGCCATTCCTTTTTCGCTGCTACCGTCAAGTGTACCGTTAACAGCATCAGGAGTTCCAGCTAATAATTGAGCTAAAGCTTTATTGAATCCGTTGTAAGAACCGAAGCTAGATATTGCATCGCTGTATTTACCATCGCGAACTTGTAAAATACCTTTGTTGTAGTTTACTTCTGAGCCTGCACCGTTTGCTTTGTTATATAAATCCATTGCAGCCGGACGATTACCGTTTTTAGCTTCGATAATACCAAGATTATTCATTACAATTGGGTTACCGGCTGCATTAGCTGAGGCGCGTTTGAAAGCAGCACCTGCATCAGCAACTTTGTTTTGCATTAATAAAGCAACACCTAAGTTGTTTGAAGTTCTCCAGTCTGTACCATATTGTTTCTCGGCAGCCTGATAGATCTGAACCTTTGTATTGATATCGTTAGTTAAAGTAGCACCGTAAAGTAATTCTTCAACTGATAAGCTGTCAGGATGAGAAGTACATAAAGCAGAAATCATTTCATCAGTACGAGATTTTTTATCTACGTTAATGGTGATTTCAGAACGACGTAATTTCGGTAATACTTTCTCTGCTAACTCAACGTAAGTTTTAGATAAGTTCTTAATTTCAGTACGACGCTGATTTGGATCAGAATACATGGTTAAAACACGTAAGATTAAATCTTTGTCAGCCATAGTAGACTGCTCCATTAAAGATTTAAATCCTTCCCAGTCTTCACGGGTAGTTCCAACTACATACTGTTCTTTTGTTTTACCAAAAGTATTTTCTTTGTTTTTATTCTTTTTAAATTCTCCCATCATAGCTGCAGAACCTGAAGAAGCACGATCCTTAGCTAAGTTTTCGTTCTTTTCAGTTTCACCATCCGGAGAAGCGTAAGCAGAAACATTAATTCCTTTGAATTCGTACCATGAGTTATTGATGTTAGCAGTAATGAATGCCTGAACAGCTTTCATTTCTTCGCTCTTCATTTCAGCAGGACGAACAGTTGATTGATTGATTACATAATAAATATGTGCAACCTGATTAACTGGAGTAGTTTTTACGAAAGCATCCTTACCGTAAATTCCTTTTTCGTCGTTACGAACTAATAAAGGAGTAATAATTGTTCCGTCTGCAATTTCAATCGGAGTGAAATCTTTCACCTTTTTCTTTACCTGTCCTTGTGCGCGTAATTCAACTTTTGCAACTTTCATTCCAGGCTCATATGCAAATTTCTCTGAGGTATAGCTAAAAGAACCACCTTTATCGAAGCTGATTTTTTGTCCGCTTCCGGTAGCTTTATCACCAACTAAAACAACCTGCTTTAACGCTTTCTCACCACCTGTGTATTTTAATACCGGAGTAATAGTCATAGTAACTTTTTTAGCAAACAATTTAGGGTTGAATTTACCACTAACACTAAATTGAATACTGTCGCCATGCATTTCTACAGGGTTTGGAGTAGCATTATAACTAATGTCTTTTTGTTTCTTAATCATTTTGCCAAGTCCGTTACAGCCTGTTAACACAACTGCTACCGATAAACCGGCACCTAGGGTCCTTAAAAATTTTGAATTCATAGTTTTTGGGTTGTTTTTATAAATAAACAGCAAGGCAAAAATAGAAATAATTTTATAATGGTCAAGCGATTATTTACTTTTTGTTAAAAATAAAAAACCCTAAATCCAACTGAACGGACTTAGGGTATAAGTATTTGATTTCGAGTAATTTATTACTTCTTTAGTGCGTTAACTTTTTTGCTTAACTTCGACTTGAGGTTAGAAGCTTTATTCTTATGAATAACATTACGTTTTGCTAACTTATCTAACATCGCTGAAACTTTTGGTAATAAAGCTTCTGCTTCAGATTTAGCAGTGGTAGTACGTAATTTCTTTACTGCAGTACGAGTTGACTTAGCAAAATAGCGATTATGTAAACGCTTAGAGTTATTAGCACGAATACGCTTAATTGCCGACTTGTGATTTGCCATTATAATACTTTTTTAAAATTCAATCCCAAAATTGGGACTGCAAATGTAGAGCAATTTTTTGAATATACAAATGTTAAAAACAATAATTCTTTTATAACCCCTTAAAAACTATATTTGCTTTAAAGTGAATAGGTTAAAATCCATCCTGTTAGTGGCATTTCTGCTGTTGGGCTTATTTGGGGCAGGACAGGATAATTCTGCTTATGAAAAGAATCTGGTTCCAAACGGAAGTTTCGAAAACTACCGTAAAAAGTCAGATAATATCAGACAGGCTATTCCATGGACGCAAATTGCTTCTATTGATTTTTATCAAAAACCTGTAGAAAAGGATACCGGCTATCAAAAAGGCGGACACACGGGCGATTGTTTTATCGGTCTTCGTTTTCAGAAACGCTATAAAGAATACGCTCAGGTACGTTTGGCAGAAGCATTGCACCGCGGTACCGTTTACGAATTTGAAATGTATATCCGAATTGCTTATTGGAGTAATGCCATGCTGAAATCTTTTGGTGCGATATTCACAAAAGGTGGCTATCACAGTCAGGGCGACGCTATGCGTGCTAACATGATCGATACCATTATAAAGAAAGGTGGTCTTGTAAATAATTACCAATGGTTTAAGATTGCCGGAAAGTATAAGGCCGACGGCGGAGAAAAATACATTACCATAGGTAATTTCTCGCCTAATATTAATAAGGAACTTCCGCGAATTGATATTACTATGCGTGGTTTTAAAGAGGCTTATTACTTTGTTGACGATATCAAATTAGTAAAAGCACCCGGAGAAAAAGTGGCAATTGAATATGTTGGTAGTGTAAAAGCTAATTATGAAGACTCGGTATTGGCTGTTAAAAATGATATTCAGATAGGTGAGAAAGTGGCACTAAAGAATATCGTTTTTGATGAAGGAAAATACTATTTGTTACCGGAGTCTTACATAGAATTAAATAAGTTGGCCCAATATCTGATTCGTAATCCGCTTATGGAAATACGAATTGGCGGACACAGTGATAATACCGGAAGCAGTAAAAAGAATCAGAAATTATCCGAACAACGGGCGCGTGAAGTATTCGAGTATTTAATTAAAAAAGGAGTACAAAATAAAATGTACTTTAAAGGATACGGCAGCACTTTGCCAATAGCATCCAATGATACTGAAGAAGGAAGAATAAAAAACAGAAGAGTAGAAATTGAGATATTGAAAAAATAAAAATGTCAATTATTAAGGACGATAAAACAATTATTAAAGCCTGGACTTTCTACGACTGGGCTAATTCGGTTTTTCCTTTGGTAATTACTTCCGCCATTTTTCCGAATTATTATGAATACATAACATCTCACGATGCGAATAAAAATGATATCGGTGATGTGGTGCAGTTTTTTGGTCACCCTGTACACAACACAACTATCTATTCATATGTGTATTCGTTTGCATTGGCTATAGTGGTATTAATAGTTCCAATATTAAGTGGTGTTGCCGATTATCTTGGAAATAAAAAACGTTTCCTTCAGTTTTTCTGTTATTTGGGAGCTTTGTCGTGTATGGCTCTTTTCTTTTTTTCTAGAGAGCATCTTGAGTTAAGTTTTGTGCCGTTTATCTTTGCTACCATTGGCTTTTGGGGAAGTTTAGTGTATTATAATTCGTATTTGCCTGAAATTGCATCTCCGGAGAATCAGGATAAGGTAAGCGCACGCGGATTTGCCATGGGTTATTTTGGAAGTTCATTATTACTGATCCTTTGCCTTGTTTCAATAATGGTATTAAAATTTCCTGCTAAATATTCCTTTTTATTTGTTGGTATCTGGTGGTTAGGATTCGCTCAATATACATTTTCTAAGTTACCTGATGTTATTGGCGGGCATACCTCCGGAATGAAGAATGGTGTATTTACTAAAGGTTTTTCTGAATTGAAAATGGTGTTTTACCAGGCCTTACGTCAGAAAAAACTGAAACGATTTCTGTACGCTTATTTTTTTTACAACATGGGTGTCCAAACCGTAATGGTGATGGCTGTATTGTTTGCCCGTAAAGAAATTACCTGGCCAGATGAACAAACCAAAACTACTTCGCTTATCGTTAGTATTTTATTAATTCAGTTTTTAGGAATAGCCGGGTCATACTTATTTTCATGGATGGCCGGAAAGACGAACAGTGTTTTTGCACTTGGAATCGCTATTCTTATCTGGATTTTTATTTGTGTGTTTACCTATATGATCGCTTATATGCCGGTGCATTTTTATATTGTTGCCGCGCTTGTTGGATTTGTTATGGGTGGAATTCAGGCTTTATCCCGATCAACCTATTCAAAACTGCTACCTGAAACCGATGATCATGCCAGTTATTTTAGTTTTTATGATGTTATCGAGAAACTGGGAATGATACTGGGAACAATGTCGTTTGGAATTATTGCTGAGGTAACCGGTGGCATGCGAAATTCCGTTCTGGCTTTAATCGTATATTTTATATTCGGATTCTTATTGTTGTTGTTGGTTCCAAAAAACAAACAAGAAGTTTAAATGAGTGTGCTAAAGACTTTTTTCATTATGCACAGAAACCATCCTTACCTGCATATCTTCATTGTATTGTTTTTATTTGTTTGTATTCAATTACTCTCTCTCCTGGTGTTTTATAATGGGTTTACAATTAACTTCAAAAGAATTATTCCGTTTGTGCCGGATGGCATTGAAAATTCAATTATAAGTTTTGTTCCGTATCATAGTTTTTCGATTTGTTTAACTTCACTGGTACATCCGCTCTTTTTAGGTGCATTACTGATTGTAGCGTTTCCGCTATTTCGTAAAAAAACGAATTGCTTAGTTTATATTCCAAACTACAGATAAAATAATCGTATTCGCCTCATCTATACTGCTTTCGTGGGAATTATGTACTTACGATTTCAATTATTATTTAAACAGCGGCTTTTATTTTGACAGAGCTCTGCTAATTCTGTTTCCTTTTTTGATTTGGAGATGGCCCGCGTTGATTATTTTTTATGAGGCGATGGCCTTCTCATACCGTTCGCAATTCAATTATCCTGTTAAGGGATTTGATTTATTTGATAAGCGATTGTTATTTGATGTTTTGATCCTGTCTGTAGCAACGAATTACACACGCGTTTTTTTAAAGAATACGAAGCTTAATTTTTTATTTCTTGTACTT
>JBBAKL010000066.1:0-16636 GCA_040403535.1 Bacteroidia bacterium
CCTACCAATTTACTAATTGTAAATAAAATTTATTTCGGTAAAAAAAGAGTGGCATTAAATACCGGCTTCCGTTACATGTTTCATTCCAATTACAAACCCTATATGTTTATTGAAGGTGAATACATCATTAAAGAAAAATTCACCATTACTGCTCATGTGGGTTACGGAGGATATACCCGCGTTAATTGTGGCTTAGCATTTGTTTACAATGGTAAAGGATGGTTTGCTAAATTAGGAAGCAACAGCTTACAAGGCATTATCGCGCCTAAAATCGCGTATGGTCAAGGGTTATTTTTCAGTGTTGCCAAAAAATTTAAATAATGAAAAGATTAATTGTGTCATATCTGATTTTTATTTCGTGTTTTATAAACGCACAGGCGCCTCACAAATTTTATTCGCGCTTTGGTGGTTACGGACACGATGTTGGATATGGCATTGTTCAAACACTTAATGGACAATATGCAGTTACCGGTTCAACCAGCAGCTTTGGAAATGGCAATACCGACGTATATTTAGCGTTGGTGGACAGCATGGGCTGGCCACGTTGGGAAAAATCATTCGGTGGTTTTAATAACGATATTGGCAGATCCATCATTCAATTAAAAGATTCGGGTTATGTAATTGCCGGTTACACCAATTCGTTTGGAAGTGGAGGTTACGATATGTATGTTATCAGAACCGATAAAAACGGAATCCTGATTTGGCAAAAAACATTTGGTGGATTGGATTGGGATTTTGGCTATGCTGTTAAAGAAGTAAATAATGGTGATAGTTTAATTATTTGCGGAAGTACATTTAGCTATGGATATGGCAAATCAGACGGTTATATTGTAAAAACCGATATCAATGGCAATTTCCAATGGCAAAAAACCTATGGTGGCGCTGAAGAAGACGAATTCAGATCCTTTACATTAACCTATAATAATCTATACGCCTTTGCCGGAACCAATAGAAGTTTAGGTGATGTTAAGGGAGATGTATGGATATTAAAAACAAATTTGGCAGGCGATTCTGTTTTAAACATCCGATACAACAAGAATAATCGAAAACAAAATATAAGCGATATTGAAGAAAATCCCAATACCCATAATTTCTTTACTTGTGGAGGCTATGACCAATACGGCTCCGACTCTACTTCCGCTGCAATTGTGATAATAAATGAAAACGGAACTTTTGTGTCAGAAGATTTTTTCTCATATCGTAAATTGATTGATGAACAATACTTGGGCTTGGCTCATAAAAAAAACAATGAATACATTTATATTCGTAAAAACGCATACCATTCATCCGGTAACAGAAAGTTGGAACCAATGGTTTCGCACTACTCCGATAATGTATATCTTAACGTAACCAGTTACGGATCAACAGAAGAAGATGAATTATTTGATATTGCTAAAACAAAGAGTAAAGGATTTTGTATGGTTGGCTACACCAAAGGATTTAGCTCTAACCTGTCGGACGTTTTTTTAGTTGTGATTGATAGCAATTCTATTGTAGGGGCAGCCAGTGCAGTAAACGTAAATGAAATATCAAAAAACGAAGCTGAGTTCGCGAAAATCTACCCAACTATAACCCGAAGTGAAGTCTATATTGAGCCCGGCGAAATGGAAAATACCCCGCTTAAATTAGAAGTTTATTCCGTTTTTGGTAGTAAGCTTTATAGTGAATCCATCCGTAATAATGGTAAAATTGACCTCTCAACTTATCCTGACGGAACTTATCTGATCAACGTAATAGATCAACAAAACCGCGCCAAGTGCTTTAGAGTTGTTAAATTTCAATAGATAATTGTTTCTAACTTTTTCCCTCCATTAATTTGTTAATTGTGTTTTTTTGATATATTTAAATCATTATCTGACCCCCGTTGAGCAGATCATTTTAAGTAAAAAAACATTATGAAATATAAATTAACTCTTGTACTCATTCTTACTTTAAGTTTTGTATTCTCGCAAGTAACCAATACCCGTAAATGGAGAAAAACCGAAAACGACTCCATGCAGTACGCGTTAATCATGTACGATGAGAAAGAGTATTTATCCGCGTTACCCATTTATGAAAAGCTTTACCGTTCTCACCCGGAAGAAGTTTTCCTGAAATTTGTTTACGGCCGTTGTTGCATTTACAGAAGCGATAAGCATGAAGAAGCTTTACAACTTATATCAGAAGTTTATCAAAAAAACAAAAAAGCCGAAAACATAGAGTTTGATTTAGCACGTGCTTATCACTTAAATTACAAATTTGATGAAGCAATTGCTATGGCCGATCAATACATTGCCAATAAACGTGCTGTTGCTGAAGATAAAATCACCGCAGAACAAATAAAAAAATACTGTCAAAATGGTAAAGTTTTATACGCTAACCCAACTAACGCAAAAATAACCAATGCCGGCTCCATCTTAAATTCTGAAAACGAAGAGTATGTTCCTGTAGTTTCAGCTGACGAATCAATGATGATATTCACTTATGTAGGTAAAGAAAGTATGGGAGGTCGCCAAAATAAATTAATGCAACCAAATGAATATGGTGATTATTATGAAGATGTTTTCCAATCGAAAAAAGTGAATGGCGAATGGACTAAACCAACACCTATAACTAACATCAATACCAATACTCATGACGCTGCTATTGCTATCAGTCCTGACGGACAAAAAATGTTTATATACCGCGATAACGGCGACGACCATGGTGATATTTACATTTCATATTTAAAAGACACCACCTGGACCGTGCCCGTTAAAATATTAGGCGAAGTAAATTCATTCGCATGGGAAGGTAGCTGCTCACTTACATCAGACGGAAAAACATTGTATTTCTCAAGTGAACGAAGCGGTGGTTATGGTGGTCGCGACATTTACCGCGCTTCCTTATTGCCCGATAGTACCTGGGGAAAAGTTGTCAATCTGGGCGACACCATCAATACCGCTTTAGACGATGACGCACCTTTTATTCATCCTGACGGAATCACTCTATACTACAGTTCAAAAGGGAAAAACAGCATGGGAGGATACGATATATTCGAAGCTAAAATGAACACAAAAGATTCCTTGTTCAGAAGTCCACGTAATTTAGGATATCCAATCAATACAACCGATGATGATATTTATTACGTGCTTTCAGCTAATGGAAAAACCGGTTATTATGCCAGCGGGAAGAAAGGCGGTTCGGGTTTAAAAGATTTGTATTTTGTTGATCCGGGTACTACAGAAAAAGCACCTGCGGTATGTTTAGTTAAAGGTAACATTACATTTAACAAACAACCGGTAGAAGGAAATATTTCAGTTATTGTTACTTCTAAAAACAATGAAGTATACGCTAATTTAAAATCGAACACAGCAACCGGACATTACGTAACCACCTTCCCGCCAGGTGCCAATTATAAAGTAACATTAACTTATCAGAATTACTATCCACGCACACTTGAATTTGATGCTACTAACATAACTCAATACACAGAAAAAGTTTTAGATGTTGATTTCAGCATTCCGCCTGACACAGCTAAACCGGTGGTTGTTTTTGACACCTTACCAAAAAATCCGGATGATGGGTTTACAACTGTTTGGAAACTTCAGGAAAAAGCAAAAAAATACGCACGCAAATATGGCAATATAAGCGCTGAAGGACTAATCTTTAAAGTTCAGATTGCAGCTTACAAAAAACCTAGAAATTACAAATACGGACACTTAAAAGGTTTAGGTAAAGTAGAGAAGCTATTGTTAAAAGACGGAATTACACGTATGACGATTGGCGGTAACTTTAAAACTTTGGGCACCGCTTATTCCCACATGAAGAAGGTTATCATTGCGGGCCAAAGCGATGCGTTTGTAACAGTGATGTACAAAGGCAAACGTATTTACCTGGAAGACCTTGAGAAAATGGGGATTTTCAAAAAGTAATTAATCTCTATTACCGGAAATCATAGATTTATAATCCGGCTCCCGAATAAGTTTATTGAATTCAATTAACTGTTCAGGAGTCGGATTTTCTGTTTTCAATGAAAAATAAAAAGCTTCTTTTGTCATGCCTGTTGGATGAATTAAGGCATACTTATATTTCCACGACATATCATAATTCAACTTTACAAAAAACAAAACAAGAGCTAATGCCAATGATTTAACAACGTAAGTACTAAGCTTATTCTTATTAAATGAATCCATTATAAATGTAAAAAAAGATGCTAACGGAATAGCTAACACGGCATAATGTTGTACAATGGCTCTGCATCCAAATGAACCACCAAAACTCCAATCCCACCAACAACTCAATAAATAAACGTTAGCCAATAAATAGATTAAAACGAACAACGTGAATGATTTATTCGTTTTAAACAGTAACAGTATTCCAATTAAAGATAATGCCATAACAGGAGTATAAATTAACCATCCTTTACGGTAACTAAACAAGAAATTGATTATTTGCGGATCGTTAAAGAAGAACCGTTCTCCGGGATTGTAAGTAAAAACAAACCAACTACCCGAATAAATTTTCCAGTATGCTAACTGGAGTAACCATGGTAGCATAAACACCAGCAAACCCCAAAATAAAGTTACTCCCATTGTTTTAAATTCTTGTATTCGGACTTTAAAGGCATTTACAGAATCCACTTTATATAATAAAGGCAACAGCATAATAACTATATCTGTTGGACGAATTAATACAGCAAAGCCTGCCGTTGCAATAAAGACATAGAAATACTTTACGACTTTTGTTTCATCCCATTTAAAATAAAAATAAAGTGCCAGCGACAAAACAAAAAATAAATATGAATGAGACATTTCACCCCATCCAAAAGTATAGTAAAACAAATTACTTGCTAAAAAAACGGCAAGCAAGGTAAGCAATGTTACATACTCACTAAAAAAACGCAATAAAACCTTTCTTAATAACCATAAACCAATTAACGCATACAATAAGGTTCCGATATGTAATGCCCATCTATACGGTAATGAATAACCATCCTCCTTGTAATCATTCCTCTTAGCGAATTGATGGCCCGCAAAAAAAAACGGAGCATATAAAACGGCCATGCCATAAGTGGTTCGTGCTATTTTATTACCGTTAGGGGCAGTAACTGTCCAATAATTATTCGGATACTTAAAACTTAAATCATGATGAATGAAGGCTGCAGGTAAATAACAATAAAACTGATCAACATCATGCACCAGAGGAAAATTATCGGCTTTAAAATTAACCCAGCGATTATATCGGTCTATCGTAAAAAAAACAAAGAAAATGAATAATAGCAGTGTAGGCTTTTTAATTAAAACTGTTATTCCTGATAAGAGTGATTTCATTTTAATCAAAAGGCTATTTAAGCTCATTTATAAAAGTACGCATTCCTTCAGTTGCAACTTTTTTTATGTGTTTCAAATTACTTACGTAATCAAGGTTAAAATCACCCGGATCAATTAACCATTTAGCTGAGGAAGCCGGTACATAATTCAGAATTCCTGCAGCAGGATACACATTTAATGAAGTTCCTATTACCAGAAAAATTTCTGCTCTTTCTGCATGCATAATGGCATGATCCATTTCCGGAACCATTTCTCCAAACCAAACAATATGAGGTCTTAGTTGTGATCCTTTTTCACAAAATTCACCCATTTTAATTTCCCATTTATTAATCGGATAAATTAATTTAGGAACAGCGGTACTTCTTACTTTCATAATTTCTCCATGTAAATGAAGGACCTTCTTACTCCCTGCTCTTTCGTGTAAATCATCAATATTCTGAGTAATAATCTGAACGTCGTAAGTGTTTTCTAATTGAGCAATTAAACGATGTGCTTCGTTAGGCTTTGCCTCCATTACCTGCTTACGGCGCATGTTGTAAAACTCGGTAACCAAAGCCGGATCTCGTTCCCATGCTTCCGGTGTGGCCACATCTTCAATGCGGTATTGTTCCCATAACCCACCTGAATCTCTAAATGTTTTGAGTCCACTTTCAGCGCTAATTCCAGCGCCACTAAATATGATTAACTTCTTTTTCAATTATTAATCAATATAGTTTATAAATTCTGCTTTACAAAATTCAACATCTTTCCAAACAAATGCATGCGGGTTAATCCGCCGTAAATTCCATGATTTTTATTTGGATAGGTCATAAACTCAAAAGGTACATTATGCATAATCATAGCCTTAGCCATTTCCATACTGTTTTGATAATGCACATTATCATCGGCACTTCCATGAACTAATAAAAATTTACCCTTTATACTTTTTACAAAATTAACCGGTGAATTATCTTCATATCCGCTTTTGTTATCGGCAGGTTTTCTTAAAAATCTCTCGGTATAAATATTGTCGTAAAACTTCCAATTGGTTACGGGAGCAACAGCTATGGCAGTTTTAAAATAATCAGCTCCTTTTGTAATTAATAAGGAAGCCATATAACCACCATAACTCCAACCCTGAAATCCAATTCTTGTCTTATCTACATATGGCAAACTACCTAAATATTTCGCGGATTCAATCTGATCGATGGTTTCCAGTTTACCCAACTGTAAATACGTGCAATGTTTAAACTGGCGCCCGCGACCTAATGTACCTCTTCCGTCCACACAAACTACCATATAACCTTCCTGCGCTAATAATTGGTGCCACCAGAATTCAAAAGAATCCCATGAATTATTAACTTCATTTGAACCCGGACCGTTATAAGCAAACATATAAACCGGATATTTCTTAGAAGCGTCGAAATTATGCGGCTTAATCATAAAGCCATTTAACTCAATTCCCTCTGATGTTTTAAACGCGAAAAATTCTTTTTGTGAAAGCTGAAAAGTTTTCATTTTCTCTTTCAACCGCGCATTATCTTCCAGTACTTTAATAAGTTTTCCGTCGGCGCTGTGCAATTCATGTACCGGAGGGGTATTTGCATTACTGTACTTGCTTACATAATACTTAAAACCATTAGTAAAATCAGCATCGGTGGTACCCTGGCCGTTAGAAAGTAATTTTTTATTACTGCCATTTAACTTAATACTGTACAAATCGCGGTTAATGGCGCCTCGTTCGGTTGAAGTGTAAAATAATGTTTTTGATTTTTCATCGTAACCTTTAAACTCTATTACATCCCAATTACCTTTTGTGATCTGATTAATTAGCTTTCCATTGTTGTCATAATAATAAAGATGATTGAATTCATCCATTTCGCTGCTCCAGATAAAACCGCTGTTGTCTGAAAGGAACGTTAAATTATCCGAAATATCGATATAGGTTTTAGCTTCTTCCGTTAATATTACTTTTGAAGTATTGGCAAATGCATTAGCAAACAAGATCTCTACCTTATTTTGCAAACGATTCATACGTTGGATGCATAATGTATTTGCATCGTTAGTCCAGTTAATGCGCGGGATATAGATATCTTTTTCGCCGCTAATATCGGCTGTGGTGGTTTTAGCGCCCGTTACATCATAAATATGAACCGAAACAATTGAATTGTCCTCTCCTGCTTTTGGGTATTTAAATGTTACTTTTTCGGGATATAAGCCTCCGTTGTACATATCCATGCTGTACTCCTTAACGTTGGTTTCATCAAACTTCACATAGGCTAAATATTTACCATCTTTATTCCAGCAAAAATAATTGGCTTTAGAAAATTCTTCCTCATAAACCCAATCGGCCCAGCCGTTTTTTACTTTGTTATCGGCGCCATCATTAGTTACCTGAATTTCCTCACCGGAATCCAGATTTTTAATAAACAAATTGTTATTACGTACAAATGCTACTTTTTTACAATCAGGTGAGAAAGTCGGAAACATTTGTTTACCATTAGCACTGAGTTCAATTACCTTTTTTGCATTTATGTCATAAATAATATGATTTGCTTTAGAAGAGCGTCGGTAAATTTGTTCCGATTCTGTTTTTAGGATAATCTTAGTTTCATCCGGACTAAACTGATATCCGCTCAATGAAATTGTTTTACCATTCAACTTCACATCTTCTCCCTTCACTAATATTTCCACTTTCTTTCCGGTTTTAATGCTGTATTTTACCAGATTATTCATTTCGCCTACCTGCTCCAGATCAGTATAATTCTGACCATCGTTCATGGCATTATACCCATCGGTAGAAGCGGGCATAAAACTATACTTTTGCCAAATGTCTTCAAGGGTAATTTTATTTTGAGCATTTAAAGTTGCCGCAATAAATAATAATGAAATGATTATCTTTTTCATTGGAGTATTTTTTTGTGAATTTAAGCATTTAGATGATTTTACTCAATTTATACTGCTTTTCAATAAGTTTTTAATAAAATTCTGATTTCATTTGTTATATTAGCGTAACAATATACTTTTTATGCAAAAATTCAAAGCCTTAATAATTGACGACGAAGAAAATAGCCGTAGCAATACCATTAATATGCTAAAAAACTACTGTCCGGAAATAGAAGTAGTAGGCGAAGCAGGCAGCGGTCCTGAAGGGAAAGTTAAAATTCAGGAGTTAAAACCCCATGTTGTTTTTCTGGACATCAATATGCCGGGTATGAATGGTTTTCAAATGCTGGAAGGCATCTACAACCGCGATTTCTGCGTGGTATTTTTAACTGCATACAGCGAACATGGCATTAATGCCGTTAAAGCAGGCGCTACCGATTACTTAATGAAACCTCTAATGTTAAGTGAACTTCAGGGTGCTATCCGTAAGGTACAACAACATTACGAAAGCAAAGGAGGCGCAACTTCCAAGACTGAAACAGATAAAAATCTGGTTTTAATCAATCATAGTAAAGGTTTTAACTTAATCGATTTTAAAGATATCGTTTGGTTAGAAGCTAATGATAACTACACTACACTTTATTTGAATACCGGTAAAAAAATTGTCGCTTCTAAAACTTTAAAAGAATTTGAAGCAATTTTACCTACAACCGAATTCTTCCGTTCACACCGTTCAACATTGATTAATGTGGCGTATATAAAAGAATACTCCAACAACGAGGGCGGAGAAGTAATCTTAAGTGATGGCACGCATGTGCAAATTTCAAAAGCACGTGTACAGGAATTTGCTGATTTCATTAAAAACCGCTCTGTTTCTCCAAAATAAGTACTAACTAAATTCGTAGCCCGACAGGGCTGATGGTGGTAAATATCAGGTTATATCTGTTATATACAATTATTGGTTTATCGCTTCTTGGAAATGCGCAGGATAAGTCATTTAATTTCGAGCACTACGGTCCGGAAGATGGCTTAAGCAATACAAACGTTTGGGCAGCAAAACAAGGTCCGGATGGATTAATGTATTTTGCAACACAAAATGGTGTTTATATTTACGATGGATATGTATTTAATAAACTTAAAGCCAAAAATCTTAAATCGAATTTCATTCGTAATGTTAATTTCGACACCAACGAATTACAAGTAGTGAATCGTGAAACAGGCGTTTATAGCATTAACACGTCAAATGCTACGGCAACTAAAAGTGAGTATACTTTTCCAAATAAAGTGGATGAGTTGATTGTTGCCGGTGATTATGCCTACAGCTTATCAGATCAGATTGAAATCGGAATCTATAACATTAAATCAAAACAATCGTTTAAAGACGAATTAAAGAGTTACGAAAACCGCGCTTTATGCATATTCAAAAGTAAAGAAGGCCGTGTATATATAGGACGAAGTGCAGGTCTATATTGGTTTGATGGTGAGAAACAAATAAAGGTTAAAGAGCTCGAAAATAATCCTGTCCATTCAATATCAAGCGATAATAAAGGTCATTTGGCGATTGGCAGCACAAATAAAATCATCATCATCAACAGTAATTACAAAATTGTTGAAGAATATTACCCCAAATTTAAAGCTGCAAAAACCATTTTGCTATTTGGCGAAAAGAATATTAACAAACTGATAATAGACAAATACAACCGCTTTTGGTTTACAACCTACCCTGATAACAACCTTTATCTGTTCGAAAACAATAAAGTGTCTGATGTGTTTGAATTGCTAAACATCTCCCCTACCTTAATTAATAATATTTATAAAGACAAAGACGAGAATATTTGGGTAAGCACCTATAATGAAGGGGTTTATTTTATTCAGAATCCGTTTTTAAGCAATTTCTCGTTTTATAACAACAAAAAAAATCTGATTGTTAATGAAGTTGTTTTTAAGGATAATTTGATCCTTAGCGCTACCAACAATGGACTTTACGCTTTTAACACTTCCGATTATTCAGTTAAAACACTCTCTACGCCTGATGATTTGTTTGGCGAACCCATTTACAACATCCAATCTTCAAATTCCGGTTTTTATTATTCAAAATTCATTGGCGCAAATGCCAGTTTGCAAACCATCAGTAGTGACAGAACGACTTATAAATTCAAAGCAATTCGCGCAAAATATGTTTTACTGACTAATGAATCGGAAGCTTACATTGCTGAGTCAGGCACAATCTATAAAATAAATATAAATACGGATAAAATCATTGATACTATCATTTCATATCCCGATTATCGAATTAAAATCACATCCATTATAGAAAATGCCAACAAACTTTACGTAGGAACTTCTAACGGATTAACCATTTGTGATTTAAACTCAAAACAAAACTATAATGATTCACTTTTTGATTATGCCATTAACGACATTTCCGTTATAAACAACAAAATTTATATTTCGCATGAAAGTGGCTTTACAAATTATAGCGACAAAAAAAATTATACCCAAATAGGAGAAATAAAATTGGCTGCCGTTAAAAGAGTTAAACAACATAATAATTTAATATGGCTGGCTACATTAAACGGACTTTATATATGTGATATAAATCTGAATCCGATAACTGAAATAAAAAAATCAGGCGGACTTCTTTCCAATACTATTAATGATATCGGATTTGACAAAAAAAGAGTGTGCATTGCCACCGACAGAGGTATTTCTATATCAGAAGAAAGCGATTTAATTTCCTATAAGAATAAACCGGCCGCCGTTAAATTACTTACTTATGAAATTGACAAACAAACCTTTTATAATTTACCCGAAAAAATCTCACTAACTGAAGAGCAAGACAATTTGGCCATTTATTTTTCAAGCCCTGTATTTAACAAACCAAATAAACAGTTCTATAAATACACCGATGAAAACGGAAATGAATTTAAACTCGAGAATAAACAGATACAAATTAACTCTATTAAAGGAGGTAAACATTTTGTAAAAATTTCTGCGTCACTGGATAATATAAACTGGAGCGACCCTGTAATAATTCAAATAGAAAAAGAAATTTCATTTGCTGAAACAGGATGGCGATATGTACTGATAAGTATTGGTTTACTTATCATCATCATTATTATTGGTTTTATTTGGGTTAAACAAGTGAAGAAAAAAGCCATTAAACGTTTAAGTGATGAACAACAAAGAAATCTCTTAAAACACCAGGCTATGAATGCTTTGTTAAGTCCGCACTTTATTTTTAACTCACTTACCTCTATACAGAATTACATTAACACGAATAATAGTTTAATGGCCAGCGAATACTTAGCGAAATTCTCCCGACTTATCAGAATGATTATTGAAAAAGCTTCGTTAAGCCAAATTACTTTACGCGACGAAATAGTAAGATTAAACTACTACCTCGATCTGGAGAAAGAACGTTTCAAAAACAAGTTCGACTTTGTTATTGATGTTGATCCTGAAATCAATATTGATGAAATTACCATTCCTAATATGATCATTCAGCCACATGCGGAGAATTCCATCATACATGGTATTTTACCAAAACACGAACATGGTACATTAACCATAAAGTTTAAAAAAAGTAAAACAGATTTAATTATTACCATTGAGGATGATGGTATTGGATTGATAAAAGCCAAAGAACATGCGAAGTCCAGTCATAAGTCACTGGGTACTTCAACCATATCAAACATATTGGAATTAAATTCAAAACTTTACAATAAAAAACAAAGCGTGGTGATGCAAGATAAAAGTGAGTTAAACCCACCGAGTCATGGAACTCTCATCACAATAACGCTTGAACTATAATAAATTGAAAAAACTACTGACATATTTACTACTGATAGCAGCCTTATTAACAAAGGCGCAAAAGGTAAATATTTTGCCAGACACAATTGGAATGTGCAGGAGCGATAGTGCCTTACTGGAAGTAAAGCCGGGCATATTCCCTAAAACCGCCACCTACCAATGGAATACGCCATACCGCATCATCTACAACACAAAACAGATGTATGTAAAGATGGAAGGTAAATACACAATAATTGTGAGGTATAATAACAATCAGTTTATTGATAGCTGTATTGTTAAGTATGCGCAAAAACCAATCGTTAATATCAGCGACACCTTAATTTGTAACAGTAGTGCTGCTATAATTAATGCAAAAAATAACGCTTACAAATATCTTTGGAGTACCGAGGATACCGGACCTAAAATCAGAATTGAATCGCCCGGAAAATACTGGGTGAAAGCAACTAATAAAGGCTGTTCGGCAACCGACACCTTTAATGTTAGTTTTTTCAAAGGTGCTACTCCAAATTTTGGAAATGAAGTTACTTTTTGCATGAGCGATGAAAATAAAATTCTGAGCGTTAAGGCAGTTAATGGTACTAAAATCACCTGGAGTAATGGGTCAAACGCTAACAGTATTGTACCCTATAAAGAAGGCATGTACTGGGTAAAAACCGAAAACAAGACCTGCGGCGCAACTATCGACAGTGTTCGGGTAAAATTAAAAGCTTGTGATTGCGAAATGCTCATCCCTAACAGCTTTACACCAAATGAAGACGATAAAAATGATTATTTCTTCCCTGTATTAACCTGCGATTACATTCATTACACATTTACCATTTTCGATCGATGGAATAACGTGATTTTCACTAGCAGTAACGTAAATGCTAAATGGGACGGCCGATATAAGGGAAATTTATGCCCGGATGACATTTATGTATACCGAATTGAGGCTATTGAAAAAAACACCGAAAAGAAAACTGTTAGAAGCGGACAGATTTCATTATTTAGATAAGGTAAACAAACGCTTTATAGGCGAAGAAATTTTCTCTTCCGTAAAAACTCCTTGCGACGAACTCTTTACATCCTCTATAGAATAAAAAGAAGCCGGTGTATGAGTATGAATTAATTGAATGATCTGTTTCTTATTTGTTCGTTTAACAACTGTAAAAATCAATTTTACGGGCCCAACAGCTCCGTGTCCGTCAACAATCGTTATTCCCTGTTTATTTTGTTTAAATGCCTCAACCAGCTTATCGGTATTTTCATTTGTTATGATCCGGATAATTTGCATTCCCAACGCAAGCCGTTCTTCTATATACATTCCCAAATAAGTTCCCGCACTAAAGCCCCCTGCCCAGGCAATAAAACAAGCTGCGTTATTCACATTATTAAAAATCTGACGAATTGCTAAAAGCCAGATCATCACCTCAAAAAAGCCAAGTAAAGGGACTAGTTTTTTAAACCCTTTAGAAACAAAAATATGCCGAAGCGTAGCTAAGGACACATCTGCCAGTCGTGAAATAAAAATAAGAAGTGGTAATACTATCCAGTTAAAATAATCGAATGTCATTATACAAAAGTACTTTTGGAAGGTATTACTTTTTGAATAGAGACATTAAGAATTAAACAATGAGTTTTTAATATTAAAGACGTTTTAATTCGAAGGTACGATAACCTTTAATTTCGGATTCGGTAGCGTCTACTTCGCTTACCTTAGCTCTTGGCGGACCAACATAGCACCATTCAATTAATTGATTAATGGCATCTTCATCGCCTTCAGCTTCAATATAAACACTTCCGTCGGGCATGTTTTTTACCAATCCGGTTAAACCTAATTTAATAGCCTTTGCATGAGTAGAGAAACGAAATGCTACTCCATGAACTTTGCCCTTAACTTTTATATTGTAATGACGCATACTTAAACCGAAGTGTTAATTTAAAGAGGTAAGCGTCGGCATCAAATATGATTTGGCAACATACGAAACAATGTCTTGTAACTGTTGATCGGTTGTATTTTTATTACGTGTAATAACAGCAATTGCTTTAAATTTTTTCTTGGTTTTTATAAATTGAATCTCTAACCTCTGCCCTTCTGAATCACTTGCAATGACCCTCCATTTACGGTTAAATAAATCGAAATTTCCTTTACCAGTCCAAATAAAGTTTAATTGCATCTGAATTTTCTGTAGATTAAGCGCTTTTTGAACTTTAAGTGTTTTACTTTTGTAATAAATCAACGACTCGTTAAAAGTCATTTTATTGTTTTTTATTTTAAAATCAGAGAAAACAAGTTTTACGGTATCTCTATCGCTGTTCACTAGCTCATCGCAATTAGTGGCAATGATGTGCCACATACCATTTAATAATTTTTTAGATTGCTTGAATGAATGAGGAGGAGGTTCCTCTTGTGCCTGCATGGTTATAAAACCTATGCTAAACAAAAAGGTAAATATAAAAGCGAGTTCTTTCATTAATTAAATTGCCTGTGCTCTGTTTTAAACAGTTCTTCTTTTGGCAAGTTTTTAAAATAATTATACGTGATCTTTAAGCCTTCGGCACGCGAAACCTTGGGTTCCCAACCTAAAATTTGTTTTGCCTTTGTAATATCCGGACGACGCTGCTTAGGATCGTCTTTAGGCAGAGGCAAAGAAATTAATTTTTGATTGGCACCGGTAAGTTTCAAAATTTCTTCACCAAATTCTTTTATACTGATCTCTTCAGGATTTCCAATATTAACCGGCATAACGTAATCACTCATTAACAAACGGTAAATGCCTTCAATCAAATCATCAACGTAACAGAAGCTTCGTGTTTGTGAACCGTCACCAAACATAGTTAAATCCTCTCCACGTAATGCTTGTCCGATAAAAGCAGGCAATACACGTCCGTCATTTAAACGCATACGTGGGCCATAAGTATTGAAGATACGTACTATGCGAGTTTCAACGCCATGCACATTATTATATGCCATCGTCATAGCTTCCATGAAGCGTTTTGCCTCGTCGTAGCAACCGCGTGGTCCTACAGTATTCACATGACCCCAATATTCCTCCGGCTGAGGATGCACATGTGGATCGCCATACACTTCACTGGTAGAAGCAACCAATACACGCGCTTTTTTAACACGGGCTAGTCCTAATACATTATGTGTTCCTAATGAAGAAACTTTTAAAGTTTGAATTGGGATTTTAAGATAATCAACAGGACTTGCAGGAGATGCGAAATGTAAAATATAATCGATTTGCCCAGGTACATGAATAAATTTACTTACATCGTGATGGTAAAATTCAAAATGTTCAAGTTTAAACAAATGTTCAATGTTTTTTAAATCACCGGTAACAAGATTATCCATGCCAATCACATGCATACCTTCTTTAATAAATCTGTCACACAAATGCGAGCCTAAAAAACCTGCGGCTCCTGTAATAAGTACCCTTTTCATTTTTATTAATTAGTTTGTTTTTACTCCAATGCAATAATATGAGTATCCATTGTTTTTCATATCAACAGGATCAAAAATATTTCTCCCGTCAAACATAACTTTATTTTTCAATCGTTTATTTAGCTCATTAAAGTCAGGTACTCTGAATTCAGGCCACTCTGTAATGATAAGTAAAGCGTCAGCTCCCTGTAAAGTTTCATACATCTCGTTAGAGTAAGAAATTTTATCTCCCAAAATACGCTGAGCTTCATGCATTGCTACTGGATCATAAGCAACTATAGAAGCCCCCTCTTTCAATAATTTCTCAATAATTACCAAAGATGGAGCTTCACGCATATCATCGGTTTTTGGTTTAAAAGACAACCCCCATAAAGCGAATTTTTTTCCTTTTAAATCACCATTAAAATGAGATTTTACTTTATTGAAAAGAACTTCTTTCTGCGATTCATTAACATCTTCTACTGAATTTAAGATGCGCATGTTATATCCGTTTTCTTTTGCCGTTTTGATTAATGCTTTTACATCCTTAGGAAAACAACTTCCGCCATACCCAACACCCGGATAAATAAATTTAGTACCAATTCGTGTGTCGCTACCTATTCCTTTGCGAACCATGTTTACATCTGCTCCCATTATTTCGCAAAGGTTCGCTACATCATTCATAAAACTGATTTTAGTAGCTAACATGGCATTAGCCGCGTATTTTGTCATTTCCGCAGAAGGAATATCCATCATAATAATTGGATGTCCGTTCATTAAAAATGGTTTGTAAAGTTTTCGCATAATTTCTTCCGCCTCTTTTCGGTCGGTACCTACTACAATACGATCGGGCTTCATGAAATCTTCGATGGCTGCTCCTTCTTTTAAAAATTCCGGATTTGATGCAACGTAAAAATCAATGTTAACTCCGCGTTTATCTAACGATGCTTGTACTGCTTTACGAACTTTTTCGGCTGTAGTAACAGGTACTGTAGACTTTGTAACAACAACTAAAGGATGGTTCATGTGTTCACCAATGGATGATGCTACACCTAATACATATTTTAAATCAGCCGAACCATCTTCGTCCGGAGGTGTTCCAACAGCAATAAAAACCACTTCCACTCCTTGTATACTATCTTTTAAAGAAGTTGAAAAATGCAAACGGTTTTTTTTCACATTACGATCAACCATCTCTTCCAATCCGGGTTCGTAAATAGGAAGAATTCCTTTATTTAAATTATCGATTTTTTTCTGATCAATA
>JBBAKL010000067.1:0-16565 GCA_040403535.1 Bacteroidia bacterium
ATGATCAAGTAAATTCCCTTTATCATCGTGTAACTGCCATGCAATTTGTACCATTCGCGGCCAGTTGTCAGAATCGGAGAGAGGAGCATTGTAGTTTTTGGGTAAACCGGTAGTTTCTGTATCAAAAATTAAAAACATTATACTTTATTGAGTTTATTTGTTTAGAATTAAGGTTTGTTTCTTAGGATCTGTTTAATCTGGGATAATTCGTTCTTAATATCCACTAATATTTTTTCGGAAGTACTATTGTCAATATCCGAAGAGTTGGAAATGCTTCCCTGAGTTTTTTCTTTTATTATTTTTTCGCGTTGTGCAAGAATCATGTTTTTAAACTCCTCGGCATTGTCAATACCAATCATACTCATCATATTGGATTGATGAGCGCCGCCGCCACCCGCTGTTTCAACTTTTATCATTGTTAAACCAAACGAACGAAGAATAGGACCTCCTATAAATGATAAATCCTGAATGTTTTCAAGCGGAATTGTTTTCTCAATGTGAAGAATCATTCCTTTAGAGAATTTCAAATGCTTGTAACTTAACTGACATTTTAAAGTATGAAAAAACTTATTGCTTAACCATTGCCCCAATCCTAATAGCCAAAAAGGCAATATTGGTATACCTATAAAGCTAATTAATAAATAAAATGCAACCACAATAAATATGTAGGTTTTTACTTTGGGATTAAACGTAGCTTCTCTTATTATTTGATTTTCTTCCATAGCTTAAATTTACGAAATCGAAAGGCTGTAACTGTAAATGTTAATAATTAAGATATAGACATAAAACCGAATTCAAATCAGCGTAAATTTCACATGTTATTTCGATAAAACAAGTCGTAATAAAGAATCAATTAGCATGAGTTTTTAATAATGCTTTTATTTCTAATAAATTACAGTAATATTAACTTTTCCGGAAAAGTTATTTTCAAGATGGAAAAATTTGTTATTTTAAAATAAAAATAGTTACTTGGAAGGATATAAAATACAGTTTATGACCAGTACTGAAACAACTAAAATCGATAAGATTGCTAAAAGCAGAATAGGGGAATATGATGTAAATAATGTTCCATTTGGTAAGGTGTTTTCCGACCATATGTTTGTAGCAGAATACAAAGACGGAAAATGGCACCAGGGATCCATCATGCCTTATCAGGATGTACCAATGAGTTTAGCTCTTTCTGCTTTACACTACGGACAAGCAATTTTTGAAGGAATGAAGGCTTATAAAACAGCTACCGGTGAAATAAACCTGTTCCGTCCTTTAGAAAATTTTAAACGTTTAAATACTTCTGCTGTCAGAATGGCTATGCCAGAGGTTCCGGAAGAAATTTTCATGGGTGGTTTAATTGAATTATTAAAATTAGATAAAGCCTGGGTTCCTGATTCAGAAACAGGAAGTTTATATATCCGTCCATTTATGATTGCTACCGACGAGGCAATTGGTGTTAAAGCAAGTGATACTTACAAATTCATCATCATTACTTGTCCTGCAGGAAAATATTATTCTGAACCGATTAAGGTAATGGTAGAAACAAATTATTTCAGGGCAGTTGAAGGTGGAGTAGGTTTTACAAAATGTGCAGGAAACTATGGGCGTAGTTTATTCCCAACTAAATTAGCTCAACAAAAAGGCTATCAACAGGTAATCTGGACCGATGCGAAAACTCATTCATACGTGGAAGAATCAGGTACCATGAATCTAATGTTTGTAATCGATAATATTTTAATTACACCTGCAACCAGCGATACTATTTTAGCAGGAGTTACACGTGATAGCGTTATTCAATTAGCTCGTGATTGGGGCATGATGGTGGAAGAACGTAAAGTTTCAATAAAGGAAATTTTTGATGCGCATAAAAACGGCAAATTACAAGAGGCATTCGGGGTAGGTACTGCTGCAACCATAGCACATATTGTAACAATTGGTTATGAAGGTAAAGATTACGAACTACCGCCAATTGAAGCGCGGAAATTCTCTCCTAAAATTGATCAGGCATTACGCGACATCAGAAAAGGAAGAACAGAAGATAAGTTCAGATGGATTTTAAAGGTAGCATAAGCTACCTTTTTTTTAATTAATAAAGAAGTGCAGAATACCGGTAAGTATTAAAACAATGCCCGAAATTAAACCGGCATTGTGTTCTATTTTATGCGCATTAATCTTTTTCAGAATACGCTGTGCAAATGCAATCCAGATAATGATTCCTGCCACAGATATGAAAATATAAAGAACACTGATCAAGAAAATGTATTTTAACCCGGCCGATCCGGCTAATATGAAGTATCCTTCAATTTCAAGGCATGGTGATAAAAACATGCTTATTACCAATACGGTTATAATTTTCCGAGAACTTAATGTTTTTAACTCACCTTCGTTATGTAAATGAAAGTGGTTATGATGGTGATGACGCACTATGAAAATAATTCCTAGTAGAATGATGATCCCGGCAAATACATAGTTGGTTATCTCTTCAAATTGTTTATTGATCTGTAAACTTAATAAGCCTACAGCTATTCCTAATAAAACAGTGCTTAATGCATGTGCCAAAGCAGAAATCAGAGTAATTCTAAAAGTTTGTTCTTTGGTCCATTTAAATTTCTTTTCAAATGCTAAAATAGGCAACCAATGACTTGGAATTAAAGCATGTAAAACACTTATAGTTAATGTGCCTATTATGAGGTGGTAAATCATTTATAACCGAGGGGCGAAATTACCATTTTATTTTCATTTTTGACTAAATAAAAAAGCCCGATGTTTATCGGGCTTTTTAAAAATGGATGCTGTTATTGTTTTATCAGCTTACTCCGATAAATACCGGTATTGCCGGTTTTAATTTCAATGATATAAGCACCCTGTGCAAATGAACTTAAATCGATAGACTTATTATTTTCATTTACCGTTGTGTTAAGTAAAATATGACCCAATGCATCTGTAATGATTATGGAACTTTTCTCTTCAGTTAATCCGTTAACGGTAATTAGATCATTAAAAGGATTTGGGTAAATTGAAACGTTAGATAAAGGCGATAATTCATTAATACCAATACAAGGTGATACAACAATGTTAACAGAATTTGTTCTGGAACAACCATTGCCGTCGGTTACTAAATAATTTACAGCATATGTTCCCGTACCCACAGATGGAGTAAATACATTGCCACTTATACCTGTTCCGCTTAATGTTCCACCGGAAGGCAAGGTTGTAATGGCAATAGATCCATCATCAATACAAGCCAAGGTTGTTGTTGGACTTATTGTAAGTTGTGGCACTGAATTTATAGTTGCTGTAACTGCAGTTGGTGCACTGGTGCAATTAACAGGTTGAACTTCCCAATTATAAAAGAAAAAGAATGTGGATGGTCCTCCACTAGAACCTGTAATACTTAACAAACTTCCGATATTATAAGGATAAGAAACACCTCCGTTATTTCGGTATAACTGGGCTGTTCCGGCACCTAAGCCTAATCGATAACCATAACCCGGATTAAGATTGAAGTTTAAATTAACAGTGTTAGTACCGGCAGTTAGGTTAACAGTTGCACTTTGAATAACAGTATTAGTTGAATTTCTTAATTGAATAATTCGTGGAGCTGTAGTGCCAGCATAAACAACAACTGATTTTAATACACATGGCTGAATAACATTTAATGAATCGTATGCCGTATTACCCGGAAAATTTGCACCGGTACCTATAGTATTTGAAGCAGGACCGCCATAAATCGCCGGATTGGTTGCCGTATTAACTACATAATAAGTAGTAGTGTTGTATAAAACAGGGGTTGTATAGGTGTTTCCGATAAATATTGGAGTTCCGGTTGCTGATGGACTTGTATACCAATATTGAAGATTGCTTCCATTTGCACTTAAACTTAATGCACCTGAATCACAAACGGCAGCGCCAATTACGTTAGATGAATTTAAGGCATTTATGATGATGTACCCATTTTTAATTACCGAATCAGGATTTGCTGCACAACTTGAAATAGCTTTTAATTTTACTGTATAAGTTCCGTTTGCAGTATAGCTATGTACCGGATTGGTTGAAGTTGAAATAGCCGACCCATCACCAAAATCCCAAGAATAAGTATCACTTCCATAGGAGGTGTTAACAAAGTTTACATTAAATGGCAACGAGCAAGGAGAGCCACCAACAGACGAGAAATTAGCAACAGGAGTAGCAGTTCCTGATGGAGAAGCTCCAACGCCAACAGCATACCAAGCACTCTTTACTTGAAACACTTCATTTGAACATGCGCCATATAAATCAATGGCTGCCTGAATAGACAAATTTCTTGCTGATAAATAATTTGTGTTTTGAGAATAATAAACAGTTAAAGCTCTGAATGCGATTTTTGCTGCTTTTGTCATACCTAATGCGGACACTGTAAATGTATTCGCTTTATCATTTACACCGGAACCACCCTGGCACAATAAATAAAACCAGTAATTGCTAACGCCGCTATTCGTGTGAACCCCTCCGTTGTCACCTGTACCTGTATACCAATTTAATCCGCCATAAGTATCAGGATCTCCAAAAGAATTAGGGTTTGACATGCTTCTGATGCCACCAATGTCTTCTCCAATTGTCCAGTTAAATGTAGTCGGCTTAGCATAATTTTCGATGCATGCCCCAAAAATATCGGAATAACTTTCATTCAATGCGCCCGATTCATTTTGATAAACCAGATTTGCAGATTTCTCAGTTAAACCATGTGTTACTTCGTGGCCGCATATATCCAAACCTGTAAATCCACCGTTGCCTCCCGAACCATATGTCATAAACATTCCATTCCAAAATGCGTTTTGATATCCAACTCCATAATCAGAATAGCTCACTAATTTATGTCCGGCATTGTCTATACTGTTACGGCTATGCTCATTAATATAATAATCGTAAACCATTTCAGCTCCCCAATGGGCATCTGTTCCTACCTGCTTTATAGTTGTTGTTGTCCAGCTGGTAGTAGTGTTGGTATAATCAATAGCGGAAGTAAAATTCTGACTTGTATTTAAGTCAAATGTTTCAATTCCTAAACCACGTCCGGATTCACGCAAACGATACAATCCGCTCGATACATTATCAACCGTCATAGTTTGAACTCCGCTAAAGCGGGTTTGAGCAGTAGCTTGAACATCAGCAGTATGAATTTGATTCTGCTCTTCTAAAATCACTCCGTTTTCTGCATCAACAAACACATTGGCTTTATATAAAGGTTTTTCGGCATAAATATTAAATTTATAAGCGTACCTGTAAATTCCGCTTTCATTTGTATTAAATAACTCCAATTCGGCCTTAGGTTTAAAGGTCAAATGTGGATTATTAAATAATTGCTTAATCATGTGTTCTGCGTCTTTATTCTCCCACATGTATTTTTCAGCATTTACTTTAGAAATAGCTTTTTGTAAAGCCAAATCTTTATCTAACTGAACACTATTTACCGGTAATTTGTAGTTTTCAAGGTCGCCATTTATTGAAACCACTTTTCCATTTAAACAATGTGCCAGAATGGTTTTATTTGTAATAACAGCATTATTAAATAATACCTGGTACTTTATGTGCGTATAACCAAGTTGATCTTTTTCTAAAGCAAATTGTTTTAATTTAAAATTTGCGGGCAATATATTTTGCTCTATAAAAGGAACTACGTTGTTTTCGTAAATCAAATAGTCCGACTTAAACTTTACTAATTCTATCTTATTGTTGGAATTGTAGTTTACTTCTTGTGAAATTTCTTTTAATAAATTAATATTCTGAGCAAATGCTATATTCCCAAGCAATATGCTGAATGCTAATATTGTTTTTTTATTCATTGGGTTGGGTTTGATAAAAAGTCCGAATATATTTTATTCGGACTTTTTAAGTGTAATTATTGTTTAATTAAGTGTGTTTTTGAAATACGGTTTGTTGCGTTAAGTAATTCAACCAAATAAGTTCCTTTTGCAAGTTGACTAACATCTATAGATTCAATGGGTTGATTTAAAGATTTACTGATGATTAATTTTCCGCTTACATCATAAACATTTACGGATAAAACTTCAGAGGTGTTATTTTCAATAGTTAAGAAATCAGTAACAGGATTAGGATAAACCTGAATGCCAAATAGGGCAACTGAAGTATTATTAATACCTGTACAAACGTTAACAACAATATTTGTATTGGCATAATTTGAACAACCTGTTACAGGATCTGTATATGAGTAATTAACAGTATATGTACCTGCTGTTGCTGGAGGCAAGAATGATGATCCACTCACTCCCGTACCAACAAAAGTACCTCCGGAAGGAGATCCTGTTAAGTTTACCGGAACACCACCGGTTGCGCTGGTACAAGCGGTATTGGATGATGCGGCCATGGAGACTGTAGGCAATGCATTTACATTAACAACAGATGCAATTGCATTAGAACAAGAACCATTAAAGCCGGTTACTGTGTATGTAGTTGTAGTTACAGGGTTAACTGTAACCGAAGAGGCTGTTGATCCAGTATTCCATGAATACGTAGTAGCACCGGTTGCAATTAAATTAGCAATTGAACCTGTACAAATAGTTGCCGAATTAACAGAAACTGTTGGAGAAGGATTAACAACAACGGTTGCAAATGCTGCTCCGGTGCAAGTTCCATTTAATCCGGTTACCGTATATGTAGTTGTTGTATTTGGACTAACAGAAATACTAGAAGTAGTTGGACCGGAACTCCACATGTAAGCACTTGCTCCATTTGCGGTTAATACTGCGTTTGAGCCCGAACATATTGTTGTAGAATTAACAGTAACTGTTGGATTCGGGTTTACAACAACCGATGTTGTGAGTGAGTTTGTACATGATGAGGATGTTCCGAATATTGTATAATTAGTTGTTGATGCAGGTGATACGTTTATGTTGCCTGTTGTTTGTCCTGAGCTCCATGAATACGTAGCGGCACCACTTGCAATTAAGTTAGCGGTTTGACCATTACAAATAGTTGCAGAATTTACAGATAAAGAAGGACCAGCGCTTATAGTTGCTGTAACAGCAACAGGAGCACTTACACAGTTTGCTTTTCGTACCTGCCAATTATAAAAGAAATAGAAATAGCCCGGGGTACCTGCGCTTGATGCGGTAATGCTAACTAAACCTCCGATATTGTAAGGATAAACAGCTCCTGCGCTATTTCGGTATAAATTAACAGCTGATGTATTGCTTAATCCTAAACGATAACCTGTTCCGGGAGTTAAAGCGAAATTTAAGTTTACAGTATTTGCACCAATAGCAAGATTTACAACAGTACTTGTAATAACAGCATTTGCCGAGTTACGCAATTCAACAGTTCTGTTTCCTGTAGTACTCGCATACATTACTGTAGTTAATAATGTACAAGGCTGTAATACATCAAAAACTTCATATGCGGTATTGGTGTTAAAATTAGCTCCAGCACCTATATTCGTACTTGTAGGCGCACCAAATAAGGGTGCATTTGTAGATGTATTAACGACGTAATAACTGGTCGTAGTACTTAAAGAAGGAGTCGCATAATTTGTTCCAATAAAAACAGGCGATCCTGTAGCTGTTGGCGAAGTGTACCAATATAATTGTGAAGTGCCGGTCGCACTTAAATTAACAGTTCCGGTTCCACAACGAGAAGCGCCTGTTGTAGCAGGAGCACCCGGAGTATTAATGGTAATGTAAGCGGTTTTAGTAATAGAATCTAATGCAGACAAACAACCGGTTGCTTTTAATTTAACAGAATAAGTACCATTTGCAGTATAAGTATGTACAGGATTTGTGGCGGTTGAAACTGCTGATCCGTCACCAAAATTCCATTGATAAGTTAATCCATTTGCGGATGTGTTATTGAAGTTAATGGTCGCAGGTAAAGAGCACAAAGAAGTATTATTCGCAATAAAGTTTGGAGAAATAGAGTTAGAATAAGCTGGACCAACACCAACAGCATACCAGGCATTGGTTACTTGAACTACTTCGTTACTACAGTTTCCGTATAAATCTTTAGCAGCCTGAATAGATAAGTTACGGGCTGTAGCGAAATTAGTAGATGGCGTGTAGTAAACCGTTAAAGCACGAAAAGCAATACGCGCTGCGGCAGTCCAACCGATGGAAGTAACGGTGTATGAATTAGAAATGTCGTTTACACCAGTTCCTCCATTAACTAGTAAATAATACCAATAATTACTTACACCGCTGTTTGTGTGAACGCCACCGTTATCGGCAGTTCCAACATAATAATTGGTACCCATGTAAGTATCCGGATCAGCAAACGCATTTGGGTTTGACATATTACGGATACCTGCATTAGCGTTGGTAATATCTTCACCTATTTTCCAGTTCCATTGAGTTGGACGGGCATAATGTTCAATTGTATTTCCGAAAATATCGGAATAGCTTTCATTTAAAGCACCGGATTCATTGCTATATGTTAAATTAGATGTATTGGAAGTTAAGCCATGAGCAATTTCATGTCCGCATACATCCAATGCCGTTAAAATTGTAAAGGTAGATCCGTTTCCATCACCGTAGGTCATACGTGTTCCATCCCAAAAAGCATTGTTGTAATTGGTACTGTAATGAACATAACTTAATAAATTGTAACCGGCACCATCAATGCTATTGCGGTTATGCTGCATCATAAAATAATCATAAGTCATTTCAGCTCCCCAATGCGCATCAGTTGCAGCCTGATCAACACCGGTGGTAGTCCAGCTGGTTGAAGTGTTTGTAAAATCGGTTGCGGCACCATAGTTGGTTCCGTTATTCAGATTGTAGGTGCGAATACCGTTTCCACGACCGGTTTCACGTAAGCGGTAAGAGTTTGCGGCAACATTATCAACTGTAAATGAGCGAACGCCACTGTACTTTGTATTAGCAGTAGCAGGAACGTCGGCGTTACAGATTAAATTTTCTTCATCCAACACTTTACCGGTTTGTGCATCCACTAATACATTAGCTTTATATAGTGGTTCTTCGGCGTAAATAGTGAATTTGTAAGCAAAGTATATTTTTTCGTTTTTAGGAAATAATACTAATAGCCCTTTAGGATCGTATGAAAAATTCGGGTCATTTAAAGCTTCTTTCATATGCATTTCTTCAGCTTTATTTTCCCATTTGTAGCGTTTAGCATTAACCTTATTTAATGCTTTTTGTAAGGCGTTCTTTTCAGTTAACACAACAGCGTTAGCAGGTGTTTGTAAGACAGAAAGATCGCCATTAACGGATGATATTTTACCGTCAACCGCATGGGTTACAATAACTGCGTTATGAACAGGAATATTATTGTACTGGATCTGATAGCGTGTGTGTGTATAACCCAATTCGTCTTTTTCAGAACGTTGCTTTTTTACGTTCATATTAGGGTTATTTAAAACAACTGAATTTAAGAATGCTTCAGCTGAATTTTCGTATATGCTATAATTCTCTTTAAGCTTAACGAAATGTACTTTGTTTTTATCATAAGCTTTCTCCTCAGCCATCTCCATTAAACGTTGATTGCTCTGAGCGAAAACAGTGCTTGTAACGAGGCTTAAAATTAATAAGCTACCGGTGTAGAATTTTTTCATTTTTTGTTTAAAAAGTTAGTCTTATGAAATTAGTAATAGAATATTCTAAATGCAAATATTTGGTCGAATTATTTGTTTTTAAGTTTTTAATAATTAAATGGTTAATAAATACCAACCGATTAACCGCTTTAAACGCCTTTGGTACCTAAATTAGCATCTGCTCATGAACATTTTTAAACATACATTGTTTTTGTGTTTCTTACCTTTTTTAATGGTAGCACAGTATTCGCAATGGCCATTACAAAACATTAAGATTACCGGTAATTATGGCGAATTACGTCCTAATCATTTCCATGCGGGGTTAGATTTTTCAGGTGATGGACAATTTGATCTTCCTATTTATGCAGTGAAATCAGGATATATTTCCCGAATAAAAGTAAGTCCGTACGGCTATGGTAAAGTATTGTACATAACACATTACGATGGTAAATTAAGTGTTTACGCGCATCAACACCGTTTTAATGATTCACTGGAGGCTTATGTTAGTCGTGAACAAATTAAGAAACTGAGTTACGAGGTTGAATTGTTTCCGGATAAAAACGAATTGCCTGTTAAAGAAGGAGAGCATATTGGTTATTTAGGAAATACAGGAAGCTCCACCGGTCCGCATCTGCATTTTGAATTAAGGGATGAAATTACAGAAATACCTATCAATCCTTTATTAATATTTCCATATACCGATACAGTAAAGCCTGTATGTTCTAGTATTGCCATTTTCAATTGTGCGGATACGCTTGATCCGTACTTAATAAAAAAAGTATTGGTCAACAATAAAATGGATAGTTTGTATTGTAGTAACGACACCATCGAAATAAATCACTCGAATTTGGCATTTGCCTATAGCGGTTATGATGCCGAAGTGTTTAATGGTAATCCAAATAATATATACGAAGTAAAATTATTGTTGGATGATACTTTATATTATCATCATCAATTAAATTATATACCTTTTGACGCATCTAATTATATTAATGAGTTTTGCCTAGAGGTTGATAATAAGAAATTTCAAAAGTGTTTCGTGCCGGTTAATTATCCTGGATTTCTATATAAAAAACTGAAACAAGGAGGTAAATTATTTCTAAAGGATACACTTTACCATGTGGCTTATTTTGAATTTAAAGATGAGAAAGGAAATTCTAACCATCTTAAATTTATCTTAAAAGCTAAAAAGCTGAATTCGCTTGTAAATCACAATTTGAATACTGATGGCTTCTTAGACAGCAGGTATGCTTTTTATAAATCTTCACCCGGTTATTCACTTACCATTCCGGCAAAATCAACTTACAATAGCGGACGGATAAGTGTTTCTTACAAACCAGAAAATGCTTCCGTTTTAACAATAGCTGCACCCAACATCAACCTCAGATTTCCTGCCAAACTACTTTTAGCACTTAATAAAACGCAACAAGAATATTCAAAATATTTAGTCGTAAAGAACAACTCAACAACAATTATCCCAACAATAACAAATGAAGTGGCTGAGATTTCTTTTAAATCGTTTGGTCAGTTTCAAATAAAAATTGATACAATTGGACCAATTATAAAAACACAAATACCTATTAATAAACTTAAAAAGGTCATAAAAAAGCTGGATCAAATCAGTTTTATAATTAGTGATCAACTTAGTGGAATAGGTGGTTATTATGTTTATATAAACGATAAATGGGTTTTAGCTGAATATGATGCAAAATCCAATTTACTTACCCATAAATTTGATTCATCAACTCCAGTAGGTAAATTAAAAATACTGGTGAGTGTTCAGGACAAAGTAGGTAATGTTTCAGTAATAAAATTAACACTCGTCCGATAAATATTTCAGGGCGTTTAATCCCTGATTGAATACTAAATCAATTACGCTAAGATTATCGGTAAAATCAAATTTATCTGAAAATACCTGTCTGTATGGTTTAGTATTTAGCTTTAATTTAATTTTTGGATGAATGGAGTTTCGTAGATCATGTCCATCAAAGTTTTTCTCAAAAGTTTCTGTAAATAAAATGTTTTTCTTTATTCGCAATATTTTCAGAATTGTTTGTGCTAATTTCCAATTGTAGTCAAATAAAAATTCATGTTTATTGGAGTAAAACGGTTTAAATTCATCCTCTAAAAATTCGAAATAGGGCGAATTTTTATAAGCGCTTGTTATTGCACGCCAATGGTTTTGTTGCCAGTTTTCAGTATAAGAAATACGTTTGTCTGTTATTATTTCCTTGTCGCCTTGTTTTAGAAGTGGAATAGATAAATTTAATTTTCCGTTTGCGGACAATATTTCGCAACGATTGCGGTAAGATTGTTTTTGATAATGCTCGTGTTTTTCAATGAGTATTGATTCATTATTAACGATTTCCTTAAACCAAGAAATAGGAGGTAGGTATGTTGTAGAAAGCAAAACAGTCTGCATTTTATTTAGAACGATAAATGGTTTTAATAATACGACCTTTTATTCGGTTTTCAGGTAGCAAGCCCCAATAGCGCGAATCAATAGCATTATCCCTGTTATCACCTAAAACAAAATAATAATTATTCTCAACTTTAAATTCATTAATTGTGATTTTGCCTAAAAAAATGGTGTTATTTTTTATCGTTATTTTGTCACTGGATTCCTGTTCAATTAATTTTTTGTAAATAAAAATATTAGAGGTATCCAGTTTAATAATATCATTCTTTTTAGGAATATAAATTTTTCCAAATTGGTGTTTGTTCCATTTAAGGATACTGTCTTCAGTAAAAATCTGATCATCTCTGAATTTATTATCTTCAATGCTTTGAGTTAAGGATACAACAGCTGAATCAGTTTTTAATAATTGAACCTGTTTGTTTGTTAAGCTAAAAGAATAATCATTTTCGTTTGAAATAGAACCGCCTTCCTTTAAATCATAGGTGTTTATAAATGACGAGTCCAGTTTACGATTAGATTTCAGATGATAATTGTGATTTAACAAATAATCGGATGATTCGGCTTCACCGTTAATAAATATAATTCCATTCGTAATTTTTATTTCATCTCCTGGAAGCCCAATGCATCGCTGTGTAAATAAAAGTGGTTTAGTTTCAGTACTATCATCCGAATAAAAATCAAAAGCAAGTACTTGTCCGCGTTCAAAATGATTGGTAATTCGTAATAAAACTAAATCATTTTGTGAGAAATTCGGATTCATATCCATGGAAGGAATACGAATGAGATTCAAAAAAAATGTGTGTACGATAAAGAGTAAAAATAAGCTAATTCCTAAAGGAAAAATCCACGGAATTAATTTTAAAGAAAAATGCTTATCAATTCTTGACATTTCCCTCCTTTAGTTTTTTTCGTTTATTCCAAACGCTATATCCCCAAATGCCTAAAGCCAATAAAATCACAGGAATTTTCATCGACACTAATCCATTATCTCCAACATAACTTAAGAAACGATTCCATCTGAATTTACCTTCCTGAGAATTTTTAAACAATGAACCTAAAACAGATTTTCCGCTTATTGGATTGTTTTCGGCATATTTCATACTAAACCAAACAAACACGGGTTTACCAACCACATGATCAAAAGGAACAAAGCCCCAGCTTCTCGAATCAGCACTATTGTGGCGGTTATCTCCCATCATCCAGTAATAATCCTGTTTAAATGTATAATCTTTTATAGGTGCGCCATCGTAATAAACTTGTCCGTTTCTCTTTTCTATTTTATGAATTCCATTATCGTAGGTGCTTAGTACCTTTTCATATAAACAAATGTTTCCGGTATCAATTTTAATAGTCATGCCTTTTGATGGAATTTGAAGTGGTCCGAAATTATCGTTATTCCAGGAGTAGGCAGGCGAGTGAGGGAATATTGTTAAATCGCGCTGACCTTTAGGTTCAATTTTTTGTTCAACGGAAATTACCCCTTGCATTTTCTTTACTTCTTCAACCTTATGACGCGGCATATTTAAAACATAAATACAGGTGTCTGTTTTTGTTAATTCCAGATCTGCCTCAGTTACATAAATATCCAGATTATCCAATAAAGCCTGATTAGTTAACACGATACGGCCTTCACGGTTCTCCATGCGCTCACCAAATAAAGCGCCTTTTGTGGTAACAAGATATTTGTGCTGAGCATTTTCAGGCATATCCTGATGCTTATCGTTGATGAAAATTTCGCCATCTTTAATTTCGATTTTATCACCGGCAATACCAACACAACGTTTTACATAATGTTCGCGTTTATCGGCAGGACGAGCACCAATTTCGCCAATTGGCATACCATTGAATGGATTTGGATTTGTTGGTATGTGCATGTATTCCCAAGCTTGCTGCTGGTATTGCACATCAGATTTCAAGGCCTGATTACTACTTGCGTCTTCACGTTTCATTAGTTGTGCAACCTGACGAATACCCTGGTAATAACTTATGTCTTGCATGCGCAAGAACACTGTATCACCATCCGGATAATTAAACACTACAATATCTCCGTTTTTTACATTACCCATACCCGGTAAGCGCATGTAAGGCAATTTAATCCATTCTAAATAAGATTTAGTTGTGGCGGTAAAAGGTAAGGTATGATGTGCAAAAGGGAAAGCAATTGGTGTTTGAGGGGTTTTAGGTCCGTATGCCAGTTTATTAACGAAAAGGAAATCACCAACCATTAACGATTTTTCGAGTGATGAAGTTGGTATGGTAAAAGCTTCCAATAAAAAAGTACGGATAATAGAGGCTGCTATAACAGCAAAAATAATAGGGTCAAGCCAGTTTTTTACAAAAGCACTCGGTTCCTTTTTATAATGATCAAGTCCTATAAACTTAGCCTCTTTATCAAAACCGGCGGTAACAAAAAAGATGTAGGGTAAAAGAGAAGCAAAAACTAGATCTTTTGTTTCACCTTTATTAAAAGCACGTGCCACATTAAATCCATATACGCCATACATCATTAGGTTAACCCCCGGAACAATCATGATTAAGCACCACCACCAAGGCTTTTTCAGTAAAACAGATAAAGTGTAGAAATTATAAAACGGAACAAAACCTTTCCAGGAAGCGATTCCCGCTTTTGAGAAAAGTTTCGATAGTCCGAAGAAAGAAATAAGCACTAATGCTATAAAAATGTAATTACCCATACGTGTAAAATAGTTTTACAAATAACTTAAATATCCTCTTATTATTTTAAACCGTTTAACAAAAAATGTTAACTATTATTAGAAAAATCAGGCTATTTAGTAATAAAATAAAAAAGCCCCGAAATTCGGGGCTTTTAATGCAATATAACTTCAGTAAAAAACTACTTCTTTTTATTGTAACGAGAACGGAACTTATCTACACGTCCTGCTGTATCAACTAACATTTGTTTACCAGTGTAATATGGATGAGAAGTCATCGAAATATCTAATTTCACTAATGGATATTCGTTTCCGTCTTCCCATTTAATAGTTTCTTTAGTCTCAGCACAAGAGCGGGTTAAAAACGAATAACCGTTACTCATATCTTTAAATATGCAGAATCTGTAATTTTCTGGTTGAATTTCTTTTTTCATGGCACTATAATTAATCTAATCTTGTTTTAAATAGGGGTACGAAATTAATACATTTTTCATAATATCACAAATTATTTATAAAATAATGATTATCAGTGCTATAAAATCTTCGGAATCCTTAAAACCCTAATAAATTTTAAAACATTTTTTAAAAATAAATAATGAGAACCTGGTAGAATTTATAAGCTCGAATAACATAAAATTTGTTCCAAATAATCTGCCACAACATTCGTAATTACTATTGACAATTTAAGCCGATATTATTTTTTTTTATCGGGCTCAAACTTTATATTTGTAAGGATACACTATCATGGAAAAGCAAGAAAACATTGGTATTTCAAAAGACCTATCATTCGACGATTTTAAGAAAATTGTTTTAGAGGATTACCGCATTGTTAATGAAAGCCGTCAGGCCAGTTTATTAGGCAGAAAGGAAGTTCTGACAGGAAAGGCAAAATTCGGGATTTTTGGAGACGGTAAAGAAGTGCCTCAAATTGCACTTTCTAAAGTGTTTAAAAATGGCGATTTCAGAAGTGGATATTACCGTGATCAAACTTTCATGATGGCATTAGGTGCCATTACGTTACAGCAATGGTTTGCCGGTTTGTATGCGCATACCGATATTGAGCATGAACCAATGAGTGCCGGACGACAAATGGGCGGACATTTTGCTACTCGCAGTTTAAACGAGGATGGAACTTTTCGTTCGCTTATTAATCAAAAAAATTCCTCTTCCGATATATCACCAACAGGCGGTCAAATGCCACGTTTATTGGGTTTGGCTTATGCTTCTCATTTTTATCGTTTAAATAAAGATTTACAACAAGGTGAATTTTTAAATTATTCTAATAAAGGAAACGAGATTGCTTTTGGAACGATTGGTGATGCCAGTACATCCGAAGGTTTATTTTGGGAGACTATCAATGCGGCAGGGGTATTACAAATTCCTATGCTTGTATCGGTATGGGATGACGGACATGGAATATCCGTTCCAAAAAAATACCAAACCACCAAAGAGAGTATTTCTGAAATTTTAAAAGGCTTTCAAAGAGAAAATGGAGGAAATGGGTATGAAATTTTCAAAACTAAAGGTTGGGATTACGCTCATTTGTGTGAAACGTACGAGAAAGCAGCTAAAGTATGCCGTGAAGAGCATGTGCCTGTATTAGTTCATGTGGAAGAGGTTACTCAGCCTCAAGGTCATAGTACTTCAGGCTCTCATGAGCGTTATAAGTCAAAAGAGCGCTTGCAATGGGAAACAGACTTCGATTGCATTAAGAAAATGCGCGAGTGGATCTTATCTAACGCATTAAGCGATGAAGCAAATTTAGATAAAATTGAGGTAGAAGCTAAAAACGCGGTTCGCGACAGTAAAACTGCAGCGTGGAACGCTTATTTAACTCCTATTAAAAATGAAATTACTGAAGTAATTTCCATTTTTGATGAAATCTCTTCGCAGTCAGACAAAGAAGCATTTATAACACCATTAAAAAACGAATTGTTTTCCATTA
>JBBAKL010000068.1:0-16558 GCA_040403535.1 Bacteroidia bacterium
TCAGGAGGAAGAAAATACAATGGTTCCGGTGTAAAGGTAATGTTGCAGGATGATGGAATTATTGGTCCGCATATTGATTACACAGGACGTCTACCTATCCAGTTTATGACTAACAATATTGGCGACCATGGTGATCATTGTGCCGGTATTATAATGGGTGCAGGAAATAAAGATCCGTTAACCCGAGGTATGGCTTGGGGTTCGGATATTTATGTATATAACGCTTCTCCCTCTTATCAGGGTTTCGACAGTATAAACTCTCATTACGGAAAATACGGTATCAGAATTATTTCTACCTCGTATTCGGATGGATGTAATGCAGGCTATACAACGCGTGCTCAGCAATTAGACATTCAGAATTTAAACATGCCTCAGCTTATTCATGTTTTCTCTGCCGGAAATAACGGCACATCCGACTGTAGTTATGGTGCAGGTGCCGGTTGGGGTAACGTAACAGGTGGTCACAAACATTCTAAAAATTCTATCGCTGTTGCCAACTTAGATTATATGGATGTTAGAAATTCTTCATCCAGCAGAGGACCTGCGCATGATGGCCGTTTAAAGCCTGAAGTTAGCGCTGTTGGAACAAATGTTAACTCTACTATTGATCCAAACAACTACGGATTGAAAACAGGAACTTCTATGTCATGTCCTGGTGTTGCCGGCGTATTTGCTCAATTATATGAAGCCTACAAAACATTAAACAGCAATAACAATCCGAACAGCGCATTAATTAAAGCGATTGTGATGAATACAGCTGATGATTTGGGTAATGCCGGTCCTGACTTTAGTTTTGGTTACGGAAGAGTAAATGCATTAAATGCAGTGAAAACACTTGAAGCCGGAAACTATTTAAATGGCACGGTGAGTAACTCTGGAACTAACACTCACAACATTGTAATTCCATCGGGTGTACGCCGCGTAAAAATCATGACCTACTGGCACGATTATCAGGCAGCTATTAGCGCTTCTGTGGCTTTAGTAAACAACTTAAACACAGCCTTAGTTACACCGGCTGCCGCTACTGTAAATCCTTTAGTTTTAAATTACACACCTAATGCCACCAATTTAAATTTACCGGCAACTCAAGGTGTAGATATCAGAAATAACCATGAGCAAATTGTGATTGCTAATCCTGTTGCAGGAACATATGTGTTAAATGTTACCGGTGCTTCTGTTCCAATGGGACCACAATCGTACTACGTAACCTGGCAATTTGAAATGGATGGTTACACCCTAACCTACCCAATGGGTGGAGAAGGATTTGTACCGGGCGAAATTGAAACCATTCGTTGGGATGCTTTTGAAACCACAGGAACGCAAACATTAGAATACTCTACTAACGGAGGTACAACCTGGACCACAATCAGCGCAGCAGTTGCAGGAAATCAGAGGTATTATAACTGGACTGTACCGAATGTATTATCAGGTCAGTGCCGTATCAGAATCACTCGCGGTGCCTACAACGATGCAAGTGATGCTAATTTTTCAATCATTCCTTTACCATCCAATATTAACGTTGTTTGGGCGTGTCCGGATTCGGTTCGTTTAACCTGGAATGCGGCAACAGGCGCTACTTCTTACGATATATTTAAATTAGGCACCACATATATGGATTCCGTTGGCACATCTTCTACAACTTCTTTTGTTGTTCCAAACGCGTTTAGCACCCAAACCAATTGGTTTAGTGTACGCGCGCGCGGACCGTTAGGAGCTGTTGGAAGAAGAGCGATCGCCATTCAGAAAACACCGGGAACCTTTGGCTGTCCGATAAGTAATGACGCGGCATGTAATAATTTAAACAGTCCGAATGGAACTTTACCGAATTGTCAGAATTTAGGTGCAGTACCTGTAAGTATTAATTTACAAAACGCAGGTGTAAACGCGATTTCGAATGTACCGGTATATTATAGAATTAACAGCGGACCAATCGTATCGGAAACCTACACAGGAACAATTGCTCCGTCCGCAACAGTTGCTTTTACATTTACCACACCGGCAAACGTGAGTACCGTTGGTAACTACAATATTAAGGCATGGGCAAAATACTCATCCGACTTAAATGTTACCAACGACACATCTGCTTCTAGTGTTAGTGTTATAGCAGGAACAACTGCATCGTTACCATTAACTGAAAACTTCGAATCGTTCACCTTATGCAGTACATCAAATGTGTGTGCAACGGTTTGTAATTTGGGTAACGGCTTTATCAACGAAAGTAACACTGCTTCTGATCAGCACGACTGGCGTGTGAGCGAAGGCAGCACTCCATCCGCAAGCACCGGTCCTGATTTTGATTTCAATCCGGGTACAACCGTTGGTAATTATGTGTACCTCGAATCTTCTGTTCCTTGTACAAACATGACTGCAAAATTATTGAGTCCATGTATGGATTTATCAACCATTACCAATCCTGTCTTAACATTTGCTTATCACATGTATGGAACAGACATGGGAAATTTATCGGTTGATATTTTATCGAATGGTGCATGGACTAACAACGTTTGGACCATGAGTGGCAATAAAGGGAACACCTGGTTTAACGCCAATATTAACCTAGCTCCATGGGCAGGTCAGAAAATTAATGTGCGTTGGAGAGGTATTACCGGTGCTAATTTCTTATCGGATATGGCATTAGACGCAATCAGTGTTACTTCCAGTACTGGGTTAAATGAAATTAGTCAGGTTAAGGGAGTAAGTGTTTATCCGAATCCGGGCAATGGCATGTTTAATCTGGTGATGACAGGTTTACAAAACACTGAAGTTAATTACAGTGTAATTGATGTTACAGGAAAAGAAGTTGCTAAAGGAAATCTTGGTACCCGTTCCGGTGAAGTAAACACCACCATTAGCATTGAGGAATACGCTGCAGGTGTATATACTTTAGTTTTATACCGTGGTGATACGACAGATTACATCAAGTTATGTAAATTCTAATAAATTAAACTTTAATTAAAAAAGCCGACTGAAATCAGTCGGCTTTTTGTTATAAGTAAATTGCAATTGATTAATTATCGATTAGAAGTTTCTTTATATTAACCTCTCCGTTTTCATTGATTACTTTGATATAATATGTTCCGTTGGCGTAATTACTCAGGTTTACTTTATTTTCACCACGTTCTAAGCTTAAGGCTTCTAATTTAAAGCCTATTAAATCGGTAATTTCAACCATAACACCGTCTGCATCTGTTTTAAATATCACTTCACTTTTAGCTGGATTAGGATAGAGAATCAATTCGCCATTACCTTTTTCCTGACACGAGTTTAAAACTACCATATCAGAATATTTATAGTTGCGATTAACATCTGTTTGTTTTAACCGATAGTAAACAGTGCCTGAGTTTTTATTATTATCCCGATACGAATAATTTTTAACTGACATGAACGTTCCTGCACCTTTAACATTACCAAGTTCCATCCAGTTTTTTGTATCAGCGCTTTTTTCAACACTAAAAAAATCATTTTCTAATTCCGATGCGGTTTGCCATTGCAATTCTACAACATCAGTTGAACGGCACTGTGCTTTAAACTCGGTTAATTCAACCGGAAGTGGTGCCAGCTTTAAAAAGCAATCTAATAATGTTACTCGAGAACCTGATCCTAAACCGTTATGCGTCATAGTGTAGGAAGTTGATCCAGTTGGATTAACAATAGAAATTAATGAGCCGCCGGCAGCTGTTGGCGTGTAAGATATTTGCGAACCACTTGGAATCATACCAGTGGTACAATAATCGGCAAGCGTGATTGCGCCGGTTGCAGCAGCATAATAAAATATTTCCGTTGCGTTTATCCCATTGGCCAATACTGTGAAACGCGTTACAGGGGCCGAAAAATTAAGAACAATACGTTGTGTGGTTGAGTTTAGCCACCAAGCGGGCGAAGCACCTGCATAATTATTTCCATTACACGCATAAGCAACGTCGCTCAATGTTGATATATTAACGATTGTAACAGATACCGTAACACCTGAACTTACACTGATATATGGGTAAGATGTAGCAGGAATGCGAAAAGCAGTTAGATAATTAGCTATGGTGCACTGAGATTTTACCAAAGAAGGTAATAAAAACAAAACCATCAGAAGCTTAAAAAGTTTTTTCATTTTTGGTATTTGTTTAAATCTACAACAAAAAACAGCAATTTTTCAGGAAAACACCTGATCCCCACACTTTAAAAGCATCTATAACGTTTTAAAAATGATCAACTGTTAATTATTGATAACAAAATTGAAATGCTTGGAGCTGTATTCTCCTATAAGCCGGAGTATATACGTTCCATTTGGTAATGCCGGTAAACTAAGCGGCAAATTAATTAGTAGCGCATCGGAAAAGTTTTGCTGATATTGTTTTTGACCTGTCGCATCCCAGATTTGCAAACTTGCATTTTGCTTTTTATAGAATTCGGCCTGCACGGCAAATTGTCCGTTATTTGGATTAGGATTCACACTTAATAATTTTATCCCATTATTATTTAAAAAACTTGCATAAGCGGTATCGAAAGGAAGTATGCGAATGTTTTTTGTTGTACTGATCATACAATTGCTGTAATACGCTTCCATAGTAACTGCAAATGTTCCAGTATCACCAAATATCACAACGGTCGAGTACATATCGCCTCCTATTATTGTAGCAATACCCGGCAATATCCATCCTATGGAATCCGCTTTAGGCAAGGTTATATCTACCAACACTACCGTGTCTCCTTTAAAATTTTGTGTTGACGCAATAAATACCGGCTGAATGGAAGAACTATTTTGATTGATACTGGTGGTAACCGTTCTTGTGCAACCTAAAGAATCTTTAATGGAAACGGTATGTGTTCCAAATGACATGTTATTATATGTGCTTACTACCGAATAAACACTTCCGTTAACAGAATATCTATATGGTGGAATTCCACCTTTTGCATAAATAACAATTGTACCTGAATTACCGGTACATCCTTTGGATGTTATAATAGAATCCTGAATATCATCCGGAATAGTTACCTCAACTGTATCTGTTCCATTACAACCACCTCCGTTTACAGAAACTGCAATAGCCGTACTGGTAATGTAAGCCTGGGTTAGCGTTTGGCTAGCTGATCCAGTACTCCAACTATAAGCAATCGGACTAACCGTTCCCGCCACTGCGGCAGTAAACGAAACAACACTTCCTTTGCAAATTGTTGTATCGCGACCGGCATTTACCACCAACGTATTACTTTGTCCTACCCAAACAGAGTCTTTTTTTGTACATCCACTCTGAGGATTGGTTGCATTGAAACAATATTTCCCTTGCTGACTCACAATAGCCGGATTTGATGAATTAAAACTTGAAGGACCGGTCCAGTTTACCACGCTATTTGTTGGTGAATAAACTGCATTTAAAGTAGCTGTAGAATAACTGCAATTAATAGCCGGACTTGCGCTTGTGATTAAAACAAATGGAACTGATAAATTCTGTTTTATAAATACAATTTTTGATGAATCTGCACAGTTATTATCCAATCTTACCACCACTGGAACATAATACCCTTGCGAATTAACTGTAATTGGATTTGAATATAAACTATTTGTGGCCACAGAACGCCAGTACACATTACAGTTTGGTGGATTATACGCCACATTGATTTGTACAGATGGGGTAAAACAAGAAATTGAATCCAGAGGTGTCATACCGTTTACATAATTGGAATGACTGGTAATGGTAACAGTAGGTACCGCGGTTGAACTTGTTACTGTTATAGTATCACTGTTTTTACAGCCGTTGTATAAACTTTGAACCATCAACACATAATTTCCCGAAACTTTTACCGAATCAGGATTAGGCTTCAATGTGGATGACAGAACATTCTTCCATTGAAGAAATGAAGGCGATGTTGTACTTGCGCCATTTAAAATTAAATAATTTGGACTGCAAGGAATGATATACGGTCCGGAAGGTAAAATGACATTTGGTTTTAAAGTATCTAATCGCACTAAAACATTAGCAGTATTTTTACATCCGGTAACGTTTGATGTAACTGTTACTGTATAAATTCCTGGCAAATACTTAGCAGTTGAATCGTTTTTATTAGTTGAAAAGTATCCGGAAGGTCCGCCCCACTGATAACTGACATTAGGTGTAAATGAATTTCCTAATAATGGGACTTTAGGTTTGAAACAATTTAATGTATCATCCACCAAGGAAGCAATGGCGTTAGGTTTTGGTAATATTGAAATGGATAAACTCAGAGTATCACTTTTTGATCCGCAGGCTGAATTAGCAAAGACTTTTATTTTTCCGGCCGTTGCACCATTGGCGAAATTCACCGTTAACGAATTAGTATTTGGTGTTAATGTTGCGCCTGTACCAGTATATAACCAGGAATAAGTATTAGCATATAAAAAACCAGGTACCGAAAAGGCAACACCATTACTTCCTTCACAAAACGACGTTGTAACTGAAGTGATGGCAGTTGTTGTTTTTATGGGAGGTAAACAAAAGCCATCCACATAATGTGGTGTACTAATGCGGCTTGTTACAAATAGTTTGTTACGGTAAATTTCTAAAAGGTAATCATCAGAACTTTGTGCCGAATTCGTAAACGACATGTTCCAATTCATCAGCATATTGCCATTTAACCTGATTGCCTTTAAAACATAATCGCCGGTAGAATTAACCAATACTGAATTAATGTGAGTATATTTTCCGAGCGCAAATAAATAATCATCATAAACGTCAATTTTATTTACCATGGCGTTAAATGCAGGTGTTCCGCTTTGTAAATTACCAAGCATATCGAGCATTGCATAATGACCTCGGGATTGTCCTTTTACGCTCGTGAAATTTCCAGACAAATGCATTTTTCCTCTGTGAAATTCTATATCCGAAATGGTATCATTACACATGTAATTTAAAATTTCAACATCACCGTTATTGAGTTTAATGGCGACTAAATTTGAGTCGAGAATGTTTGAGAATTGATCCATTACATAATATTTACCCCCGAGATACAGTTTGCCCATATATACTTTGGCTGTTTTAACATCACCTAACAAATATCCTTTTGTTCCGGAACAGGATAACGAATTAAACGTCATAACTGAACCATTAACCGCATTTAAAAGTGAAATATACTTACAGCTGAGTCCGCTCTCTTTTATTACAAATAATGAATCTTTATGCTGTTCTGTTATTTCAATATCTTCCATCATTCCGGCTGAATGATTCCATAACTGCGCGTAATTAGAAGAGTTAAATCCATAGATGATTTTATTATCATAGGTATTAATTCTGCCATTAAAAAAATTCATCCCTTTTGAATGATAAAGCGTTCCGGATGGACCGTAATAAACAAAAGGAGTTTTTATCAGATAAGACCCGGTATTCACATGACTTAATGCGTTCCATTGGTTAGCCGGCCCTACTCCACAATTACAGGAATTCTGAATATGCAGTTGATTGGTTAAGGTATCCTCAACCATGGCACTGATTTTACCGAGGGAGCTGAACGATGTAGTATAGGAAAAAACCGGTATCTGGCTGATGGTCTGCGCCTGCTTAGTTGTAAAAACAAAAATTAAAACAATGCTTAATAAATATTTCTTCAAGCCTTTCATTTTACAAAAAGGTATGCGAAAATAAAAAAAATACCGATTTATATCGGCACTTAAAAATTATTTTTTCTGTATTTTTTATTGAAGCAATGCACTCCTAATATTGCTCATCCTTATTGGGGAAGTCACGGCTTTTTACATCCTTGATGTATTGTGAAAAAGCGTTAGTCATGCTGTCGTATAAATTTAAATAGCGGCGTAAAAACCTTGGACTAAATTCTTTGGTCATACCTAACATATCATGCGTTACCAATACTTGTCCGTCTACACCTCCTCCTGCTCCAATTCCAATAACTGGTATTGTTAATTCCTTAGCCACTTTTTCGGCCAATGCTGCAGGAATTTTTTCAAGAACCAATGCAAAACAACCGTAATCCTGTAACAACTTTGCATCTTCAATCAGGCGCTGCGCTTCTTCATCTTCCTTAGCTCTTACTGTATAGGTTCCGAATTTATATATGCTTTGTGGTGTTAGTCCTAAATGTCCCATTACAGGAATTCCGGCTGTTAAAATACGTTCGATAGAATCTTTAATTTCTCTTCCTCCTTCTAATTTCACGGCATGGGCACCGCTTTCCTTCATGATTCGTATAGCAGAGTTTAAAGCTTCCTTTGAGTTACCTTGATAGGTTCCGAAAGGTAAGTCAACCACCACCAAAGCTCGGTCGATAGCGCGAATAACCGAACCTGCGTGATAAATCATTTGGTCAAGGGTAATCGGTAAGGTGGTTTCGTGACCGGCCATAACGTTACTGGCAGAATCGCCAACTAAAATAACATCAATTCCTGCATGATCAATAATGCGAGCCATGGTATAGTCGTAAGCAGTAAGCATTGCTATTTTTTCGCCCTTACGCTTCATTTCTAATAAAACATGGGTTGTTACCTTTTTTATTTCTTTGTGTACCGACATACCTTAAACTATTTTACAAAGCTATTAAATATTTTCGGGGTAATTTATAAAAAACAAAACCCCATCTAAATTAGATGGGGTTTTGTTTTTGATTTTGAAGATTAGTATTGAGAGAAGCCCTGACGATCAGTAACTTTATGTTCAATTAATAAACCTACGCATGCAGCGTCCTGAGCCTTATGCTTATCCTGTTCAGTAGCTCCGGTAGGAACCACAACTTCGATGATTAACTGACGAGTTGATATACTCTGGAACTCAAATAACTGAGTATTTTCAGCAGTTGAGTTATCAAATAACAATTCATTGGTACGGGCATCAAATATTTTATAATTTACCTTGTCACCTAAAACTGTTTCGCAACAAACTGAAATACGGTAATCCATTCCTTTATAAATTACACAACGTAATTTAGAAACCATTCCTTGGTTAAACAATCCACTCTTACTTTGAGCGTTATATATCCATTTTTCGCCCTTTAAAGCAGGCATTACGCACCATTTTTTATGAAACTGTCCACAAACACTGGCTTGCGAAAAAGCCATAGTGGTTAAAAATGTTGCTAAAACTAATGTTAAAATCTTTTTCATCTTACTCCTTATATTATTTTGTTAAAGTATATGAGTTACGGATTGTTTTTACTTTCTCAACGATTGCTTTATAAGTAGCTTCGTTCATTACTAATTGCTGTCCGCCACCCATAATTTTCTTACCTTTTTCATCTTTACCGGCGCCAGTCATATCCTTTGATTCTATTTTATTAAATTCAGACAATAAACCTTCGAAGTCTGCTTTAACCGCAGCAACACCTGCATCAGCTTCGTGTTTCTTTAAGAATTCAACTAAGTTTTCTAAAGTATATTTCTGATCCGCTAAACGTTCAACAACCAAACTATTTGCTTCGTATTTTGATAAGTTGGTTGCAATAAACAAACTTTCGATCCAACCACCGGCAACCATTAATGCCAAAGTTGTACCTTGTCCGCCTCCGTCTAAAGTTTCGAATGATTGGAAATAAACATCATCCGTAATTACAGCTAATGAATCTGGATTACCAACATTGCTTTCCAAACGTTTCATGATTTCCGGTTTAATTGCAGATGAAACACCGATTTGGTCGCCCATTTGCTTAACCGTTTTAAAATATTTCAAAGCATCGGTTCCAATTTCGAAAATACTGCAATAGCTCAAATCGCAGCTATAAATACCGAAATTAAGAGCCTTTAATTTATTATCAGTATAATTTTTAGCGTTATCTGCAGGATTTAAGAAACTGGTGTTATTATTATTCTTGCCGCCAATCATTTTGATAAAGGTCAGCATTTCACCCGGTGATGGTACCTGAAAGAAAGTTTCAGAAACAGGATTTACTGCTTCTACATTTTCAGTTTTAACAGAATCAACTAAGTGATCCAAGTCTTCACCTTTATTATCCCCGCCTCCGCAAGACGATAATACAGCACCCGTTACTAAGGGTAGAATATAAAATTTGATGTTTTTCATTATTTCAAATTTAATAAAAATTAATTACCTTTTAATAATTTATTCACTAAGTCAGCTGCTTCATATAACTGTATAGCAGAATACACTTTAAGGCCTGATTCGTCGATGATTTTCTTAGCTGCTTCAGCGTTGGTTCCTTGTAAGCGAACGATAATAGGAACATTTATAGAGCCCATATTTTTATATGCATCTACAATTCCTTGAGCTACACGGTCGCAACGAACAATTCCTCCAAATATGTTAACTAAAATAGCTTTAACATTGGCATCACGTAAAATGATACGGAATGCTTTTTCTACGCGCTCTGCATTTGCAGTACCACCTACATCTAGGAAATTAGCAGGCTCACCACCCGATAATTTAATGATATCCATTGTAGCCATTGCTAAACCGGCACCATTTACCATACAACCAACGTTACCGTCTAGTTTAACGTAGTTTAATTCGGCATTTTTAGCTTCTACTTCAATTGGATCCTCCTCCGTTACGTCGCGCATCGCTTCATAATTTGGATGACGGAATAAACCGTTTCCATCGAAAGTTACTTTTGAGTCAACCGCAATAATTTTATCATCCGAGGTTTTTAATACCGGATTAATTTCGAATAGAGAAGCATCGATGCTTTCGTAAGCTTTGTAAAGGGCAGTTACGAATTTAACCATTTCCTTAAAAGCGTTCCCGCTTAAACCAAGGTTAAACGCAATTTTACGTGCCTGAAATGCCTGTAAACCTACACGAGGATCAATTTCTTCTTTCCAGATTTTTTCAGGTGTTGTTTCAGCAACATGTTCAATGTCCATACCTCCTTCAGTACTATACACAATGGTATTACGACCTTTTGCACGGTCTAATAACACACTCATGTAAAATTCTTTATGTGGAGTTGCTCCAGGATAATAAACATCCTGAGCAATTAATACTTTATTTACTTTTTTACCCTCTGCTTTTGTTTGAGGAGTAATTAACTGCATGCCAATAATAGCAGATGCTTTTTCTTTTACTTCATCCAGGTTTTTGGCCAATTTAACCCCACCGCCTTTACCGCGGCCACCAGCATGAATCTGGGCCTTTACAACAACCCAATCACTGTTAAATTTTGCTTTTAATTCTTTAGCGGCTTCTACTGCCTGCTCAGGGGTGTCGGCTACAATACCTTCTTGTATTGCTACGCCAAAGCTTTTAAGGATACTTTTACCTTGGTACTCGTGTATGTTCATACGTGATGCTTTCTAATAGCTTTCAAAAATAGGCTTTTTATGCAAAAACCAAGCATTTTTAAGGGCTTTTTAATCAAAAAAATAACTTTTTATTCACAGACTTAATCCGACAAACTATAAAATGACGTACTGACTTTTAATTTACTCTTATTAAGAGCGTTTTTATTTGCCGAATATTTCACTTTTGTTCCATCCAAAAACAAACTAACATGACTTCCAATATTCTCCAACAAACTGTTTTCGGTAACCAACAAAACCGTTTGTTTAGATAACTGTTTCTTGATTTTGCTAAAGTTTGAAATACCATTTTCACTAAAAAACAAAATCTGATAATTTCCATCCGGTTTATAATCTTCCACCTTAATTGGCATTTTATTTACCTGTTTACCCGCAACATAATTAATTAAGGCTGATTTAATTGGTGATTCGCCTACCAAACCAATATTAAAACTCTCTTTAATTTTATCAGTCGGCCAAGCAATGTAGGATATGAAACTGTAGATAAACAGTGCTTTTTTCTCATATTCTTCTTTGCTGCTGATTAGTTTGGGTTTTGATTTTATTTTCAAACCCCTTGAATCGCTTTTGGAACCTGCCAACATCGCATTTTTTTCTTTTTCCAATCGGTATAAACTATCGGATTCGGCCAACCAGCGCTTTAAACTGTCATTCTCCATTACAAGTTTATTTAGAACCGCTTCCAGGTCGTCTTTTTCCTGTGATTTGTTTTGCGCTAATTCTTTCATGGTATTGTACTTTTTGGTTGAAACACAAGAAGTAAATACCGTTACAATTAGCAATATGAATGAAAACCTATAGCGCATAAAGCTTACAAATTTAAAAAGTAATTGTCAGGAATTAATCAATGTTTTGAACAATCAGGGCACCTAATGTGTTGTGATTAATATAAATTTGTAAATAAAAACCAATGAGAGCTTTATTACTAGCTGTTACCTCATTTATTTTTCTTTCAGCTTCCTGTCAAACCAAAACAGAAAGCGTCATTACGCATTCAAATTCAGAAAAAATGGAAAACAACTTCACTAAAACCGAAGAAGAATGGAAAAAATCGCTTAGCGAAGAACAATACTACATTTTGCGAGAAAAAGGAACAGAAAGGCCATTTACCGGTAAATATAATTTGCATTTTGAAAAAGGAACGTACAAATGCGCAGGGTGCGGATTTGAATTATTTACCAGTGATCAGAAGTTCGAATCACACTGCGGCTGGCCTAGTTTTGATAACGAAATTGGTAATGGCGAACGAATAAAAAAAATAAAGGATTTTTCACACGGGATGATTCGTACAGAAATTGTGTGCGCGCGGTGCAACGGTCATTTAGGTCATATTTTTGATGATGGGCCTACTAAAACAGGTAACCGTTATTGCGTAAACTCGATCAGTATTGATTTTGAACCGGAAAAAAAGAAATAGTTATTCCTCGTTTGAATTGGTTGTATTCCCAAACACCATGTTAAGTATACTGGTAATTAAAGAAAGGATTAATGAAAACAATAAAGCCCACCAGAAACTTCGCACATAAAACTCATCAATCAGTTTATCAGCTATAATAATGATAAAGGCATTAATAACTAATAGAAAAAGTCCCATTGTAAAAAACGTGATTGGAATTGTTAAAATTGTTAAAATAGGTTTAACAACAGCATTTAAAAAAGCCAGCACCACTGCAACTAAAATTGCAGACAGAAAACTACTTATTTCAATACCAGGCAGTAACTTTGCGGTAATTATCACCGCAACAGCCGAAATTAGTATGCTACCAATAAATTTCACAATGCAAAGTTATCGTTAATTTATTATTAAATCCCACGTTTTGGGTAAAAATATTTTGATAAAAAAATAATGTATATTTGTTTAACAAATGATGAAAACTAAAATAACCAAAATAACCGTTTTAGCGGTTTTATTTTTAAGTGTTCTGTGGGTAGCTACACCTAAAGTTTACATTCATCAGTTGTTTAATCACCAGCACGAACTTTTAAAAACAAACGGAGAAACTTCTGTTCAGACAGAAACTAATGCTGATTGTGATTTTGAAAAGTATGACGCGCCTATTCACTTTACCATTTTTAAGTTTATAAACAATTTTATTCCTTTAAAGCCAAAGCACGAAGCTGTTTGGATTCATTACGACGGCTACTATAAATCTTTCATTAAAGATTCTGACGGCTCACGCGCGCCTCCGCGTGCTTAATTCTGCTGTTAACTTATCTCAAAGATTTTATAATTATTATTTAGTTTAATATTGAATATCATTAAAAACATATTTCCCGTTTGGCGTATTACTTTGGCACTAATACTTAACCTCATTATTGTTTTTAATATCGCTGTTCCTTCTTTTCACGAACAATTGCATTCGCATTCAACAAACGAACTAAGTTGTAACGAAACCAATGAGGCAGACGCGTGCCATCAATATCTTTTTCACCATAAAAAAAGTCAGGAATGCGATGGGAGTCACAAGCATTTTGCTTCGAAACACGACAATTGTTTTGTTTGTGATTATTACCAGGAAAAAAATTTTCCGGTATATAACCCCATTGATGCGGCATCTGATTTTTCAACTTCTATAAATGCTTCTTCAACACCTTACTTTGAAAATTACACATTCGATATCCTCCTTTCTTATTCTTTAAGAGGCCCTCCTTCAATTGCTTAATTAGCATTTATTAATTAATCAATTTAAAATTATCGTATGAAAAATATTTTCCTGCTAGTGCTGTTTTTACAGTCGTTAGCCTCTTATAGTCAGAATTCCTTAAAGGGAACAATCATCAATAAATCCAGTAAAGAACCTCTACCCGGAGTGCTTATATTCTTTCCTGATTTAAAAAGCGGCGTTACTACCAACTTGAATGGTGTTTATGAGACGCAAAAATTACCTAAAACAAAAACCATTGTTCAGGTTAAATTACTTGGATATAAAACAATAATTAAAACAATTGACCTTGCCACTACCTCTACTCTCGATTTAGAACTGGAAGAATCCGTTGTTGAGGCGGATGAAATTGTGGTAACAGGAACTTCACATGCTACCGAATTAAAACGGAATCCGGCAGCTATTATATCAATTGACAGTAAATACCTGTCGCAATCTTCTTCGAATAACATCATCGATGCTATTGCCAAAGTTCCGGGTATAAGCGCATTAAGTTCGGGTCCTAATGTATCTAAACCATACATTCGGGGTTTAGGATTTAACCGAATCCTAAGCCTATTTGATGGAGTAAGACAAGATGGTCAGCAATGGGGCGATGAACATGGATTGGAAGTAGATCAGTTTCTAATAGATAGAATTGAAGTAATAAAAGGACCGGCCAGTTTAATTTATGGCAGCGATGCATTGGCGGGTGTAATTAATCTTTTACCTGCACATTCCGCTTCAGAAGGTAAAATCACAGGTGGATGGAATAACAGTTACCAAACCAACAACAAGCAAATTGCATCATCACTGGATTTTGCAGGTAACATAAAAGGTTATGTTTTTGGTGGAAGAGCTTCAAAAAAAATGGCATCAACCTATCAAAATAAGGTAGATGGGAATGTTTACGGGACCAAATACGACGAAACCGATTTTAACGCTTACCTGGGTTTAAACAAATCATGGGGTTATTCTCGTATTAACTTCTCCATGTACGATAACATTCAGGAAATTCCGGATGGAGAGAGAGATTCAATCTCAAGAAAATTCACCAAAGTACTTTCTGAAGATGATACCATTCGTCCTATTGTTAGTGATGAAGAACTTCAATCCTATTCTATAGGAGGTGTTCGACAGCGCGTGCAACATTATCGCTTGTATTCCGATAATAACTTTTTCTTTAAAAACAGTAAACTTGGTATTAAACTTGGTGTGCAACAAAGTCATCGTCGCGAATATGAAAATCCCTCCCATCGCAACGAAGCCGGCTTAAATTTATTATTAAACACCGGCACATACGACATTAAATACTACTTACCGGAGTTAAAAGGAATTGAATCAACCATTGGTTTTAATGGCATGTTTCAGCAAAACAAAAATTACAAAGCAATGGAGTTTTTAATTCCCGATTACGAATCATACGACATTGGGCCGTTTGCATATATAAAAAAATCATTTGGTAAAATAGATATAGCCGGTGGTGTTCGTTACGATTTCCGATCTATAAAAAACAATGATCTTTATACCAAACTAGACGCCAGCGGACATGGTGAAGTGGTTGATTACAATCCGAACGACACCACCATCGTTAAAAAATTTGATGCTAACAACAATTCCTTTTCCGGATTTAGCGGAAGCTTGGGTGCCACATTTTTAATTAATGAAGCCTTAAGCATTAAACTTAATATTTCAAGAGGATATAGAACTCCAAACATTACTGAATTTGCAGCAATGGGAGTACATCCTGGAACAGATTACAAACAAACAAGTGATCCTAATTCAAAGCCGGAGTTTAGTTTACAGCAAGATTTAGGAGTTTTTTATGATAATGAACATATATCAGGCAGCATTGAGTTGTTTAACAACAATATCACTAATTATTTTTACAACGAAAAACTTACAAGTTTAAATGGGGGCGATTCACTTTATATTGAAAACGGAGATGCTTATAAAGTATTTAAATTCCGACAAACTCAAGCACAACTATACGGTGCAGAATTCAGTTTAGACATACATCCTCATCCTTTAGACTGGCTACATTTTGAAAATTCAGCTTCATTCCTTTATGGTATAAATCGCGGTGGAAATGGTGTGGTGGTTAGCGACAGCACCCGGAATCTTCCTTTAATTACGCCTTTTCATTCTAATTCAGAGTTAAGAGCTGACTTTAAAAAGAAGATTGGTTTATTAAGTGGGATTTATATAAAAATTGGTATGCAATATTATGCCGATCAGAACCTTATTTATTCTGCCTACGGAACAGAAACACCAACGAAAGGATATGTACTAATCGACGCGGGAATTGGAGCTGATTTTGTATCTAAAAAAGGTTATAAAATTTGTTCGTTAAGCATAACCGGAACAAATCTTGCTGATGAAGCCTATCAGAGCAACATGAGCCGTTTAAAGTACTTTGACAATTATCCGGTTAATCATACAGGCAGAAGCGGGATATTTAACATGGGCAGAAACATCAGCTTTAAACTGGTTATTCCAATAGATGTTAATATCCATAAGAAACAATAATCAATTTAGATACAAAAAACACAATTTGATTCTGTAAATTTGATTAAATGGTTGTAACAATGAAGCAGTTATTCATCAAACGCAAATTTTTCACATTACTATTCTTGTGTTTATATTCCTTTAGATTTAGCGCACAGCACCTTCATCCTGCCATTAGTTT
>JBBAKL010000069.1:0-16453 GCA_040403535.1 Bacteroidia bacterium
GTGACCAACTTTGTTGTTAAGGTTCGTTTGTTGCGTGAGTCATATGCCAGTCTGGTAACAGAACAAAATGGAGCGCCTTTCCGTCCGGGTATGAGTGCGAGTGTTGATATTCAAACCAAGCGCGTAAACAATGTTATTTCTATTCCTATCATGGCAGTTACCACGCGTAATGCCGATTCAACAAAAGTGAACAAAGAAGAACAGGAAGATTATGATACCCGTGTAACTAACGAGGAGACTGAAAAATCAAAATCCAAAGAAAAGAAAGAAGATGAATTGCAGGAATATGTGTTTGTTATTAATGAAGGGAAAGCAGAGATGCTTCCTGTGAAAACCGGAATTCAGGATAATGACTATATTGAAATCACCAATGGTGTTAACGACGGACAGGAAGTAATTACAGGTCCGTACGGAGCTGTTGCACGTACATTGCGTAAAGGCACTAACGTAAAAGTGGTTGATAAGGACAAGCTATTTACAAGTACCGAGAAGAAGTAATTGGCACTTATTTTAAATATTGAAACGTCTACCACGCTATGTTCTGTTTCTGTTTTCGAAAACGGAAAGTTGTTAAGCGCTAAGGAGATTAACGAAGGATATACGCATACGGAAAACTTACATGTTTTTATTAATGATGTTTTACTTCAGGAAAAGATCATTCCGTCTCACTTATCAGCTATTGCCGTTGGAAGTGGTCCGGGTTCTTATACCGGATTACGTATTGGTGTTTCAGCGGCAAAGGGTTTAGCCTTTGCATTAAACAAACCGCTCATTGCGGTGAATTCGCTCCAAACGATGGCATACGAAGCCTCAAAAAAAATTGGTGACGATTATTTTCTTTGCCCGATGCTGGATGCCCGCCGCATGGAAGTGTATTGCGCGGTATTTGATCCGGAATTAAATTTTGTAAAAGAAACATCCGCTCAAATTATCAATGAATCGGATCTTTCTTATTTTACAATGGATAAACCATTGTGTTTTTTTGGTGATGGAATGCCAAAATGTAAATCGTTATTAAGTCAAATTAAAGGTGCGGTTTTTCTCGAATCAATTGTGCCTTCATCAAAAGCATTGGGAGCGCTTTCCTACAGTCGTTTTCAAAACCTGAAGTTTGAAGATGTAGCATATTTTGAGCCCTTTTATCTTAAGGATTTTATGATTGGCCCGAAATAAGGTTAATCAACGGTTATTAACACTCGGCAATCTTCAAACAATTTTATTTAAATTCGTGTATTATCAAAGCAACGCATGAGTGGGAAACTATATATTGTACCAACACCAATCGGAAACTTAGAAGATATCACTTTACGTTCGCTTCGCGTATTAAAAGAAGCTGATTTGATTTTAGCTGAAGATACACGTACCAGTTCCTTTTTATTAAAACATTATCAGATTGATAAGCCATTAAAATCCTATCATCAGCATAATGAGCACCAAACCGTGCAATACATCATTGATACTATTCAGTCCGGTAAAATTATCGCGCTGGTGAGTGATGCCGGAACTCCCGGAATTTCTGATCCCGGTTTTTTATTGGTGCGTGAATGTTTAAAGCATGGAATTTCGGTGGAGACATTGCCCGGTGCAACAGCCTTTGTTCCGGCATTGGTGAATAGCGGCTTACCGTGTGACTCCTTTGTATTTGTTGGGTTTCTGCCTCAAAAAAAGGGAAGACAAACCAAACTTCTCTCGTTAAAAGAAGAAACGCGCACCATGGTGTTTTACGAATCGCCATTCAGGTTAGTGAAAGCATTAGAAGAATTTAAAGAAAATTATGGTGGTGAGCGTTTGGTAAGCGTATCGCGCGAATTAACCAAGTTACACGAAGAAAATTTCAGAGGTAGGGTTGACGAAGCATTGGCGCATTTTAATGCGAAGCAGGTAAAAGGCGAAATAGTGATTGTTTTAGGAGGTAAACCCGAATGAGAAAAATAAGACCAGAAATAGGCGCCCCTCCGGGTACATTGGTATATACCGGCGAAACCAAAAACGAACGGATAAAGATATCGTTAATTGAATATAATGAGTCTGAATTTATAGAGGAAGAATTTTACGATTTATCAGAATGTATTTCGCACGTAAAACCATATTTGGTGAAGTGGATCAATGTAGAAGGTATTCATAAAACGGAAGTGATAGAGAAGATAGGTAAACTGTACAATATACACCCCTTAACCTTAGAGGATATTGTGCATGTAGATCAGCGACCAAAGTTTGAAGATTATGATACTTATGTGGTAGCCATCATGAAAATGATTAACTACACCGATAAAGTAACAGCAGAGCAATTATCGGTTGTGTTAATGGATAACATGGTTATTTCGTTTCAGGAACCGCATGGCGGAGATGCCTTTGATATTATTAGAACACGTTTACGTCAGGCAAAGGGGCGTATTCGTAAAGTTGGTGCCGACTATTTAGCTTATGCGCTTATGGATGCGGTAGTGGATCATTATTTTCATGCCATTGAAAAAATTGGTGACGCGGTAGAAAGAATAGAAGAAGAAATTATTAGTGATAACGACAATAAATCTTTATTGGAGTTGTATGCTTTAAAGCGTGAGATGATTTATTTGCGTAAACAGGTTTGGCCTATGCGCGACATGATTAGTAACGTAGTGAGAAGTGAAACAAAACTGATTAATCCGAGTACGGATATTTATTTACGGGATTTGCAGGACCACGTCACACGCATTATCGATACAGTTGAAACGTATCGCGATTTATTGAGTGGAATTATGGATATTTATTTAAGCACCAATGCCAATAAGATGAATGAGGTGATGAAGGTGTTAACTATTATGTCTTCTATATTTATTCCTGTAACATTTATTGCCGGGGTTTATGGTATGAATTTTGAATTTATGCCTGAGTTAAAATCACCTTACGGTTATACTATTACCTGGGGTGTGATGATATCGGTTATGGCAGGCTTAATCATTTATTTTAAGCGAAAAAAATGGATGTAATAAATTATTAAATTTGCCGTCCTGTAATTGGCCCCGTAGTTGCGAGTCCCGATAGCTATCGGGATGCGATGGCGAGTGTGAACCTCGCCATTCAATGCTCCTTGAAATAATAATTGGCCCCGTAGTTCAATGGATAGAACGAGCGTTTCCTAAACGCTAAATCCAGGTTCGATTCCTGGCGGGGCTACCAAGCCGGACTTTTCAATTAAATTTTGAGAAGTCCGGTTTTTGTTTTCTCTCATATCCCTTGATAATTCAGCCATACAGCCAATCACTTCATTTACAATCGGAGTTCGATAATGCTCAATTTTTGTATCATAGGCTAAACCCTTTGGAAATAGCGTATTTTGAAAAAGTTGTTTTTGGTAGTAATCGCCAGACTCCCATGCTGGCGTGAGATTGGCTGCAAGTTTGCAGGTAAAATGTATCAATCCTTTCGGGTTCGATAATTTTTGATTGAGCTTTTGCAAAGTTTCTAAAATGGTTTCCTTTTGTGCTAACATTTCTGCCGAAAATTGCTCGTAAACATCCAAACTTACTGTTCCAATCGCATGACGTTTTCTTAAATTATAAAGACCTTCTTCAACTTCATTTAATTTATTGGAAAGCACTTTTTTCTCACTTGTATTACTCTCCGTTAAATTTTCCCAAGTACAACCTAACTGAATTTCTAAAGGTTCAATGTGTGTGGAATCAATTGTATAATCAGCAAGCAGTTCTTTAAACTTAGTATGCATCATGTTGGCACTTCGGTTTATTTTAATACCCGTTTTATTGACCTTATAATAATAAAGACCTTTCTTCTTTACTATGTAGCCTGTAAATGGTAAACCGCTTATTGCATCCTTAACAAATACCTTTAAAGGTAAATTATCATTGGCTTTATTGACTTTAAAGCCATCTGTTTTCTTAATTTCATTTGCACTTAAAAACAAATCTTCATCAATCAATGCAGGATGCTTACCTTTTATTACTTCGCCATTCAATAAATTATGAGACATAAACCCACAATAAAACGGATTTTTGAAAATACCACCGAGGGTTTGTTTAGGTACATGCAAACCTAAATTTTTAAGTTTCTCAATAATCTGCTCATAGGTCATTCCGTTGGCTCTCCAAACAAAAGCTTGTTTAATTAGTTCGCCTTTTTCATTAATTACAATGGTTTGCGTTGCTGCTCCTTTTACAAATGAATAACCGGTTGGTGCATTTCCAATCCATTCTCCCCTCAATAACTTTTCACGCATACCATCAATGGTTTTTTGCCTGCGTAAATCATTATCGTATTTACTAAAGATGAATTGGATGTTTTGTTGCAAGGCTCCTGCATGAGAGTTGGTATCTATAGGCTGAGTAACTGCCATAATGTTTACTCCGGTTTTCTTTAACTCTCCTGCAATGTAAATAGCACTATCTCCGGTTCTACTGAAACGATCTAAACTATAAACTAAAATAAAGTCGATTTTTTTCCTTGCTTGATTTTACAAATTTGAGCATTCGGCTAAACTCTTTTCGCTCATCGCTTTTAGCACTTTCGTATGTTCCACCAAAATATCCTTTAACATTAAGCGAGTTTTTAATAGCATATTCAGAGCAATATTTTTTCTGCCATTCTAAACTCTGATTGGTGTCCATTTGTTCTTTGGAGCTTACCCTTGTATAAATAACACAATTTTGAACTCCAATTTCCTTTTGTTCGTTGCTTTTGCCCTTAGCAAATTGCTTCAGCATTATTCCGGATTCAATCATACTTTTATTCTTCATTTTTTTCGATTTAACTACAATTATTTTGTTGTTCTTTCATGTAAAGCTCATAAATCAAAATGGATAGTTTTTCAAGCGTTACAATGGTTTTTTCTGCTTGTTCATCTGAATAATTTTCAAAGCCCTTGCAGTTTCTTAATTGTTTTATGGTTAGTCTTTTTCTTTTGCGTTCATTGTTTTGAGTTAGCATTTAGTTGGATACTTTGCTCTCTCCTGTAATTTGCAGAGAAAAAGCATTGTTCGTTCCTATGTTCTGTGGTGTGCAGTATCATTTATTTAATTTTTTGGTGCTGATGGTATTAATTATCAGATCTCCTTTTTTTGTTTTTGTGTAAGTAGTTTTGCAGTTAGGCGCAAAAAGAACGTGCTTTATAAAATTCTTTACCTCCGCTTCTTTTATTTTCTTTTCCTTTTCAGTTTTAATAATTTTGGTATCGGTGCCTTTGTCATAATTGATCGTAATGTTCTTATACTCCTTGTTTCTTAGTTCCCTTAATACCGCCAGTTCTTCATTATTTAGTAAAGCAAAATCAAGACCACGTTCTTCTTTTTCTTCTGCTGAAATAAAATCCATAATGTATTTACTAATTGATATGTAAATGTGCGGTCTTCTTATTGTTTCATTTAACACATCTTCTTTTTTCACATCTGGGTGCCAATTATCAAACATTACAATCATGTTCCAATTGAACGGCAGACACTCACCGCCCTCAAAGTAACCCAAACCAACTTCCATATGCTTATTGGCAATTGCATCAAAAACAAACAGCTCTATTCGTTGTTTTTTTGATGTAAACAAGGCGCTCATTTTTTTAAAAAATATTGGGTTATTAAAAATCTCTTCCATAACCCCTTTCATATCTTCCGATAATTTATCCTTAGCAAAAAACTCGATAAGGTGCTTAGCTATATCAGGGTTATCTTTTGTTATTGTTAAATTGGGATCCAAATTAACCGTTTCAAATAAAAAATCCCTCGCCTTCTTAATATCTGAATATGGGTAGCCTAAGTTTCTTAAGGAAACGACCATTTTCATCCATACAAACTCAACAAAATTTAGCTTAACCCATTCCCTTTTACCATCTGGCTTGTCTTCCTTATCAGTTGGTGGGGTTATACCAAGTTCTTTCCATTGTTGGTAGTTCCTTGCTGATAAACCGAGATCACGCGCCAAGAACTGTTTTTTAGTTAATATGGTGTATTGTTTAAAATAGTCACCAAAGTCAACTTTGGAAAGCTGTTGAATTATATTTTCGGTTAGTTCAGTTTTGGTCATACTTAAATATTTAAACAAATATAGTTATTTTATACATATTTAGGTATTAATTAATTTTAACTATATTTGATGTATAAATATACAAAAAACAAATCACTTATGCCAACTCTAACCAAAGAAAATTTTCCATATAACGCAAAAATCACGGAAATTTCATGTGAGTATTGCGAAACTCCTGCTTTTGCCCATAATAAAAACGCCAAATTCTGCTCAGACCTTTGCAGGCATAACGCTTATATTGATCGTAAAGCCATTAAGAAATTAGCAAAACGTGAAAATGATGTGAATATCACGGAAAAATCACATGAAAATCACGTTCCAACCTTTTTTGTTAAACCAAAGCCGGTTGGTACAAAAATTATTGGCGCTCATTTTGTGGAATATCATTTTAGAAAAATGGGTATAAAAATTACGCTAAAGCGAATAAGAGAGATTGAAGTTGGAGGGACAATTAAATTAAATGAATTTGAAATAATGAGGCTCAATAAAAAAGTGTGGATGGTTAACTAAATTTGTTAAATTTACTAACAAAGAAGATAAAATATGGCTATACCAGACTATCAATCTATAATGCTTCCATTACTTAAATGTATTTCAGATGGTAAGGAATATAAAATGCGCCATGTGACTGATGAACTAGCTTTAAAACTAGGTGTTTCAGAAGAGGAGCAAAAGGAATTATTACCAAGTGGTGTGGCACCTGTGTTTTATAATAGAACCGCATGGGCAAAAACATACTTAAAGAAGGCAGGGTTAATTGAGAGTCCTAAACTGGGCATGATAGTTATTTCTAAACGAGGCCTTGAAGTTCTTAAGAAGAATCCAAGCCAAATAAATGTGAAGTTTTTAAAACAATTCTCTGAGTTTGTGGAGTTCCAAACCCCTAAAAATGAAGAAAATGAAGGGCAAATTGATTCTAGCGAAGAACAATCTATTCAAACGCCGGAAGAATTACTTGAAACGGCATATCAAAAAATTAGGAAATCTCTAGCCTCTGAATTAATAAATAAAGTAGTCGAATTGTCTCCAACATTTTTTGAAAAATTAGTGGTTGAACTATTAGTTAAAATGGGTTATGGTGGGTCCATTAAGGATGCCGGTAGAGCCATGGGCAAAAGTGGTGATGAAGGTATTGACGGAACAATTAAAGAAGATAAACTAGGCTTGGATATCATATATATTCAGGCAAAACGTTGGAAGCAAGGTAATGTTGTTGGTAGACCAGAACTCCAAAAATTTGTCGGTGCACTAGCTGGACAAGGAGCTAAAAAAGGTATCTTTATTACAACTTCAAATTTCAGCAAGGAAGCCATTGAATATACTCCACGGAATGAAACCAAAATTGTATTAATTGATGGTGTTCAATTAGCACAACTGATGATTGACTATAATCTTGGATGCACACCTTTACAAACATATGATGTCAAAAAAATAGACAATGATTATTTTAGTGAGGAATAAACTACTACCGATTAACACTATGCAAATCAATAAACATTAAATATAAATACTTAAACTATAAAAAATGGAAAATCTAAATAAAAAAGAAGCAGCGAGAAAAAAAACATTAGGTGAACTAGGGGAGTTATTTGCTATCAAAGCGCTTGTTGATCAAGGTTATGATAGAATTCGTAATTTAAATGATAAAAATTTAAACGAACCCTTTGCAGATCTTTACTGTGAGAAAAATGGAAAAAAAATAATCATAAGTGTAAAAGCAAGAAATAAATTTCAGAAAAAAGGAACATTAAATGCTAGTTATAACCTTGGCACTAATGCATATGAAAAAGCCCTTGCTTCTGAGAAGAAACACAAAGCAGTTGCTCACTGGATGGCAATTCAATTTGACGAAAAAAAATTTTCAATCTATTTTGGATCACTGTCCGAGTTAAATGGAAAAAAAGCTATCCCTGTGAATTTATGTGAGAAAGGACTTATTGGTGAAATTTGGAAAGATAATATAAGACACTACATTGATTCTGATTTTTATAGTAATAAAGGATAATAATAAATGGCCAATAGATGGGGCATACCGAAAGGAGTTGAAGAATTAGTTAAGAAAAGAGACTTGAATTGTGTTTACTGCGGAATTTCGTTTACTAACACTCTCGTTACTCACAAGACAAGGCCAACATGGGAACACATTATTAATGACATTAAAATTAATGGGTCTGAAAATATTGCTCTTTGTTGTGGTTCTTGTAACGCAAGCAAGGGAACAAAATTTTTAATCGATTGGTTAGACAGCAAATACTGTAAGACGAAAGGAATTAATACACACAATGTTGCTCTTGTTGTTAAAAAACAAATAAATAGCCTCTAGTACCGGTACATTGATTGAGGTGCGCATCTATCCGACAGAATTCATCATAATCCTAAGCATCTGAAAGCCCTCAATAAAGTTCGATGAATCCAACCCATAGGGTATATCAATAATTAATTTCAAGATTTCCTTTTTAAGAAATAATTGCTAACTTTATCAAGTTACAAAATTTAAATTGGCAATGAATAAAAAATATTTTAAACTAGTTTATTGTATACTTTTTTTAAGTATGCTGCTTGAACTTAAATCGCAGTGCTTCATAAACAGCGAAATAAGTATTGGTCCTGCCTTAAATTCGACTGGATCGGAGAAATTAGATGGTATACTTTTATCAGAAGCTAAAGCATTAAAGAATTATTTCAAAATAGAAGTTGAATTGGCGGCTTATGATGATAAAAACTCACCTAACGCATTTGCAAGCCCAATTTGTCGTAATCTAGGTTGTGATGGTTCAGTTAGGATTGGGAAAACGCTTCTATTGGATGAAATTGTGTCTGCAAGTGGTTATATATCCGTACAGGGGATTATGGCGCATGAATACGCACATATTGTTCAATTTCAACAAAAATCCAACCTTAAAGGAAAATATGCCGAATTGCAAGCAGACTTTCTTGCAGGGTGGTATTTAGGGAAAGCAAAATATCTCACGCCTCAAGAATTAACACCTTTTGCAGAAAGCTTATATAAAAAAGGGGATTACTTTTTTTGGGATGTACAGCACCATGGAACGCCTAAAGAGCGAGCGTCAATGATGGTAGCAGGATTTGAAAACGAGTCATTATCATTGGGGGATGCTTATAATAAGTCTATTTCTTTTTTAAAATCTAATTTTAATGAATTGGCTAATAGTGGTAGCGGTATAATAGTTGACCAAAAAAGTATACCAAATAACCCACAACTTAACCAAGCAATAACAGCATATAATAAGGGCGATTATAGCTTAGCCTATAAAGAAGCTTGGGCTGCGATGCTTAATACTTCAGGACAAGTTCCTTTTGAAGGAATGTTAATCGTAGCGAAAGCTGCGCACCAACTTAACTCTAAAGATGCCCTTTTATACGCTAAAGAAGCTTATTACTTGAACTTAGAGAATCAATTATGTAGAGATGAAGCTTCGACACTCATAAAGCTTATTGAAGGAGGTAAAAAGTAATGTTTGATGTGTTTGTACTTACAAGTAAAGATTACTAAACAACGCCGAGGAACAGAAGAAATTCATAATTTTCTGGTTAGACTTTAAATCCTCCAAAAAGTTCGATAAATCCAACCCGTAGGGTACACAACCCAGTGTTAAAAAAGTGTAAATCCCCTTTAAAACAGTGAGTTTTGAGTTTTGGACTTTACCTTACTTTACCTTTTTTTGTTTTTATCTAGCTTTTTGTTGCCCTATTTTACTTGAAAACCCCTTTATTTTTAGAGGTAAATCAGCTTTTAGAAGAGGTTTAAAGGGTTAAGGGCTTAGATAAGGATTTTGTTACTTGAAGCCTTATAGATCATTTAATTGGATTTTTTTAAAGGAAGTGTTTTCTATAATAGTTTGCATAAAACGTTTAAATTGACCGCTATTTTTTATGTCCAATCAGTTAATCAATTTAACCGGTTTATACCGAAATAAAGATTTTAATTTATTTATGATGAAATTTAACCAAAATTTTAAATCAGTAAATTTTTCAGCTTCTCTGTGGTCAATGGTTTTTCAATATAACCATTGATGTTATTATAAGAAAGTCCTTTATTTTTATCGCGTTCATCTAAGGAGGAGGTGAGTAAATAAAATTTACAATCTGTAAAATGTTCTTTCGGTAATTGATTACAGGTGTCAAGTAAATTAAAACCACTGTGACCAGGCATCCTTATGTCAAATAAAAATATTGTAGAATGAAATGGTTTTGCATTAAGCATCTTTAATGCCTCTACACTACTTTGATATACCTCAATTTCAGAATCGGGAAACAAACGCTTAATAACGGTTAAAGTTATTGTGTTAAAAATTGCATCATCATCAACTAAGAAAAATTTATGTTTCATACTTTTATGTTTTTGTTTAATGAAATGGTTATTGTAGTTCCAACAGATAATTCGGATTCAATTGTTATGGTTCCATGTAGTTTCGCTATAATTTCTTTCACAATATAAAGACCAAGACCTGTGCCAACACTTTCGTTATTTGCTCGGAAAAACATATCAAATACCTTAGATTGAATATCTTTTGATATTCCTTGCCCGTTATCGCTAATTATTAATAAAAAATCAGATTGGCTGGTTCTAAATTCGAAGTTAACAAAATTATCTGATCCCTCTTTCTTATGGTACTTTATTGAGTTAGAAATAATGTTTTTTAAAACTGTATTAATACGCTTTTTATCTGAATAAATAAGGGTTGATGTAGTATTTATGATGTTGAAAATAACACGGTTATTGTCAAAAAATTTAACATCATTAAATATCTCTTGGGCTAATTCTACAACATTAAATTCCTCAAGATTTAATTCTGTGCGCGCATTTTTATAAAATTCAATAATGTCTTTGATGTTTTGGTCAAGTTTATCTACGCTATTATTAATCATATTAATAAATAACAAATTTTCTTGACTCGGTTTATTTGCAATTAATAACGAAACTATGCCTTTAATTGATAATAGTGGGCTTCTTAAATCGTGCGAGGTGCTATAAACAAAACTATCTAATTCTTCATTTATCTTTTTCAACTTCAAGTTGGCATCAGTAATAGTAATTTCTTTTAACTTGTTTTCGGTAATATCAACTCCGCATCCAACTATAAATTCTACTTTATCCTCTTCTAGGATTGGAGAAATTAAACGCTTCATGTACTTTGTGCCGTTATTTTTTGTTTGGATTTCTTCCACCCATTCATGCCTTGTTTTCTGATTAATGATTATTTCAAAATGACGCCATCTTTCTTCTGCACGTGAATCATCTAGTCCTCTGTATTTGCAATAATCGTATTCGTTTTTGCCAATAAGCCAAGTCCGTAAAGCTTCATCTTTAACAGCGATTGGATTTATGTATGTAAAATTTTTATTCAGGTCAAAAACGGCTATATCAATAGGTATCTGATCTAAGATTTTCTCATAAAACAGCTTTTGATTAGTTGCTAATTGGATACTTAAATTTAGTTTTTCTTGTTTTTCTTTTATTTGTTGAACATAACTACTAATATCAATTGCATAAATATTTAAGTAATTGTCTTTCTTTAAATTTTTAACATCAATTTTATAATTTCTGCCATTTCTTATCATGAAATAGGAGCATAAATCACATTTACGCTGAATAGCGCCCTTTAGCTCCTGAATCAATTCTTCTTCTTCAATTTTGCCCGCAATTATTTTGAAATCTGGAACGAAATTAATTTCAGCACTAGTATTCAAATATAAAACTTCCAAATCGTAATTAACTCGAATGATTGAATTTGGGTTTTCTTTCGGAAATTGTGCAAGTGATTCAATTTCCATTTTAGATTCCATTAGAAATTTGTTGCTTTGGCGTAAGTTATCGGCAATTTTTCTACTTTCCTCTAAAGATTTTAGGCTTGACAATTGCAAAAACAGGTATTCAATGATATAGTCGTGCGCTGAAAAATCGTTAATCGTTAAATGGTAATTGGAGATTGGAAATAAATTATTAATGACAGGAATGGCAGATAAAATAGTATAATTTTCTGTTTTTTTTGCCGAAAATTTAAATTTTTTTGATTTATCGGTTGATGTAAAAATCGCTAACCCAGAGGTTAGCAGGTTTGTGTTTTGATTCCATTTCTTGAAGTCGAATGAATCTTCAAAATTGAAGTAATCTGTAAATGGTGTGTTTAATTTAATTGTTGGAATACATTTGACCAATTTATAACCGAAGTCATTAATAATACCAGTTTCATCTAGTTCTATAAAAAAAGGATTAATGAATTCAATGATTTCTCTTTTTCTTCTTTTTTCAGCTAGCAGCAATGAACTTTTTTTTCTTAATTCAAGTAAAAAAACAACATTTTCGGCTAAAGTTTTTAAAGTTTCTAATTGAAGTTCATTTAATTGCTTAGGTTTATCGTCGATTACACAAAGCGTCCCCAAGACAAAATTATCTTTATCTTTTAATGGAAAACCCGCATAAAACCGGATATCAGGTTTATTAACAACTAAGGGGTTATCATGAAACCGAGTATCTTTCGAAGCATCTTCAACAATAAAAACTGAATTGGGATTGTTGATGGCGTGTCCGCAGAATGCATATTCACGAGGAGTTTCTCTGGTATCAAGGCCTATTGCTGATTTAAACCATTGTCTGTCTGTATCCAAAAGACTGATTAATGCAATTTTTGTACCACATATTTTAGAGGCTAAACGTGTAAGATTATCATATTCTGTTTCAAAATCACTATCTAAAATATCATAAGATAATAATGCACTTAATCGTTCATTTTCATTATGCGGTATTTGGCCGGGTTGCATGATATATTACCAGGTAATTAAAAAAATATTTTTATTTGATTTATCATCAGCGAACCCAATCTGTTTAATGCTAACGTTAAGATTAAAACGTTTTCCTAAACCTTTAATTAATCCATATAACATGGGTATGAGGCCAACTCTGTTTGAAGTATATATCAGCTCTAAAGAATTAGCGGAAATATTTTGTGTTGAAAATTGAGGCGGCATTAAATGAGGCATAATGTTTGATATACGATTATGAAGCATATCTAAATTATTTAAGAAATCAGGGAAATTAGAACCGGCAATATCCATTAAGTCACCATAGCCTTCTTGAGCTGTGTACAAAATCCAATATTCACCAAATGCTTCTAAAATCGCTGCAGAATCGGCTTTTAATACTGAAGAAGCGTTTTTAACTAAATCATAGGTTAATTTGTCGGGGTATGGATTCATACCAACAAATTCGGGGTCGTGAAAATCGCTTAATTTGCAAATTTCGTTCCACTTATCGATACCGTGATTATTTATTATCAAATCTTTGATAGCTTTATTTACTAAACCATACATAAGTTTTTATTTTTTTATTAGTTATATAAGTATTTTATTTGGGGTGTCGTTTCGCTTTGTCTGGGAATTTCGATAGTTACTTTTGTACCAACATTCACTTTAGATTCTATCCGGATAGTACCATTCAACTTATTCAATGCTTCTTTTACTATGTAGAGCCCTAAACCTGTACCAATGGTTTTAGAGGTAGCGCGGTAAAACATGTTGAAAATATGAGGTAGGTGTTCTTCCTCAATTCCCATTCCATTATCTGAAATTTCAAAAATGTAGAAATTATTGATACAGGAAACGTTGCATTTTATTATTGGTGTTCGGTTGGTTTGGTTACTGTATTTAACAGCGTTGCTTAAAATATTTTTAATAATAGCGCTAACACGCATTTTATCGGTTCGTATCAAAGATTCACATGTGGAAGTGTATTGGAGTTCTATTTTTGAATCGTTGAAGTTGTGTAAATCATTAAAATGTTCTTGAATCATTTGTTTAACATCTATCTCTTCTATTGAAACTTCTAGTCTGGAATTCCGTGAGTAGGTTAAAATTTCCTGAATAGTGTCATCTAATCTATCAATACTTTTCAAAATCATAGGAATGTATTCAATTTCGTTTGATAAGGAAGGATTTTCATTAATCATTAATTGAACTGTTCCTTTTATGGCCAATAAGGGACTCCTTAAATCATGAGATACACTGTAAACGAAATTATCGAGTTCAGAATTAATTTTTTGTAGTTCAGTATTTTTGAGAACAAGTTCGCGTTCAAATAGCTTAATTCGTGTAATATTAACACCAGATATAAAATAGGTAATTTTTTTGTTTTCATTCTGGTATCTGGAAACAGAGATTAAATAATTTTTTTCAGAGCCATCCTGTATTTTTTCTTTAGCTTCGTATGTGATAGTGCTTTGAGATTCGTTGAGTAAATTTATATTAACAATTAGTTCGTTAATCCAATCATTCTTTTTTGGGTTGAGTAAAATTATTTCATCTAGCGATAAATTTTCTACAAAATCCAGAACAGTACTTTCGTTTATAATTTCGCGGTTGTAAAACTCAACTTTTAAATCCGAATTTACTACGGCTATCTCTGAGTGAGAATGTTTTAATGTATTTCTGTAAAATTTATTTAAATTTTCAACTAATTTTTTTTGTTCAATTTCCTTTGTAATATCTTTTTGAACAGCTATAAAATCAGTATGATTATTTTGGTCATCAAAAACAGGAATTATTTGAATTTGATTATGGTATAATTGACCATTTTTATTAATGTTTGTAAGCGTGGCTTCAACGTATTTTTTTTCTTTGAGAGCTAAACTCAATTTTTCCTTTTCAATCGTTTCTGTTTCGCTTGTCTGTAAAAAATCTTTTGGTTTTTTACCAATTACTTCATTTAATTCATACCCTGTTACTTTGGTAAACTCTTCATTTACCCAAGTAATTTCACCATGATTATTAGAAATAATAACCATGTTCGGATTTTTAGTGGCAATTAATGCCAGTTTCTGAAGCTCCGCTTTCGACTTCTGGAGTTTATCGGCAAAATTCTTGTTTGCTAAATATGAGTCTGTAATATCTAATGTGTACCCAAATATATACGGCTCTACTGGATTGGAAGGATTTTTAACGCTCTTTTTACCACACAAAAAATGGCTTTCCGAAGTGGAATTAATAATACTTAAAGGGAATTTAACTACTTCGTTAGTTTCGAGAGCAAGTTTATCTTGTTCTTTAAGGTATTTAGATGTTTTGGAATCAAAAAACTGAGTGTCTTCTTTATTCAGCACTTCTGTTCCAAGAGTTTTAGTCATTTGTTTATTGCTTAATAAATATTTACCGTTTTTATCTTTTACATAAATACATAATGGAAGTGATTCGAAGATTGTTTGTAAGAGATGTTCTTGTTCATTAATTCTTTTTTTATCTAAAACTTTTGAGGTTACATCTTTAAAAAACGCATGCGTTGCCTTTAGTACCCCGTCTTTAATCATTGGAATAACATTACCTACAGCATAAATTGTTTTTCCGTATTTTGTCACAAACCGTACTTCAATTTCCTCGAAAGATTTCCCGCTTAATACTTGAACAAAAAGGTCCTTACAATGCGGTTTATCTTCATCATGAATAATATCAAATAAATTAATTTTCTTGACTTCTTCAGCACTGTATTCAAACTTTTCAAACCATGTTTTATTGCAAAAAACCAAATTACCCTTTTCATCAAAACTTTGAATAATCTCAAGACTATGCTCAAATAAATCTCGGTAGTTCGATTCTGAATAAAGAAGAGCTTTTTTAACATCATTCAATTCTGTTATATCCATTACGGAACCGATAATTAAGTTTGAATCTAAATCGTTAATTAGCGATGAATTTAATTTATAGGTTAAGGGTTCACCATTATTTTTAACGGTATTAATAAGATAATTTTTAACAGAACCTTTAGATTTTAATAGCGAGATATATTTAATTCGCTCATCTTTACTTCCAAAACATCTCCAGGTACCATACTTTTCCAATTCCTCCTGCGAAATAAATCCGAATATTTCAAGAAACGCGTGATTGCAGTGCAATAATTTTCCTTCTACGTTGCTTATAAACATGCCGGCATCACTTGTTTCAAAAATCTTGTGGTAAAAATCTATGTTCATTAAAAAAACTAAAAAATAACTAATGATAAATGTAAACGTGCAAAGATATTAAAATACTGGCTATTTGTAATTATTTGTTAGCCAATAATTAAGAGTTAGTTTGTTCAGTTTTTACGAGGCAAAATATGCCTAAGTAAAAAAGTATATATAATTGATTATCAATTATATATTAATTAATTTACAGTTGGTATGTGTACGGTTATTGTTGTACCAACGTTAATTTCTGAATTAAGGGTAATTTCACCTTTCATTTTGTCTACCATTTCTTTAACAATATACAAGCCTAATCCGGTGCCGTAACTTTGGTTGGATGCTCGGTAAAACATTTCAAAAACCTTTTGCAGTTTGTCTTGTGAAATTCCTTCTCCGTTATCGGTAATAATAAAAGTTATTGTTTGAGGTGTTTGTTTTAATTCGAAGGATACACTTGGATTGTCAATATCATTTCTTCTATATTTTACTGC
>JBBAKL010000070.1:0-16400 GCA_040403535.1 Bacteroidia bacterium
ATAATTAAATGTACCGCAATATAAAACAAAAAAAGAACACGTTTGTTTGGTAATCCTTTATTTTGTTTGAATTATTGTTTTATGACTTTAACAAACTTGTATCCTGTTCCAATAAAATATATTCCTGAATGGAGATCGCTAATATCAATCCGGTTAGTTTCTAATTCCAGATTAACACACTTGATCATCTTACCGGTATAGTCGTATAAATGAATTTTACTTAATCCGTTTGGATTGTAAATGTTTAAGAACTCATGTGCCGGATTTGGGTACAATGAAAATCCTTTTTCTGCAACATCCTCTTCATTCACACCCAGAGCAATAGATTTACAGCGAACAACAAAAAAATCGTTGGGATTGGGGTGTAATGCCAACCAATTAGCACGCGTTTCAGACATCAACTCCCAAGTTAATTTTCCGGCTAGCTTAAAATTGTTCATTGATCGGATAAACTTACTTACACTATCTACAATTGCAGTTGCTAAAAAACCTCTAAAGTTCATGGTTGCGCTTGCAGCATAATAAGTAGCCGTGGTGGTTGGTGCGGCATAACAATAATTAATGTAATTAGTAATTCTGGAAACAAGACCTGTTATGTTGGTGGTGTCTTCAATTGACCATTTTTCGCAACAATTACCAATGTTTAATAAATTGGATGAATTGATCTGACCAAAAGTTAAAGTTGAAGTTCCGGCAGGACGCCAAACACCAAAACCGTTGTAATCATCAACATGCCCCGGAGTTCCAGCGCCCCACAAAGTGGTTGGTGTCCAGGTGTAAGAAGGAAATGAATTACCTGCTAATCCATTTTTCCAGTTTAACCAGTTTTCGTGTATGGTGTAGGTCCAATCAGAGGTTTTATACAAAAATCCTCCAACATTGGTACGTGTTGATAATCCGCATGAGTCTAGCAAATGAGCTACATCGGCATAGTTATATGGATTATAATTTAAACCGGCAACAAGATTAATATGATTATGCGGATCCACCTCGATTAACGAATGTGATTCCATGGATTGTAAAAATCGTTTGTTTTAAAATACGCCGAATCGTGCTTAATACAAGCCAAAATAAAATTTGATTCAACCTGCATATTCCATTTAACACCGTATTTCTGAACTGTATCCCTAATCTTAAGGGCAGTTGCTTTTACCGCGTCGTACGTGGCTTTTACAGAGTAAGTGATGCCTGCCTGAGCATCCTGAATTTCGTTATGTGAATGTAGAGAGAAATGAACCGGATTTTGGCTCTTTAATTGAATAAAAACGCCAACTAAAAAGATTACGATTAACTTTTTCATGGATTTAAAATTTTAAATTAAATATAAGATTTTAAAACAAAGAATAAAACGATACTTCTAAAAGAATTAACGTTTCATTTTGTTAAATTTGTTTAGTGAGAAAGTCATGCGAAATTACATTGAACAACAGTCTTTTTTCAAAAAAAGACAGACTATTGCTTGCATTTAGCGGAGGAGTAGATTCGGTTGTGTTAGCACATGTATTAAAACAAAACGGTATTGCTTTTGAGCTGGCTCATTGTAATTTTAATTTGCGTGGTAAAGAATCAGATATGGACGAAAAATTCTGTTCGGATTTTGCGAAAAAAAATAAATTAAAAATTCACATAAAGCAATTTGATACCAAATCGTATGTTAAAATAAAGAAACTATCGGTGCAAATGGCAGCACGCGAATTGCGTTACCACTGGTTTAATGAGTTAGTACAGAAAAACAAATTTGACTATATTCTTACCGCGCATCATGCTAACGACAATATTGAAACCTTACTATTGAATCTGGCACGCGGCACCGGATTAAATGGTTTAGTAGGCATTCCTTTTAAGCAAAACAACATCATCAGACCTTTACTGCATGTAACAAAAGATGCTGTTCTGAAATTTGCGGAAAGCCATAAACTAAAATTCAGGCATGATAGCAGTAACGACGAGGTAAAATATGCGCGTAATTATTTAAGACATAAAATCATTCCCGGTCTAAAAAAAATCAATCCGGCTATTGAACACACCTTGCTTCATAACATGGAGTTTTTCAGGCAAGCGGCTGAAATAGTGAATGAATATTGCGAAGAGAAAAAAAAGGAAATCACAACCGGCGAAAATGAAACTTTAAAGATCTCCATCTCTAAACTTCTTAAAAAAACAGCTAGTGAGCTTTTGCTGCATGAAATACTGGCTCCATTAGGATTTAACAGCAGTCAGATTTCGCAAATTCACCAGAGTATAAACACAAAACAATCCGGAAAACTGTTTTTATCTTCCGGTTATCAGGTTTTGATTGACCGCGATTTCATTTTAGCTCAACCTATTGAAGAAAGCACAGAAGAAGAAGCTGTTTATGAAATAAAAAGTGCAAGTTCATTCAATAAATTACCTGTAAAATTTAAAGCGGAAGTCGTAAAAAAAGCGGAGGTAATCAGAGATAAAAATCTAGGCTTTTTTGATTATAATTTATTGCAGTTTCCGCTTACGTTAAGAAAATGGCAAAAGGGTGATAAATTTATGCCATTGGGAATGCAGAATTTTAAAAAGCTCAGTGATTATTTCATTTCCAACAAAATTCCACTTTCCGAAAAAAACAAAATTTGGATTTTGTTAAACGGTAATGACCAAATAATTTGGATTGTTGGTCACCGCATAGACGAACGCTTCAAGCTTACGCCATCTTCAAAACAAATACTTAAACTTGAGTTTAAAAATAGATAACGCGCTGCTGTTCGAAGAGAAACAATACATGGGCCATAATCGTTTAAGTATTATCTGGCGCATGATACTTGCTTTATTTTGTTTCCTAGGTTATTACTGGAGCGAAAACCCAAAACCCGTTAAAGTTTCCGTTTTTTATATTGGTTCATATCCCATACAAAACATACCAAATTCAGGTGAAATCTTCTTTTTACTTGGATTAATCATACTCGTTATTTCAGCAGGCTTGACGTATATTCTGCATACCCACACCAAAGTTTTCAATGGCTATATGATAATTGACGGATTCTGGACAGCCCGTCGCGTAAAAATAGATTTTGGCACCATTACGCATATTCGGGTTGGAAGATATAAACGTAACATTTTCAGAAGAGCGGTATACAATCTTCACTCAAAAGGAATTATTCGTTTTTATACCAGCGGACAAGATTTTATAGAGTTACGGGATAACGCCGGGTTTACTTATCGCATTGGCAGTCAATACGCAACGCAAATTTGCGAACTTATTAAAAAGCAAATAAAAAAATCTTAAAGTCTGTAACCTCAACTTTTATTTAGCGTATAATTACTAACTAACTAAAACTTTCATACCAATGAATACAACTGCCTTTGAAAAAATAGAGAAGGAAATGATTTCCGGCTTAAAATTTCCGGAAAACGAAGTATTATCAGATAAAGAAGCGATAATCGACCGACTGACCGAATTAAACAGGGCTTTAACGCTTGGTAATTTGGATCATACCAAAATCAGAATTTATTTTGAAGATGATCAATCCTGCAAAGTGGTTGAAACAACGGTTTGGGGCGTAACTGACAAGCGGGTAATTTTAAAACAAGGTGTTGTAATTCCGATTAACCGCATCCACAAAATTAAAATTTAAGAATACACCATGCTTAAGTACAAATAAGCAAAAGGTGCGATAAACATTAAACTATCAAAACGGTCGAGAATACCACCATGACCAGGCATAATACGGCCGGAATCTTTGATTCCGGCCTTTCTTTTTAAAAGTGATTCTGATAAATCACCCATAGTTCCGATTACAACTGCAATAACCGAAAGCACCAGCCAATGTTTTGTTTCAACCTCAGGAAACCAATACGCAACCAGGAACGCTGAGGCAAAAGTTAATATGGCGCTGCCAATGGTTCCTTCCCATGTTTTACCGGGCGAAATGCGTTCAAATAATTTACGCTTACCAATTAAGCTTCCTACCAAATAAGCGTAAGTGTCGTTAGCCCAGATTAACAAGAAAATTCCTAATACAATATGATTATTATAACTGGAATTAAAGTTCATGGCTTCGCTGTGTATAATAGTTTTATCAACGCAGGAAACGTAATACAACGCGCAAAACGGAACAACTGAATAAATCACTCCGGCAATTGAATAAGCAACATCGGTTATAGGATTTTCCGAATTTGAAAACATGGCCTGCATAAACATTACCATTAATGATATGATACCTGCAGCATAAAACACCTGGAAATTAAATCCGGTAAGGGCGGCATTATGCCAGAATGCGCCACTAACAAAAAACACAGCGCTTAAATAGCCTAAAGTTTTGAAAGGTTTCGCGCCAAGCTTTTCAGATATTTTATAAAATTCCTGTAAGCCCCAAATTGCGAGAATAGAAAACAACAAGGAAAAAGTAAAATAGTTATAATTAATAGCCGTAATTAAAACAGCTACAAATACGGCAGCGGTGAGTGCTCTTGTAAGTAATGTATTAAAGTTAAGTGCCATTATAAAATTAAAAATCCCGATTTTCACCGGGATTATTTTTATTCACTGATTTTTACAGCTTCGTAGCATTTTATATCGCCCGCCGAACCAAGATATTCAGCATCGATATCTACTAAACCAACTTTTTTGATTTGCTCTTTAGTTAAAGGCTTAGCCGGATACCAACGGTCTTCAACTAATTTTAATTCCACCTCTTTATTGATTAAAACCTGGTTTAATTGTTTTTGAGTTAAAAACAAAACACTTTGTTCATCATCATCAGACTCCTCATCTTCAGCAACGATAACATTACCTACCAACTTTAATTTAGGTACATCGGGTTTATATTTAAATTCTAAATCTTCCTGTGTGTTGATTTCGATATATTTTATACCAGTTATATGAATCTCGGCCATTTTATTAAAATTATGGTGCAAGTTTACAGATATTAGACCCGTTTAGCAAAATTTTTTTTTAAGATAAACGGTATAAATGTTAATAAATTAAGCTCTTTCGAGAGTAAATGTAAACACAGTACCCTCGTTAACTTTACTTTTTACACTGATGCTTTTTTGATGGGCCTCTATGATGTGCTTAACAATTGCTAAACCTAAGCCGGTTCCACCTTGCTCTCTGCTACGTCCTTTATCGACCCTATAGAATCGTTCAAATAATCGTGGTAAATGTTCTTCAGCAATGCCAATTCCGTTATCTCTTATTTCTACAATCACCTCATCATTATAAAGATTATAAGTGATTTCAGTTTTACCGCCATCTCTGCCGTATTTAATGCTATTGGTGATCAAATTAACAAATACCTGACGGATTCTGAACTTATCGGCCATTACATATAACGGCTTGTCGGATTTTTTCGCAAATACCAAAAAGATATTCTTCTTCTTAGCTATCATATCCAGTTGTTCGATAATATCTTTTATCTGAGCAACTAAATCATACTTTTCCAATTCAGGCTCCAGGGATCCCGTCTCCAACTGTGTAATTGTTTCCAGATCATCAATAATATGAATAATACGCTCTATACTTTTATCGGCACGTTTCAGATAATCCAAATTTATAGTAGGATCGTTTAAGCCTCCGTCTATCAAAGTAGAAACATATCCCTGAATGTTAAACACAGGCGTTTTTAATTCGTGCGAAACATTACCGAGGTATTCTTTACGGTAACTATCCAAATGCTTCACGTGTTCAAGTTCTTTCTGACGTTCAGTAGCTAGTTTTTTAACTTCCGTCTCCAATTGCGTTATAGGATCAATTTCATCCAGCTGAATATTTGTATCGGGTATTTCCTTTTGAGGAATTACCTTTTTTAATTCTTCATTAACCGCACTGATTTTATCAAATACATATGGATTATAAATAAAGTAAAGTATAAAGAAAGTGATGATGAAAAAAGCGAAAAATAAAATTAAAACAGCTGCCAAATCAAAGCCTCCACCCCAGGTAACCTGATAAACAGTTAAAGCCCCTGCACACAAAAGCGCAGTTAATATGCTTAACAAGATGAGTAAAGTTGAGACTTTTAATTCTTTCATTCTTATAATACCGACAATTGCTCTTCCAGCGCTTTAATTTTCGCTTCAGCGTCGGCTTGCTTTTTACGTTCTAATTCAACCAACTCGGGTTTTGCGTTTGCAACAAACTTTTCGTTTGACAATTTAATTTGAACCGACTTCAAAAAACCCTGATTGTATTCGAGTTCCTTCTGGATACGTGCTTTTTCTTCTTCTTTATTTACGTTAGAAGACAAAGGCACAAAAAACTCTGTAGATTTAATCATAAACGAAAAAGCACCTTCCACTTTTTCCTTAGTATACTCCACTTCGATAAGATTGGCGAGTTTAATAACCAAGCTGTCGAAATATGAATGGGAAGCATCTGATTTCTCAATCAGCTTTAATTTTTCTTTAGGTGATAGCTGTTTTTGAGCTCGGATATTTCTTATCATCGCAACAATTTCTTTCACAACTTCAAATTCCATCAGCTGACCAGCGTCTGTTTTTTTAACTTCTGGCCATGCTGCAATCATCACACAATCTTTTTCCGAACGCTCTTTAATTAAATGCCAGATTTCCTCCGTAATAAATGGCATCCATGGATGCATTACCTTTAATAAACTCTCTAAAAAATTGATAGTTGCATCGTAGGTTAATTGGTCAATTGGCTGCGCTTTTCCGTCAATAAAATCAGGCTTAATTGCCTCCAGGTACCATGCACAGAAATCATCCCACACAAGTTTATAAGTTGCCATTAACGCATCACTCATTCTGTATTTTGAATAATGATCATTAATTATCTCGATTTGTTCAGATAGTTTATTTTCAAACCAGGTAATGGCTGTTTTTTGCGCCTCACTTTGTTGAACGTTTCCAATTTCAAATCCTTTTATTAAACGGAAAGCATTCCAAACTTTATTCGCAAAATTCCTACCCTGTTCGCAGTAACTTTCGTCAAACATTAAATCGTTTCCTGCAGGTGAGCATAACAACATACCAACCCTTACTCCATCTGCACCATACTTTTCTATTAGTTCCAGCGGCTCAGGACTATTGCCTAAACTCTTACTCATTTTACGTCCGAGTTTGTCGCGAACAATTCCTGTTAAGTAAACATTGGTGAATGGTTTTTGTCCGGTATATTCCATGCCGGCAATAATCATTCGTGCAACCCAAAAGAATAAAATTTCGGGGGCTGTTACTAAATCATTGGTTGGATAATAATATTTTAAATCCTCGTTGGCTTTATCCCATCCATTGCGGATTACCTTTGGATCGAACACCGTTAAAGGCCATAACCACGACGAAAACCACGTATCTAAAACATCTTCATCCTGCTTTACATCATTTGTTTTTAATAACTGAACTGCTTCTTCCTTTGTTTTACACACAACTGTATTTCCCTTGCTATCATACCATGCAGGAATGCGTTGTCCCCACCATAACTGACGGCTGATGCACCAGTCGTGTACATTTTCCATCCAGTGTTTATAGGTATTAATGAATTTTTCGGGAATCAATTTTACATCATTATTTAAAACAGCATCCAAAGCAGGCTTACTCACTTTATCCATTTTTAAGAACCACTGCATGGATAATTTTGGTTCAATAACCGCATCAGTACGCTCACTATAACCTACTTTATTTTTAATCTCTTCCACTTTCTCTACCAATCCCATTTCCTGCAAATCTTTCACAATTTGTTTACGGCAGGCAAATCGGTCCATTCCAACGTATGCGCCTGCTGCCTCAGAAATTTTCCCGTCTGAAGTTAACGCATCAATGGTTTGCAACTTATGTTTTTGTCCGAGGTTAAAGTCGTTAATATCATGAGCGGGAGTTACTTTTAAAGCCCCTGTTCCAAATGCAGCATCTACATATTCGTCAAATATTAACGGGACAACGCGGTTAACAACCGGTACAATTACATTTTTACCTTTCAGATGCGAGTATCGTTCGTCGTTCGGATTAACACATACGGCAGTATCGCCCATGATTGTTTCGGGACGAGTAGTAGCGATGGTTACATACTCTGAGCTACCTTCAATCTGATATTTAACATAAACCAATTTACCGCTCGATTCTTTATAAATAACCTCTTCATCACTTACTGCTGTTAAACCTTGCGGGTCCCAGTTAACCATTCTAACACCCCTGTAAATATGCCCTTTTTGATAAAGGTCGATAAACACATCTATAACAGCCTCGCTGAGATCTTCCTCCATAGTAAATCGGGTACGATCCCAATCGCAACTAGCACCAAGCTTTTTTAATTGCTCAAGAATAATTCCACCATATTTCTCTTTCCAGTCCCACGCGTGCTTTAAAAATTCATCGCGAGTTAAGTCGGTCTTTTTAATTCCCTTATCTGCTAATAATTTTACAACTTTAGCTTCGGTAGCAATACTGGCATGATCGGTACCCGGAACCCAACATGCGTTAAATCCTAACATACGGGCACGACGAATAAGTACATCCTGTATGGTATTGTTAAGCATATGACCCATGTGTAATACACCGGTGACATTTGGCGGAGGAATCACAATAGTGTAAGGCTTTTTCGACTTATCTACCACTGACTTAAAGAATTGCTTCTCGATCCAATAAGGGTACCATTTATGCTCTGCGTCTTTAGGACTGTATGTTTTAGCTATTTCCATTGAAGGGTATTCAAATTTTTGTTAAATTTCGCAAAAATACTCGAACTAAACCAAGGCATTATTATCTTTGGTATGATTTTAGTAATTAAACAAACACAAAACTCAAAAATATGAAAAAGCTCATTTTAACTTTAGGATTAGTTGCGGGTTTAACCGCATTTAGCTTTGCACAAGAAGTTCATTCTGCAAACGATGGTCATAACCACGGTGCTCAAGACCCTGCAAACGCAACGCCGGCTAGTTTAGCTGATATTAAATTTGACAAAACCGTTCACGATTACGGTAACCTTAAGCAAGGTGATAATGGTTCATGTGAATTTAAATTCATTAACAACGGTAAAGAACCATTAGTAATTACCAATTGTATGGGTAGCTGCGGTTGTACAGTTCCTCAATGCCCGAAAGAACCAATTTTACCTGGCAAAAGCGGTGTTATTAAAGTTGTTTATGACACACAACGTGTTGGACCAATCTACAAAACCGTTACTGTAAATTCAAACGCAAAATCTGGAACTCAAACTATTCAGATTAAAGGTAATGTAGAAGCAAAACCAGTTGAAGAAGCGTTTCCAACTAACAAACCGTCGCAAGGTGCTCCGGTAGAAAAGAAATCTTAATATTCTAAAGAACCCTATCATGAAAAAAATTACAGCTATACTTGCTTTGTTTATGATGTTTGCCTTTGCAGGCAACGCACAGGAATCTGTTGTTCCAAACACTGATCCAAATGCTCCTGAATTAAAGTTCGATTCGGAAACAATTGATTACGGTACAATTGACTATGATGCGAATGGTGTTCGTGAATTTAAATTCAAAAACGTTGGTAAATCTCCATTAACAATTACCAGCGTTCAGGGTGAATGCGGATGTACATCAACAACAATTGATGGCAAACCGGGTTGGCCTCAGGAACCAATTCTACCAGGCAAAAGCGGTGTTATTAAAGTAAAATATGACACTAAGCGTCCCGGACGTTTTGAGAAAAACGTAACCGTTACATCTAACAGCAAATTAGCAACCGTTAAGGTTAAAATTAAAGGTGAAGTAAAACCTGCACCTACCGATGGCGCAAAATAAGATTCATAAACTTTTAAAAAATCCTCCATTAACATGGGGGATTTTTTATTTTATCAGCCTGATGTTACTTTTTGGGCAAAACAATCTATTTGCTCAAAGCAAATTAAAATTTTCCGACTCTAAAAAGAATTTCGGATTTGTGAAGCAGGGAAATGTGGTAAACATGGAGTTCGAATTCATTAACAATGGAAACCAACCCCTGATTATTACGGAAGCAAAGGCAGAATGTTCATGCACTACTGTTGAATTTCCAAAGCAACCCATTGCGCCCAGTCAAAAAAATAAAATTATTGTAAAATTCGACACCAAAACCGTTTACGACCGGCAAGACCGAATTGTTGAAGTATCCAGCAACGACTTAAACTCACCTTCCTTTATCCGGTTTAAAGGAGTGGTTCTGAAAAAATAATCTAAAAACCTGCGTTTTGCCGGTAAAATTCAGCACAAATGATCGATGTAGCCATTGCAGCGTTTAGCGATTCTGTATGATTGCTGGAGGCAGCCGGAATGGTAATTGGATGTGTAATTTTTTTCAGGTTTTCATCGGATATTCCGTTAGCCTCGTTACCTATAATGATTAATCCGCTTGAGAGGGATTGTGTGTAAATGTTTTTTCCGTTTAAAACAGCACCATAAACAGGAAATGATGATTTACCTATGATCTCGTCCAAATTTAAATAATGTACTGTAACCCGAAGGAACGCACCCATTGCCGACTGAATAGTTTTACTGTTGTAAAGCTCAGTGCTTTGACGGGAAGCAAATATTTCATTTATTCCAAACCAATCGGCTATCCTCAAAATCGTTCCTAAATTTCCAGGATCGCGAATATCATCCAAATACAGACTGTATTTTTTAGAAAGATCTATTTGCGGCTCATAAGACTTGAAATATTTACAAACAGCCAGAATATGATTTGGCGTAGTGAGAGTCGATATTCGTTCAAGTTCTTGCTCACTGATCAGCGTTAACGGAAGAGACTTCGGAAATAATTTCTTATTCTCATTGTAATAGGATTCTGTTACAAAAATCTCACTGATAATTTCTGGTTTAAAAATGATAATTTCACTTACAATCTTTAGCCCCTCCGCAATAAACAGTTGTTCCTGAATTCTGAATTTCTTCAAATGCAGGGCTTTCACCTGTTTAATTTGACTCTTACTAATCATAATTTAGTTAAATTCGTAGGATATAAAATTAACCAATATTGAGCACTTTTTTAAATATGTGTTTTAAAAAGACATTTGCATTAAAACTGTTGCTCATTTGGATGGTGGTGTTTTTCAACTCCTGCAACACTACAAAGCAGCTGAAAGAAAACGAATATCTGGTAGCCAGTAATACTATTAAAGGAGATATCAAACACAAAGTTGATAAAAGCGAAATTGAGCCTTTTATCCGCCAGAAACCCAACCGTAAAATACTATCTGTTTTTCCATTCAACCTATGGTTGTATAATCAAATCGATAAAGAGAAGGTTGTAAAGAAAAAAGAAAAGCGTGACGCACGCTTTGACAGAATTAACGAAAAACGTAATGAAAAAAACAAAACGAAGAACGAAAAAAGAATTGCGAAAGGAAAGAAACCAAAAGAACCCCGCTTAAAAAACAAGGACAAACCAACGGTAAGGGAAAGTATTTTAGAAGTAGCGGAAGAGCCGGTTATTTACGATTCACTAATTACTCATCAATCTGCAACACAAATTAAAAAGTATCTTTTTTCTAAAGGTTATTTTTACGCGCGCGTTAATGACAGTTCTGTTATACGAAAAAACAAAAAGAAAATTGATGTGTATTATAACATCAATACCGGTAAACAGTATTTTATCAATAATATTAAGTACTCATTTCCCGAAGAAGAATTAGCCCATTATGTGAGTCTCGATACCATTCATTGTAAATTAAAACGTGGTGAGCCATACGATGCTGATTTAATGACGCAGGAGAGAGAACGAATTACCAATCACCTTCTAAATAACGGTTATTACTACTTTGAGTCGGATTACATTTTTTATGAAGTTGACTCTGCCTTAGCACGTCAAAAAGTTGATATTACTATCAGTTTTAAAAAATTCCCAACTCACATTTCGCAGGGTAAAGATTCGATTTCTTACGTGAAGCACCCTCGCTATTTTGTAAACAATGTTTTTATTATCACCGAAAACCTTAATACCTCTTACAAAGACGAACATTTTAAAGACACAATCTATTATAACGATTACATGTTTTTAATTAAAAACAAACTAAAATACAGAAAGAGTGTTTTAGCTGGAAATATTGAGTTTTTTAAAGGCCAGGTTTTTCAAAAAGTATTAGCGGAAAAAACCTATAAACGTATTTTGAACTTAGGCGTTTTCCGAAATGTCTTAATTCAATTTGTTAAGTCGCCCTATAAAAACGACCAACTAGATTGTTACATTGTTTGCCAGCCGCTAATTAAACAATCCATAACCATAGAAACGGAAGGAACCAATACTTCCGGAAATCTTGGTATTGATGGAAGTTTACTGTTTCAGAATAAAAACCTTTTTAAAGGAGCCGAATTATTTGAATTAAGCTTAAATGGTGCATTAATTGCTCAGCGCCAATTCAACACTAGCCAAAGCGATATTGGTGATGTTGAGAAAACTTTTAACACCATTCAGTTTGGACCTTCCATGAAATTTTCGGTTCCGCGCGCGGTATTTCCGTTCTCTCTTTTTCCGTTTAAAAAAGATGCGTTTCCACGTACTTACATTAACACTTCAGTAAATTATCAGCGTCGTCCTGAATTTTTAAGAGTGATTTCAACCATCAATTATGGTTTTAGTTTTAAAACAAATAAAGGTAAGTGGCGTCAGGATTTATTACCATTTGAAATTTACCTGGTGAAGGCAGATTTAACCAATCAGTTCAAATCTGAACTTGAAAAGATTAATGATTTGTTTTTATTGAATTCATTTCAGGATCACATTACTACCATCTCACGATATGTTGCAACTTACAATAACCAAATACAATCGGCAAGTAATGCCAGTCGTAAGCCGGTGAGTTTTTTCAAATTCAACATCACTTCTTCCGGTAATATATTAAGAGGCGTTTATGATTTAACCGGTCAGCCAAAAGACACTTTGGGCAGGTATTTAATAACCAGCATTCCTTTTGCTCAATTTGTAAAAGCCGACATCGATTACCGCTTATACATTCCTATCCGTCAGAAAAACAGAGCTGTGTACCGTACTTTTTTAGGTGTAGGGAAACCACTGCAAAACTTAAACGTGTTACCATACGAGCAAAGTTATTTTTCGGGCGGACCAAACAGTATCCGCGCCTGGCGTGCCCGAACTGTTGGTCCGGGTAGTTACGCCCCTACCGATGCAGCTACAACCCGTTTCGATAAAATTGGTGATTTAATAATTGAAGGTAATATTGAATATCGTTTTCATTTATTCCGTTCATTTTTTGGCGCCTGGTTTGTGGATGCGGGAAATATCTGGCAATTGCATAATGATGCCAGTAAACCAAACGGCGAATTTGAATTTGACAGGTTCTATAAAGAATTTGCAGTTGGTACAGGATGGGGAATCAGATGGGACTTAAACTTTTTTGTTTTGCGATTAGATGGGGCTATTCCGATTGTTGACCCAAAATTACCGGAAGGCGACCGATGGATGTTCGATAAAAAACCATTAACGCAGTTTAACCTTAACTTCGCCATAGGTTATCCATTTTAAGATATTTACCTTTATAACATGAAAGTAACCGGCTTCACTATAATTAGAAACGCACTTAAATACGACTATCCGGTTGTGGAAGCCATTACATCTATACTACCAGTTTGTGATGAGTTTATTGTGAGTATTGGTAATTCAGACGATAACACCATGGAACTGATTAAAAGCATTCCATCGCCGAAAATTAAAATAATGGAAAGCGTTTGGGATGATTCATTACGTGAAGGCGGTAAATTACTATCTGTTGAAACCAATAAAGTTTTTGATGCTATCGGAAGCGATACTACCTGGTGCTTTTATATACAAAGTGACGAAGTGATCCATGAAAAATACCATGCGGTAATCCGCAATGGTATGCAGCAATATTCAAACAATAAAGAAGTTGACGGATTGCTATTTGATTATGTTCACTTTTACGGAAATTATAATTACGTAGGCAACTCCAGAAAATGGTACCGAAACGAAATTCGCATCATCCGGAATGATAAAAATATCCGTTCGTATAAAGATGCGCAGGGTTTCAGAAAAACAGATGACAGTAAGTTACAAGTAAAAAAAATTGAAGCTGCGGTTTATCATTACGGATGGGTGAAGCCACCTAAAGCCCAACAAGCAAAGCAAGAAAATTTTCATAAAATGTGGCACGATGACGTATGGATGAAAAAAAACATTGCAACAGCAGAAGAGTTTGATTACAATAAGATTGATAGTTTAGAAGAATTTAAAGGCACACATCCTGCTGTTATGCAAGCTCGGATTTCCGCTCAAAACTGGCAGTTCAATTACGATCCGTCGCAAATAAAACTTTCAATAAAAGATAAATTTTTACAAACGATTGAAAAAAGTACCGGATGGCGTCCGGGTGAATACAAAAACTACAAGCTTATTTAGCTTTAATTTTTTCCATTTCGGCAATTTTTTTCTTTGCCTCTTCCAGTTTTTTAAATTCAGCCAAATGCAATTCGTTGATGTCTTTCTTGTATAAACTATAAGCTTTCCAGATTGGAGGTTTTGTTGCAAAGCAATCCAACAGCATATATAAAGGCGAAATCTTAAACGAATAAAACGGCGAAAGCCAACGGTATCCCACTCCTATGGAATCGGTGGTATTTTTAACGGCATGCCAGTAAAAAGGCGGATTCCATAAAATATCACCCGGTTTTAAGTGCACCGAATAACCATCAATATATTTATACAATTCAAACGGATATTCATAGTCAGGTTCAAACGGATTAAAAGGTCCTGTCTGACGTTTACCCGGCGCGCTTCTGTAAACATTTCGTACCGGATGAGGGTCAACTACCGGTGAATAATAATGTGAATACAACACCCATTTCTTTTCTCCGTAAACCTGTACGAACAAATTACTTTGATTGGCATTGTGCAACGCAGTATAAGAACCTTGTCCGCCAATAAAAACCTGAAAGGCATCAAACCAACATAGAGGATTACGGTGTTCCTTTAGCCATTTGTAATCAAAATCCTCAAGGTGTTCGGGGTGGCGCGCCAATAGTGGATAAAAACGGTAATATTTGCTCCCCCCTCCTCTGATATTATCAATTACATCAGCCAGTGTAGTTAATTCATACGGATAACCCGGAATAGCCTGATCAACCAAAACAATTTCATCTTTACCATGCAATTGCTTAAAATATTCTAACGACCATTTCTGAACACATGGCCAGTCTTTTGCCGCCCCTTCCATCACAACAGGAATACCCTTTTTTACATAATGCTCTTTAAACTCCTTTAAGCTTAAATCTTTTCTTCTTTCAATAGGCATAATACGCCCTTCGCCATGTTTGGGCAAGGTTTCATTCAGCTCTTTGTAGAAGGAGGCACGATCAGAAAACAATTTTTTTCTTCCGAAAAAATGATCGGAAAATTGATATACGCCATATCTGAATCGTTGACTAAAACTCAGGCTTCGAATAAAATCGCGGTATTCGTTGGAACTCATGTAACTAAATTAAATGAATTATATGGAATTTCAAATATTTACTGTAAGTATATTTTCTTTTTTTACAGGAAGGGTTTTACCGTTTATGTTTAAGTTCAAACAGTAATAAACTCGAATAGCCTTTATTTCTTGAAACACTTTGGAAGCGCATCCTTTTGATCCGTTTAAATCATTTGGGGCTTGAATAAAATTATACCAATGATTGTTGCTTAATTGCAGATTCTTGTTTTTAAAAAACACTTTGAGAAAGTTGGCAAATTCCTCTGATTTTTTTTGATTTTTTTTATTAGCGCCCGAATTCACGATCATCTGATTTAAACGTTGAGCACTAATGGTATCAAGAGTTGATTTTGTTGAATAGTTAGACGTATAGCCAAAACCACTCACATTTAACACTTCATGATTAACCAAAAACCATAATTTATCATATTGTATCCATTGATGATAAGGATTAAAATCGTTTTTATTTAGTTCACAAGTAAAACCATTTACATCTTCCGCCTCATAAACAAAAAACTGATTTAGTTTTGTATCAAACCATATAATGGTGTAAGGTCGGAGCCAGATAAAAGAAAATAAAACGATTACTATTGAGATTTTAAAATTTGATCGGGTAAACAATTCACGAATTAATGCGTTTCGATTTACAATAATTATGGTTATCAAAAGTGCATCAATTAGCATCCATTTCCAGAATAAAATACCTGAAACTAAACAGATAGACAAATGCATTAATACAAATGAACATAACAATACACATGCCAGTTTTATATTTCTAAGAATGAAAATCGCCCCCACTTCAACTACAAGAATAAAACCTTGCAATAAAACACTGTATTTATTTAAAAAATCATATAACGCGGTTTGATTAGAGGAAGACCAAGAAGTTAACCAGCCTCTTTGCTGCATGTTTAAAAAGAAATCTGATAATCTATTTTTAAAAAACCATTCATATCCATACGGTGAAATGGCGATTTTTGATAAACCGGTTACAAAATAGTTAGATGCAACCAAACAAAGTACAAGA
>JBBAKL010000071.1:0-16294 GCA_040403535.1 Bacteroidia bacterium
TGTTTGGTAAGAGCATTGGTACGAAGCATTTTTATAGCGCTTATCGCATCTCCAAAAACCTCCTCATTTAAACCGATTTTACTTTCATTTTTTTGTAGTTTAGTACCTTCTGCTAAGGTTCTTTTGTCATAACGGTAACTGGCAATACCATTTGAAGCTAAGCCTAGGGCTAAATCTTTTAAAATCTTATTTGGGCCAATGGTTTCATCTTTATCATTCGGACCTGAACCTGCTAAAAAGATAACAACCGGTGGGTTCTCAATATTGTTGGGTACACATAATGCGCCCGGCATAGTATATTCACCGGTCTTTAAAGGTATTTTTGTTTCATATAATCTTTCAGGGCGGTAGTATTCCGGTACATTATATACAGCATTGCTTTTTGGTGGAACAAAGAAAATGCCAACTATCTTTTTTTTATCGTTATAGCTCAGTTTTAAATCCAGCTTTGTTTTCTCAAATGCGCAGGTGATTAAAACAATATCCAGAGTGTCTATCTTTTCAGTCCGGATGTTATTATACGACTTAAATTCTCCGACAAAGGAAGGAACGCGTTCCCACATGGACCGCATCATATTGGCATTAATTTTATCCCTCACCGACTCATCAAAATAAGACTGGCAACTGTCGAACTGATTTCGATTCATTTTGTTTAGAAATTCTTCAGAAAGCTGAGTAACGGCTTGCGCAAAACCTATAGTTACATAGGCGGAAAACACCAGAATTAATAATACTTTTTTCATGTCTAAAATAGTTTTCTAAAATAGTATTAATTTACCTAAACTGAACATGCGTTTTGGCCGTTCATCACAATTAATATATGGCCGGAGTAGGGTCGGCAAACCTGCGGTCGTAAAGAAATTCCTTATCTGTTAGAGTATTTAAAAAGGCTATTATACATTTCTTCTCTTCCTCATTTAAAACTCCGATGTTTTTTAAAAGTAAATCTGGTTTATTCATAAAATTTGAAGGATTAGCATAAAAATCTAAAACATCCTTAAGTTTTCTGAAACGTCCATCGTGCATATAAGGAAAGGTGTTAGTAATGTTTCTTAAGGATGGAGTTTTAAATAAATATTTATCAGAATCTATATTGGTAATTTTTTCTCTCCCAGAGTCATTTAATGAGGTATCTACCGGTATTCCGTTTGAATGGTAGGAATTGTCAGTAAATAAAGGTTCTTTATGACATGACTCGCACTTTGATTTAAATAATTGATACCCCTTTCTTTCAATTTCTGACAATGTATCTTTTCCTGATTTATATTTGTCATAACGTGAATTTGATGAAATCATTAGCCCTGTAAATTGTGCCAGTGACTTAAGTAGTCTTTCAGAATTAATTATAGTATCCTTAAAAGCTTTTTTAAATAAATATTTATACTCCTTATTTTGATTTAATTTATAAATAACATTTTCTAGAGTTTCATCCATTTCAATCGGACTTGTTATCGGGTTAATAGGTTGTACTTCAAGATTATTAACTCCTCCGTCCCACATATAGGAGTCTTTCCAAATAAGGTTTTGTAATGCCGGAACATTTCTTTTACCAATTTTTGCATAAATGCCGTGACTTAAAGGGTGATCTATATGAGCAAACGCTGCAATTCTTTGATGACAAGTTCCGCAACTAACCGTATTATCTTTAGATAAAATCGGATCATAAAATAATTTACGTCCTAATGTGAAAATTTCAGGTTGTAATTTGTTTTTCGAAAAATTATAGTAAGGTTTGGGAAATCCTTTAGGTAGTTTAAGTTCAATATCCTTTTTAGAAATCTTGAAATAAGGATCTTGATTACTAATTGTAAATGAAATTAGTAAAAAAAACAACACTACTCCAACTCCAAATATTAAGCATTTAATTTTCATGAATAATAGAAAACATATCCTGATAATTGTTGGCGATAATATTAGCGTTTCTTGTATCAGTAACAGAGTTTAATTGCTCAAAATTAATAGAGGTTGGATTAGATAGTATTTCAGAAACATTTGTTTTAATCGTTATTTCTTTCAAACAATCATTTACAACCATTTTGTTTTTAAAATTCAAATAAATCTTTCTGATACAGTTAGCCGGAGTGCGATAGCCCCCTATGTGATATTCGAAATAATTACCCGGATTTTTTGAGGATGGCGACTTTCCTTCAAGTTTTAAAAAAATATAACCTGTATTCCATGCCCAAAACATTCCATTTATTGGATCTAATGCGCCTGATTGAGCCCCGCTACAATTATGTAAACTGTCAACACCAATAATAAACTCAATTCCAAAATATTCTCCATTAGTAATTGCTTTTAAATCAATTTCTTGAAAATCTTCATTAATTAAATATGATCCGCTAATCTTTACATCTTTACCGCTTACAGCCTTTAATACAAAATTAGAAATATAGTATTTAAAGTTGGTTACAGAGTATCGCTGCCCAAGTCCATTAACATAAGCAAGAGTGTCAAGTTTTAAGGGATTTTCACCAACGTAATTTTTGAAATTAATAATCAATGATGCTTTGTTCGGTTTTTTGTAATAAAAAGACATGGCAACCAATAGGGCTGCCATGAGTATTGTTACATTAACTATTTTAATTGGTAAACGGATACTATTTCGTTTTAATAATTTTCTGCTTCACTGTTTGATTTCCGGATTCAAGTATTAAATAATAAACTCCTGCAGCATAATTGTTAAGGTCGATAGTGTATGCAATGCTTGGTTGTAAATAATCCATTGAATGTACTAACTCTCCTTTTGAGTTAAATAGTTTTGCATGGACATTATTAATACTCTTTGCATCCATATAAATATATACATAATCCTGAGTTGGATTTGGAACTAACATGAAATCAATTTTTAATTGGCTCATTTCATTTACTGAAGCTGTGGTGGGTGTATATACAGTTGTTGGTTCAGATATAATAACGTGGCTACCGCCCGGGCCTGTATTTCCGGGTTGAACTGTTCCGTAATAAGTTGGACCTATTACAAAAGGGTAAACCGGATTTCCTGAAGCATCTATTGTTGCAAAATAGGCATAAGTGCCGGATGGGTATTCAGGGGTTATACAAAACCTTCCATTATGGGCATCTAAATCGCCTGATCCGGTCACGTAAATATAATCTTCACACATGTTTCCTAATGGGTAAGTTGCATTAACCGGAGGTCCACCAACTCGCGTAGTTGGAGTAGTAGGCGTTGAAGCAGCAGATGCTGAATTAGCACCTAATAAAACTGAACCGGTTGATGGTGCCAATACATAACTTGGCGTCATTCGTTTAATAGCTCCTGTGCCATTTGTATTAGTGTAAGCATATGCTCCATATATTGGGAAACCGTCAAAAGCATAGCCAATTATGGGTGAATGCACAGTAGTTAATGTTGAATTATATAAGCATTTTGGTGTTACATGGTTGTGATAACAACCTCCGGGAGCAGGGTGTCCAAGACAAGCATCGAAGCTTACCCCTTCGTAAACTAAGGCGTTTCTGTTGAAACCGGTTGTTGTTACACCCATTGCAAATGAAGTGCCACTCCAGTATAAACCATCTTTGGGGTTAAAAACAGCCACACCATTACTCCATAAACCAATATTTCCTAAAGAGGTGTAAATGGGTGTACCTGTGTTTTGAACAGGGTTACGAGTAAACTTGCAAACAAAATTTTGATTGGAGGGTAAATTAGGGTTTGATGGCCATGGTCCTATAGGGTAAGAAGGAATTGCCGTACAGCTAACATAAACCTGCGTTGCTGAATATTGTACTGTTTGTACGTTTGAAAGAATTCCGCCATATCCGGTTGCAGATGTAGTGTTTATAGCCCATGAAGTAATTTGAGGAGTTAGTTGGGCTTTTAAAGAAATACTTAATCCGACAAGAAATAAATGCAATATTTTTTTCATTTTTTAGTAAGTTATAAACCAAATGTAGATAGTTATACAATTTGATAAAAATAAATTAGGTGTTTAAGTGAAATAATGCGGTGAATTAATTAATCCGTATTTTTTGACCGGCTTTTAGATAATAACGTTTTTGGGTGCCGTTTAAACTGCAAAGTTCTTTACTGGTTACCCCATATTTTTTTGCGATTACCGACCAGTTTTCTCCTTTGTCAACTGTGTGAAATGTAGCGTTAGACGGGTAGGCGTTAACACCATAACGAGATTTGGTTAATACGACGGAGTTGTGCAATAGTTTATGATTTTCAAATGAAATAAACGTTGAAGGATTTAATGCTACGCTTTTATAACGAACTTCAAAATGTAAATGAGAACCGGTGCTGTGTCCTGTACTGCCCCCTAATCCAATAACTTGTCCTGATAAAACAACCTGACCTGGTTTTACTTTAATTTTGGATAAATGAGCATACACTGTTTCTAGTCCGTTAGGGTGCATAATTACAACCACATTTCCGTACCCGCCTTTTTTTGCGGCAATCCTCACTTTACCATCAAAAGCAGCTACAACGGCATCTCCTTTCACTAAATCAATGTCAATTCCTTTATGCATTTTTTTATCGCGCCAGCCATATAAAGATGTAACAATGCCGGCACGTGGACTGGTGTAATAACTTAAGGCATCGTTTTCGATAAGCAGGGTAGTTAAATCAGCTATCTCTTTGTCGCTAACCAAAGGGAAAATAACCGATTCATCCAGATCTTCGTAAAAATTCAGGTCAGATAAACGAACGGTATATGCTCTGCTCGAATCGGGGTAAGAATTTAATAAGTCATTGTAATAGGCTACCAGCTCAATTTCCTTTTGGTCAATCACGTCTAGTCCTAATAATGAGTCAACTACTTGTACCAATTTGCGTTTACTGATTCGGAGATTATTTCCCGGGTCTTCTCCTTCAGGAGGATTAATAATTAAGAAACTTGATTTAAAATCAGGCTTGGTTTGACCATTCAGAAAAAAGAATGGCAATAATAAAAATAGAATATAACTATTCGCCTTTTGCATGTGTATGACAAGCAAAAGCTAAAATAGTAAAAAATCACTAATCAGTAAGTTTTGGACGGTTAATTAAATAAAATTAAAAGGTAATTCCGATTACTAAAACATCATCAATTTGCTCTACATTTCCCTTCCAGCTAGAGAAAAACGTATCTAATTCAGCTTTTTGATCTTCTACTGGCTTATCAACAATACGAGCTAATAGTTCCTTAAACTTCTTAGTAGTTAATTTTTTTACTTTATCGCCACCAAATTGATCGGCAAACCCATCGCTAAATAAATAAACAGCTTTTAAATTATCCGTATTTAATTCTGATTGATCAAACTGTTGATCGTATGGAGTAAGTCCTGCTATAGCTGTTTTAGTTGGCTTAATTTCATTAAAAGTATTACTCTTATCAAAATAGTATAGCGGGCGGTAAGCTCCGGAATATGAAAGAGAATTACCTACAATTTTTAAAAAGGCAATGTCGCAACCGTCTCTTGAGGCATTTTCATTTTGATACTGTTTAAGCGCGTCCTTTACTTGTTGGTTAATGCTTTTTAAGATATCCTTAGGTTGAATAAATATTTTAGTTGCGGCTTCTAGTTTTTCGTGAACGATCATACTCATTAATGCGCCAGGTACACCGTGACCGGTACAATCGGCAGCTGCAATAAATACACCGTTTTCTGATTGCATTTGCGTTCTGCCCGGATGATCAGATGAAGAATTAAAACTTTGGAAGAAATAGAAATCACCGCTTACAATATCTTTAGGAAGGTAAAGAATAAAACTGTTTGGTAGCTTGGCTTTAATTGCTGTTAATTCAGGAAGTAAGGCTTGCTGTATGCGTTTTGCGTACGTTATACTGTCGGTTATTTCTTTTTTCTGATGTTCTAATTGTTTGTTTTGTTCAGCAATTTCTTTGGTTCTTTCGGCAACCTGAGTTTCCAACATTCGGTTTTGGTTGGATAAGATTTCTTGTTTTTCTTTTTCCTGTTCAAGCGTTTTTCTGTTTAGTGCATCATTGGTTTTTAATTGATTAACCAAATTCTTGTTAGTTCGCGCGAAGTCATAAGCCAAATAGGCGGTCATAGACAACGGAATACTTAAAATGGCAATAATAATCAGTACTGAAAAAGTGATTATTACTAAATTATTGTTAGTTTCTGGGGTAGCGAAAAAAGAAATGAGAATAGAAAGTACAATGCTTAAAATAATTGAAAGAGTAAAACTTAATACTCCCCAACCTAAAAATTTAGAGGATGGTATATTTCGTTTGATACCTTGAATTGCATGGGCAAGCGTGTTAAAATAAGTATAAAAAACGATGCTTATTGAAAATAATCCGTTAGAAAGATCAAAGAATAGCACGTCAATTACCAATAAAGCAAATAATATTAAAAAGAACTTGTAATGTTTTGAAGGCTTAATATTAAGGAGTTTATTAAGCAGGGTAACAAGAAATACGCAACAGGCAGGGAAAAATATTCCATCTATACTGGAGAGCCATAAATAAAAATGAGCGTTTTCAATGGTACGGTTTAAATATACTTCCAGAAAACAAATGGCTAAAAAAAGTAAAAAAAGCGAATAAAGAAGATTAAAGCTTTTTTCCTTATAAAAGAGATAAATTAAAAGATGTATAAGAAAGAGTGCAAAGAAAAATGCCGCCAGCATATTGGTGATGTTGGTAAGCACATTGAAATAATTGAACTTAGCAATTGTATCGCTGAAGTCGAGAAATCCAATTTCGGGGCCAAATTGATCAATTTTATATTTTTCGCCATACATTTTAAAATCTGAACAGGAGTATCTTATGGCTATCGAATGAGGTAAAGTGTCGGATACAAAATAATTGACAAAATCAAATTCAGTGTGTACCGATCTTTTGGTTTTGCCGTTTGCTTCAATTTCTCCATAGGTTTTAATTAATTTTCCATCGAGATATATTTCAGACGCGCCTAACTGTGAAAATAGAAAATTATAGATGTCGTTTATTTGGCTGGCTGGCATTTTAAAATATATTTTATACCATGCAACTCCCTTAAAAGGAATATTGTGAAACTGATTTTTGCCTCCGGTTAGATCGTAGCCGGCTTGAAATATATTGGTTGTATCTACTACCGAAAAACCTGTATCGTTTAAAGTATTGAATCTGATTTCTGCACGATCGTAATTGAACAGTAACCATTTTGGATTCTGTTCTAATTTTTCGTTTTTAGCGTTGAAACTGACCTTAAAATTACCTTTTACCTTTTCTTCACCTTTAAATACTATTTTATTAATAAGTGAATCGGGAAGTTTCTTTTCGTTATTAAGCTTAATTAATGAATCAGAGTTACCGTATACACTAAGAAAAAGATTCTGGGTGATAATTACAAAAAGTATATGTAGGACTTTTTTGATCATCTGATACGGTCGGCACTGCGAACTAATTCTTCATCTTTTTTGATGTAAATCCTGGATAAAATGGAAAACACAATCATAGCAATAGGAAAATAACTACCGATATAAAAGCTGGTAACACTGTCGTTTGAATTTTGTACTTCAACATAATTGAATACGTAAAGTAAGGCGGTTAATAATACTGAAACCAATGCGATAACCGTACAAAGCTTCATCTGCATCTTACGGTTCTTAAAAAGGAATATAGTTATTAAAGCTAATACGGCAATTAAATGATTAATAATTACAGGAAACAGAATCAAAGATTTAGTCATTCCCGGAACAGTATCAGGCTTAACCGATACCAGAAATGTAATTTCATAGGTGCTTACTTTTTGAAATGGTACGATAGCTAATAAAACAGATAGCGCTGTAATAATAAACAAGAAAACAGTTTGAACGCGTTGTAACATAATTAATGCAAATTTTTATTTAATAATTGTGCGACTTTTTTATCAATTGCAAAGGTAAAATTACTTTCATTAAGTTCGTCAATTAAAAGCCATCTAAAAGCTTGAGCTTCTTCATTACCTTCAGGAAAATCAAATAATTGTTCCGAAATCCTGATTTTCATTGGTTCTTTAGCTTTTACGTGATAGTATATACTAATAACCTGACTGTTTGGATTAAATGCCGATCCAACAAAAAAATCGGTGGTGTAAAAATGTTCAACTACTTCAATATCTAAATTCAATTCTTCCTTAAACTCCCTCACCACACATTCAATAGTACCTTCACCAAATTCTAAACCTCCTCCGGGAAACTTAGTCATTAAAAGCCCATGAATACGTTCATCACTTACAAGAACCCGTCCTTCGTCCAGTAAGATGCCGTAAACTCTGATATTAAAGAATTTCATATGATATGAATGTACAAAAAAATGTTGATTTATGGTTTAATAACCCGCGACATTTCGCGTTTACAGGGTGGCTAAGCCAGAACCTCTGTTTATAACCTAATGATTAATAGATAAACTGCATATGGCAAAGCCACAAATACGCTAAACAAATAAGTTAAACCAAAGATTAACGCCATGTTTGAACCTTGCACTTTTTTTTTGGTTATACCGCTTGCTCGCATCCAAGCTTTTCCAAATCCTATTTTATGATTGTACCATAACATTCCGATTAATAAAGGAACTAATACGGATAATAAAACAATAACAAGATTTACTTTCATGTATTAAATTTTAAATCCAATTACTGTAACATCATCTATTTGGTCTAATTCTCCACGCCATTCTTCAAATTCATAATCAATTAAACGCTGCTGTTCATCCATAGACTTTTCTTTATGTTTTAACAGTTGTTCCTGCAGTTGCTTGTATTTGAATTTTTTTCCTTTTGGTCCGCCAAACTGATCGGCATAACCATCCGTAATTAAATAGAAAGTTGTTCCTTCTTTATATTCTACAGAGTGGGTAATAAAAGGTTGAGGATTTTCGGTTTTTCCAATTGGTTGCTTGGTGCCTTTTATTTCGTGTAATCCGTTTTCGTTTAAATACCATAATGGGTTATTGGCTCCGCTCCATAAAATGGTTTTTGTTTTATGATTAATGCTTATTAAAGAAATATCCATACCGTCTTTAACATCACCTTCACTTTTTTCAAATGTTTCAAGTACTAGCTCGCGGGTTTTATCCAGGATTAATCCGGGCTTATTTAATTTAAATTCTTTTAAGGCTCTGTTTAAAGCATTAGAACAAACAACCGAAACCATCGCTCCCGGCACACCATGTCCGGTTGAATCTGCGGTAGCAAAAAACAACGTGTCTTCTAAAGTTTCCATCCAATAAAAATCACCCGCAATAATATCTTTAGGTTTATAGAGGATGAAACTTTGAGGAAAATAATTCTGAACTAATCGAATAGGAGGAAGGATAGCATCTTGTAACCGTTTCGCGTAGGTTATACTGTCTGTAATCTCTTTATTCTTTTCTTCAACCAGTTCTTTCTGATGTTCTACTTCTTTTTTCTGAGCAATGATTATTTTGTTTTGCTTTTTGTTTTGTTGTAAACTTCTGAATACAACTCCAACTAATAATAATACAAGAACAAATCCGATGGTGAAGGCATAGCGAATAGTTTTTTGCCGTTTGAGCTCGGTCTCTTTCTTTTCTTGTTCTGCTTTAAATGAAAGTTCTTTTGCACGCTGTTCGGCTCTTAAACCTTCTTCTTTGGCCTGATATTCGATAGCAGCCATTTTTTTTACGTTTTCCTCATTATTCAGTGAATCTTTCATCTTAATAAAAACACTTAGCATTTCAAGTGAGGCTTTGTAATTATTCTGCTTACCATATATCTGCGATAAAATATTAGCCGATTCGCGGATGTTGCTGATAACACCGTTATCCTTAGAAATTTTTAAACTCTGTTCTGCTGCTGTTTTAGCATCCTGTAATTTATTTAAACATAAATAGATTCCGGCTAACTGATTATAGGTACTTCCCAATAAACTGGTGTTTCCCAGTTCTTTTGAAATTTCTATCGATTGTTTAACGGATTCCGCCGCTTCGTTATATTTTGCCTGACTAAAATAAATTTGAGCTTTGGCGCTAAAACCAAAAGCAACTTTATCGGCATAGCCAATTTGTTCTGCTAACTGATTTGATTTTTCAATGTACTCTAATGCTTTCGAATAATCTTTACCTTGCTCATAAACCAGAGCCATGCTGCTTAATATGTTGCATTGCTGAATTTGCGACCCTATTTCTTTGGCAATAACATACGCTTCGTTAAAATACTTTAATGCTTTTTCAAGTTCTTTTTGAGCGCTGAATATATCTCCCATACAACTTAAACAAAAGGCAATTTGATTCTTATTACCAATTTTTTTAGCCATGCTTAAACCCTTATTGTAGTAATTCAGAGCTTCCGGATAATTATTCTGTACACGGTAAACTTCGCCTAAACTATTATAACAGATTGTTACCTTATTAAGATCATTTATTTTCTCCGAATAGGTAATTGCTTTATCATAGCTTTCTTTGGCTTTAGGAACATTTTCCAGAAAGCGATGAGCCTCTCCTTTTGATATATTGCAGAATGCTAAACGTTTTAAATCATTTGCCTTTTCCGCAAGAGCAATAGCTTTCTCTTGTAAAATAATGGTGCTGTCGTAATAGCCTTTAATTCTCAAACCTTCTGCTTGCCATGAAACTACTTGAGCAAGTAAGGCATTAGAATTTATTTTATTCGCAAGTTTCTCGGCTCTGTTAAGAAAATATTGAGCCGAATCAAAATTAGATCTTCTTGTATAATAGATTCCGAATTTTGAATAGGCGTCTGACTCACTAAACACATTTCCTGCTTTACTGCTTTGATCTAATAATTCTGTGGCCAATTCATAGGTGAAGGGTCTCCAGATTTCTGCCAGTTCACCCAAAAGCATTAACTGATTGGTTTTGTCACTTAATAAGATTTTATTTTTTAAGCTATCAACGGTTGGATTAACTTTAGCCGTATCGTTTAACAGGGATTTAATCTGGTCGGAGAATTTTAATTGAGAAATCTCTTTTCCGCTTTCCTTTTCGTTTTTTTGAGAACAACTCCATATCACTTGAAGAAATGAGGCAATAATTACAAGGTGCGAAATTTGCAGGAGTTTCTTTAACATAAGTAAGTAAAAATAATAAAAAAGGCCGCTATAAAAAAGCGGCCTTAGAAGTTAAAAGGTGTTTATTTATGGGAGCGCATTTAGTGCATTTGTGATTTGGGATAGCGTGACCGGTTGTAACGATAGCGAATCGGTTGCAGGTTTAATGGTTGTGGCGTTAATAGCCATGTAATATTGTCCATTCTTTACTGCAATAGCTACGATATGCACACCTTTACCTAATGGCATGTTGGATATACGGTAAATACCACTTGTACCTATAGGATACATAGCTCCAACTGTTAAACTATTGTTATAAGATATGTAAACAGCGCAATTGGTTGAATTAAACTGAGTATTGTCAACCAATGCTGATTGAACTACTTTTGTTGCTGTGGTGTCCCACTGCTTGCCAACATTTAACCATTTTAATGAGTCTAATGTGGCTTTTTGCACGTAATTACTACCGTTCCAAGCAACAGTAACATCATTGGTGTCGCTTTCCATAGCCCATACTTTTGTTGAATCGGTAACAGAAAGTTTACCGACATAGTATTTCTTCATTGGAGGTGGCATCGTAGAACCATCCGGCACACTCACAAATACAGTTCCGCCGGAACTACTCCCTAATCGTAATGATTGGCTGTTGTGAGATGCAGTGATTTTAACACAACCTTTTGTAGCTACTAATTTTGCGTTTGTTGAATTGGCTTGTGCTCCACTTAATATAATTTGTGTTTTTGTTAAAATTGTTTTTACGCTTACCACAACATTTCCTGTTACAGTACTACTGGTAATGGTTTCAAAAGCGTTAGCCGGAATTTCAATTTTTACACCATTTGCCGTAATAGTGCTGGCAGCGTTAGCGCTAACAGTAAAATTTTGGGTGGGTGCGCCATTTGCTGCAAATAAATCAGTCAATGTGTTTAAAGAAGGTCCGCTAGGAGTTGGATCCGGCGTAGGAGTAGGCTCTGTATCGTTACTCTTTTTGTCACACTGAATCATTAGTATTGAAGTCAATGCAATAGCAGCGATATGTTTTAAATTAATTTTCATATATAAAGGTTATTTACCAAAATTAATAAAATATACTGATATAAATTTTTAATTAAGCTCACAATTAATGTTACCCAAACGTTCCAATTCAAATAATAAATCGTTACTGATAGCTACTTTGTATCCTTTTGAATGAAGTTTAATGGATATATTCTCCATCGGATCTTCTACAAAAAACTCAACATTGGATTTTCCGTTGTATTGTTTAAATAAATTTTCCAGGTTGGTGATTAATTCATCAGTTAATTGGTTTACATCAATTTTTAATTTAAGATTACTGAATGCTTTTTGTTTAATCTCGTCAAGTAATTCTATTTTTTGAACCTTCAGTTCCAATGCTCCCGGCTGATTAAATCTTTCCTGAACTCTGGCTTTAACAAAAATGAATAACTGAGGAACCATGAATTTTGAATACTCAACAAAATCTTTTCCAAATAACATAATATCAAACGCGCCATGGTAATCTTCAACAACAATTTTGCCAAATTGATTTCCGGTTTTGGAAGTACGTGTTTCCGTATTAACAACTATTCCTGCAATGGTTACTTCTTTATTTTTAAATGGTTCCAATCCGGCTTTTAACTGAGCGCAGTTGGCTTTACATAAATGCTCTATTTCAAGTTTGTATGGATCTAAAGGATGACCCGATATGAAGAACCCTACCACTTCTTTTTCTCTGGCTAATTGTTCCAGTGAATTCCAAGGCTCTACTTTTGGTAACTGAGGTTCGGTTATTTCAATCTCTTCTTCGCCGCCAAATAAACTTGCCTGAGATGTATCGGTGCCGTTATTCATTTGATTACCGTATTTAATCATACGGTCGGTAAGGGTAGTACCATCAGTTCCTTCCGGTACAAAAAACATAGCACGATGTACACCTTCAAAACTATCTATTGCGCCTGATAATGCCAGACCTTCAATTGATTTTTTGTTAATGGCTTTGCTGTCCAATCGTTTCGCTAAATCAAAAACAGAAACAAATTTTCCGTTACTTTCTCTTTCGGTAACTAAAGTGTTGATCACGTTTTCGCCCACACCTTTAATACTTGCCATTCCAAAGCGAACGTCACCGTTAGGGTTAACACTGAATTTAGCAAAACCCTCATTTACATCCGGACCAAGAACTTTAATTCCCATTCTTTTACACTCTTCCATAAAGAAAGTGATTTTCTCAATAGCACCCGAATGATTTAGCACCGATGCCATAAATTCGGATGGGTAATGTGCTTTTAAATATGCTGTTTGAAATGCCAGATAAGCATAGCAAGTAGAATGGGATTTATTAAATGCATAACTTGCAAACGCTTCCCAGTCTTTCCATACTTTTTCGGCAACAGTTGTATCATGACCGTTAGATTTGCAGCCTTCCAAAAATTTGCTCTTCATTTTATCAAGAACATCTTTTTGTTTTTTACCCATAGCTTTACGCAGGGTATCCGCATCACCTTTGGTGAAATTGGCTAGTTTCTGACTTAAACGCATTACCTGCTCCTGATAAACGGTAATTCCGTATGTTTCCTTAAGAAACTCGTCCATTCCTTCTAAATCATAGGTAATGGGTTCTCGGCCATGTTTACGGTTAACGTAATTTGGAATATATGCCAATGGACCCGGACGATATAATGCGTTCATTGCGATTAAGTCGTTAATACTGTCGGGCTTTAAATCCTTCAGATATTTCTGCATTCCGGCACTTTCAAACTGGAATATACCGTTGGTTTCTCCACGTTGAAATAATTCCAATGTTTTTAAATCATCAAGCGGAATTGCGTCAATGTCTATATCAATACCTTTCCCTTTTTTTATAAGGGCCAGTGCATCTTTAATTATGGTTAATGTACGTAAACCAAGGAAATCCATTTTCAGCAAACCGGCCGATTCGGCAACAGAGTTATCAAACTGCGTTACCATCATGTTGCTATCTTTTGCTTTAGTTACCGGAACGTATTTGGTTAACTCATCAGGGGTAATAATTACACCGCAGGCATGTATTCCGGTATTACGTAAAGAACCTTCCAATTCATATGCCTGTTGTAATACTTTTGCTTCCGGTGTATTCTCTTCGGATAATTTACGGAAGTTGTGCGATTGCTCAACGACTTCACGGCGGTCTTTAACCTTTTCAAGGTATTTTTCATCAATTCCTCCCGGTTTTAATAAGGTTTTTAACTCTGCCTCCAAACTATCCGGAAAAGATTTCGCTAACCGATCAGCGTCCGGTAAAGGCAAGTTTAATACACGTGCGGTATCTCTAATTGCAGATTTACCTCCCATTGTTCCATAGGTTATAATCTGAGCTACCTGATTAAATCCATACTTATCAATCACGTAATCAATAACTCGGTCACGTCCTTCGTCATCAAAATCAATATCTATATCGGGCATGCTTATACGATCGGGATTTAAGAAACGCTCGAAGAGGAGATCATACTTAATGGGATCAACATTGGTAATTCCTAAACAATATGCCACAGCAGAACCTGCGGCACTACCACGACCGGGCCCAACCGATACTCCCATTTCACGCGCTTTTGTTGTAAAGTCGGATACAATTAAGAAGTAGCCAGGGAATCCCATTCGTTCCATCGTTGCCAGCTCAAAATCTAATCGGTCTTTAATTTCCGGTGTCAATTCAGGATAACGCTTTTTTGCTCCTTCAAAAGTCAAATATTTTAAATAAGCATTTTCACCGCGTTTGCCTTTACCCTCATCGTTCGGATCTTCATCGCGTGGGTCTTCAAACTCCTTAGGGATTTTAAACTTTGGTAGTAACACGTCACGTCCAAGTTTAAAACTTTCAATTTTATCGATAATCTCCTGAGTATTTTCAAGGACTTCCGGTAAGTCGTTAAACAAATCGGCCATTTCTTTTGGCGATTTAAAATAGAATTCATTATTTGGCATTCCATAACGGAAACCACGACCACGTCCAATTGGGGTCTCTTTTAATTCACCGTCTTTTACACATAAAAGAATATCGTGAGCCTCCGAACCTTTTTTATCGATATAATAATTGTTATTGGCGGCAATGCATTTTACATTGTGCTTTTTAGCAAATTGAAGTAAAACATCATTCACGTGATTTTCATCAGGTAAATTATGGCGGTTTAGTTCCACATAAAAATCATTTCCAAATTGTTCTTTCCACCATAGAAAAGCTTCTTCCGCCTGTGATTCGCCAACATTAAGAATTAAACTAGGAACTTCACCTGCCAAACCGCCTGTGGTTACAATTAGTCCTTCTTTATGTTTTACCAATATATCTTTATCTATACGCGGCACGTAGTAAAACCCGTCTACAAAACCAATAGAACTCAGTTTGGATAAATTCTCATATCCCTTTTTGTTTTTAGCTAAGAAAGGAATTGCAAAACCGTTATCCTGCTTTGATTTATCTGTGTGGTTTTTTGTGACGTATAATTCACAACCAATAATGCATTTAAGTTCTTTCTTTTTCTCACCCTGCTTTTCTCCCTTTTCAATGGCATCATTATGAGATTTAATAGATTTATTTTGCTCATCAACAGCCTGCCAGAAAGCAAAAGCCCCGTACATATTTCCGTGGTCGGTAAGTGCAATAGCGGGCATACCAAACTCAGCAGCTTTTTTTACCAAGTCACCCACATCGCTTGTACTTTGCAGCACCGAAAACTGAGAGTGGTTGTGTAGATGTGTGAAATTAGATATTTGAACAGAATTATCGGTAGATGCAGTTTGTATGGCCTTCTCCTCAACTTTTGATTTCTGTTGCTTTAATTTAAGTTCGTTGGCTAGTAGATCTGATAAATCGGGTGAAACATAACTTATGATTGAGGTGTCGATTACCTCTTTAATTTTTATAATGTTACGTTTAACGATTTCGAAAAACACTTTGGCTGTTGCCTGTACGTCAAACGCCGCGTTGTGAGCTTCCGCAAAACTATCATTGAATAATTTAGAATATAATTCGGTTAAGGTTGGCCATTTAAATTTACCGCCTTTGCCACCGGGAATAGCGCAGAATTCGGTAGTTTGATCGTTTTTAGTATCAATACTTGGTTTTCCTTTAAAAACATTGGGTAAGCCTTTACGTAAAAATTCAGCTCCGATAATATTAATATCAAATTCAATATTATGTCCGCATAAATAGGTGCATTGATTTACAATTCCTGCAAATTTTTCTAACACCGTTTTTAAATCATGACCTTCTGAATTGGCACGTGCCGTAGAAATTCCATGCACTTGTTCGGCATTAAACGGAATGGTGTAACCTTCTGGTTTTATTAT
>JBBAKL010000072.1:0-16284 GCA_040403535.1 Bacteroidia bacterium
AAATAAGGCTCAACTTTTGTTTGATAGTATTCAGCACTCCAGATAAACGAACTTAAGTGAAGCGAATTAAAATCAACCGTGCCGGCACCTTGTGGTCTAACATCCACGTTTATGTTATATGGTCCCGATAAATTTAAACACTTTGTTAATAGAGAGTCGATTTTAGTACAACGCTCTGTAATTCTTACTTTCAAAGTATCCATGTTGTCGTCCCAATCCGGAGAGGTGTTTACACCCCAAAATGTTCCGTGCAATGCCATTTCAGGAGTAAACATATTCTTGAAATAATTATAATGCGCAATTAATTTATCACACTTTAAAACAGAGTTTAATAAATCCATGTAACGGTTAATGTACTCGTTCTTAAAGGTTGGTGCAGTTAAGAATTTCTGGAACATAAATGCATGTCCGCTATATCCGGCAGGTGTATTTGTATAAGATGCCGGTGACATTGGAAATAATGTTGAATTGTACACACATGGCGACATCATCATGTTAGAATTTAAAGGAAGAGTTTGCGGAACAGCAGGATAACGTTTTAATCCTAAAATATTATTCATATCCCACATAAAATAACGCCATTTCTGTAATGTATCGGTAGAAGTTGCAGGAGCATTACTTCCTCCCGGATTACGTTTTCTCCACCAGGTATGGTTGTAATCAGTTAAATCAGCATTTACAAGGAAACTGTTATAAATGAAATGATCCATAAAGCTGATTTTGCTTAAGCGTTTCATTACGTTTCCGTATTGAGGAGTGTTTGGTGTTGAAGGGAAAGTAGGCGCAAACGTTTTTACGTAATTGAATAAAGGTTTTGTGTCGGTGGTTGGGCCAACCAAAGCCGGCGTTACCCAACCGGTATCCGAACCGTTTGTGATGCCATTTGTACCAGCATGAAAATTTAAAATATCAGAAGAGTCTTTAGGTATTCCAAAGTAATATTCTAAATAATCTGCATCCGGTAACTCGCGGAATTCATAAACACCCCAGTAACATCCATTAACAAAAGTTCGGATAGGTTTGTAATGTAATCCGTCAACATTTAATTTGTATTTCATGGCGTAGGTTTGTGCAAATGCATCACGCAAATGCGCACCTTTTGGTGGAGGAGCTGTGGCAACCGTTGGTGTAACTAAAGAAAAGTTATCTTTTCCGGCAGCACGAACTTCAAACGCAGGAAACACTGTTCTGGTGCTTGTTCCAAATGTAGCGTCGTTGAATACATTTCCAGATAAAGAACAGCCGTATCCTGAGCGGTCATCAAAAGCGATATCAAAGCCGCGCTGCTGATTTAACCAGGCATCATTTGCGGGCTGAGATGCTAATCCAGTTGCTTGTGAATAGAATTTATTTTTATCAAAATATTCTACATGAATGGAAGCCGCAGTGGTCGATCGGAAGAAAACGGTATCAACAACAACAGATAATACACCAAATCCAGGATTAACACTTACGTCGGCACCTTCAAAATACGTATTTGTTTCAACGAAACTCGGTAAATAGCTAAGTGAGTAAGTTCCTTTTGGAATTGTGATAGCCGTAATTACGTTTGTTTGTCCCGGCATGTTAATGAAGTCAACACCGTACATGTATGTGTAAGTAGTAGCTGATGTTGGAGTACCAATACATCCGGTAAATGAAGTACACGGAATAGTTCCTCCTACCTGTGAACAAGATCCTTGCGTGTAATTGATCTGAAAATTGACCGTATCAGGAATAAAAATGTCATACATACCGCTTGCCGGTGATGTAAAACCTGCTTGCGTACTAAAGGTTGGTGTAGGGGCGTAGGCGATAAAAGCAGATGCCGAAGGATAAGTGGTGTTGGTTAATGAATAAGAAAGCGGAGCAGTACTTGCGCCATTTAATAATTTCCATCCCTGGTTAGTAACGCTTACGTAATCAGGGTATCTTCCCCAGTTATCACCGGGCTTGGCTCTTCTTACATAGAGTGAATCTTTAATAACCCCTTGGTAGGTTAATAAAACCCATTTGTCTTTACACTGTTCTATATCAAAATTTGTATGCCAAACACCCGTTCCCGTTTCTTTCACGTTTCTACCCGAACAACGGAAAACCATGTAACTGAAAGACGGAATGCTAAGTGTAGAAGGGATTTTCCACTTGTATAAATTATTGATATCATCCGAAAGATAATAGTTGTTCAGGCTAACCGGTAACCCAGGGGTTGCATTGTAAAGTTCTATGTAATCGGAAGGATCACCAAAGCCATCAAGTATACCAACATTTGTATAACCAATCTCATTAATAACAACTTGCGATTTTCCGACGTTTAATAAAATCGCTAAAAAAGATAAAAGAAGTAGTCTCTTCATCATAGGAAATGAATTTTGCATCTAAACCTCAAATTTAATGATAATTACTCAAATAAGCAAGTATATAATTATCTGTTAATTAGTTGATTAAAATCGCTTTTTGGTGAGAGTATCTAAAATAGCATCATATTTTAGGTGGGCATGAAATGGTATAAATGATAAGTTTTATTTGTTAAGAAACTTAACACACTTGTTGAATTAAAAATGAACCAAAAAATTATTAAAGTGATAACTTTGCACTTTACTTTTCCATGAGCGACATTATTAAACACGAGTGTGGTGTAGCACTTATCAGGTTGTTAAAACCGATTTCCTATTACAAAACCAAATATGGTTCGGCACGATACGGCTTACACAAGATGTATCAGATCATGGAAAAAATGATTAACCGCGGTCAGGATGGAGCAGGTATAGCGACCATCAAAATTGATGCAAAACCCGGAACCAATTACATTGATCGTTTACGTTCCATTGAACCGAAAGCTACTCAGGATATATTTTCACAAGTGAATAATTTATTTGTGCAAGCTCAGAGAAAAAATCCTGAAGCCTATAAAAGTGGCGACTGGCAAAAAGAAAATATTCCGTTTTTAGGTGATGTTTTGCTAGGGCATTTACGTTACGGTACGTTTGGAAAAAACAGTATTCATTCGTGTCATCCTTTCCGTCGTCAGAATAATTGGATGGCGCGAAATCTCGTTGTGGCGGGCAATTTCAATTTAACCAATGTGGATGAATTATTCGGACACCTGGTTGAATTAGGACAACATCCAACCGAAAAAGCCGATACCGTAACTGTGATGGAAAAGATAGGACATTTTTTAGATAAAGAAAACGACCGTTTATTCCGACAGTTTAAGGATGAAGGATTAACTAATGATGAGATCTCAAAAAAAATACAGGAAAATATTGATATTGCTTCCATATTAAAGGAAAGTAGTAAGCGATGGGATGGAGGATATGTGATGGCAGGTATGATAGGGCATGGTGATTCGTTTGTATTGCGCGATCCTAACGGTATACGCCCTGCTTTTTATTACATGGATGATGAAGTCATTGTTCTGGCTAGTGAGCGTCCGGTAATTCAAACCGTATTTAATGTGGATTTTGATTCGGTAAAAGAATTAACTCCCGGACATGCCGCTATTATTAAAAAGAATGGTGATTTTTCCGTTGAGGAAATTATTACCCCGCTTGAAAGAAAGTCATGTTCATTTGAGCGTATTTATTTTAGCAGAGGTAATGATGCTGAAATTTATAATGAACGGAGGTCTTTGGGCCGTTATTTAGTTCCGCCTGTTTTAAAGTCGATAAACTATGATGTTGAAAATGCGGTATTCAGTTATATTCCAAATACTGCTGAGGTAGCATTTGGAGGATTAATTGCAGGTTTGGATGATTATCTGAATAAATACAAAGCGACAGAAATATTAAAATCAGGAACTACTGTTGCCGAACCAAAATTAAGTAAATTACTTTCCATTCAGCCGCGCGTTCACAAAATAGTTTTAAAAGATGCCAAGCAACGCACTTTTATTACGGATGATGAGAGTCGTGATTTACTGGTAAATCTTGGTTATGATATCACTTATGGTACCGTAAAAAAGAATGTAGATACATTAGTGGTGTTAGATGACAGTATTGTGCGCGGTACAACTTTAAAGCAAAGTATATTAAGAATTCTTGATCGTTTAAATGCTAAAAAAATCGTAGTAGTTTCTTCAGCTCCTCAAATCCGTTACCCGGATTGTTATGGAATTGATATGGCTGTTTTGGGTAAGTTTATTGCCTTTGAAGCTACTATTTCCTTGCTTAAAGAAACCGGAAGAGAGCATGTGTTAAAATCGGTTTATGAAAAGGCATTAATTGAAGTGCAGAAACCGAAAGAAGATCAGGTGAATGTGGTGAAAGAAATTTACAGAACCTTTACATCCGAAGAGATATCACAGAAAATTTCAGAATTACTGCGTCCGAGCGATTTAAAAGCAGAACTGGAAATTATCTATCAAAGTATCGAAGGCTTACACCTTTCATGTCCGAATAATTTAGGTGATTGGTATTTTACAGGAAATTATCCAACTCCGGGAGGAAATAAAGTCGCTAACAGAGCCTTTATTAATTTCATGGAAGGTAAAAACGTACGGGCTTATTAAAAAGTAAGTTTATATTGAGGGATAATAAAAAACTTCAACTGATAACTTGTACTGATACTTTTACTATTTAAATCGTAAATTTCCTGAAACACATTGCCGTGTTGTGTAATGTTTTGAATGTCTACACTTAATTCATGCGTAACGCGTTTGGTGTTTAAGCGGTAACTTGGTTTAATATCCATCCTGAAGTATTCAGGATATTGTTTAACATAAGCTTGAGTTCCATCTCTTACTTCATCGCCATAAGCAATAGAAGCTGCTAAATTAACCGGTACATAACGTTTACCGCCTGCGTAAGTTAATTTCACATCCAATGCAAGAACGTGTTTTTCTTTTATCTTAAATTCTTTTCCTCCTAATATATTAAACACGTAATTGCCATTAAAGGCCGTGTTTCTGTATACCTTGTCGCTGCCTACATATTTGCTTTCAAATACTGATCCGGTTATCAGGAAATAATAACCTTTACTATAAAATTTTTCGATGGTAAATTCAAAACCATAGTTTTCGCCGGTGCCTTTACTTACCAAACTATCCACATTAGGGCTATTAAAATCGGAGCCTAAATTTACTGCAGAAAAATAATCTTTTCGCGAACGAACAGGTACGTTGTATAAATATTGATAGTATAATTCTGTTTTTATCCGGGCGCTGTTAAATATGTTTACATCATAAGCAAGTACTGCGTGAATAGCTTTTGTGAAATCCAAATTCTTATTTGTTTCAATGTTTCCGGAAGTTGTTTTTGACGTTGCAAAATATAAATATAAAGGTTGAACCTGACTGTGCATTCCTGCACCAAAACTTAGTGTTTGCTTGTTATTGATTTCATATTTAAAACCTAATCGCGCTTCAGGCGCGTTGGATGAATTCAATAGAAAATACTGATAACTTAATCCCGTATTCATACTAAGTTTCTCAGTAAATTTATGTTGCCATTGTAAAAATATTCTTCCCAGCACTGTTGATCCTTTGTAATTTCTTAAAGTAATAAAGCCTTTACCGTCAAAATTATTCGTACTGTCGACAAACAATGTTTCAAACCAGTCGGCATAAAAACCGGTATTAATAAAATTACGTGAACTGAATTTTTTATTATAGGTGAAATTACCCGAATATTTAAGTGTTGTTGAATTGTTTCTGTATTCCGGATTTATGGTCCATGGATTTGTCATGGTGTCAACTCTGTCTGCAATAATCAAATTTTTCTGACCGCTGGCACCTAAATTAATTTTTGTGTAAGATGTAGAATTAATTAAATAGGTATGAGAAACACCGCATGCACCAACGTTTGCTCTGAAGTAGGTGTCGCGCGCACTATAGCCGTACAAATTATTTTTTTTGGATTGTTGACTGGATAATAACTCCACATAACTGAGTCCGCCTATACCCCAAACGGAGAACTTGCCGGCTTTTTCGCTTGGCAAATCAACTTTAAAACTTAAGTCCTGATATTGTGGTACAGCGTCACCCGCCCCAAAATCAAGACCGATGTATTTAAAAACGGCAAGTGTAGAATATCGGTAATTCACTAAAAAAGAACCTGATTTTTTCTTTTTGGAAAACGGTCCTTCAGCGCCTAATTCAAAACCATTGAAACCAATTTGTGCCAGGTATTCGTATTTTTCATTATTGCCACTTCGCATCTTTAAATCAAAAACCCCTGCAGTGGCGTTACCATAATCGGCCGGAAATGCCCCGCTCATAAAATCAGAATTGTCAAGTGTATTGTTATTCAGAATGCTTATAGGTCCGCCGGTTGATCCCATCGATCCAAAATGGTTAGGGTTAGGAATATCTAAACCATTTAATCGCCAAAGTACACCTAGCGGAGAATTTCCTCTTATAATGATGTCGTTTCTGCTGTCGTTGGCTCCGCTTACCCCTGCAAAATTAGCAGCCATTCGAGCCGGATCGTTACGACTTCCGGCATAGCGAGAAGCATCTTCTGACGAAAATACGCGCGAACTAACCGTGGCCATTTTGTTATTGGTTTTGGTTTTATCCTGTTCGGCGGTAACTGTTACTTCTCCTGCTTGAAAAGCATTTTCTTCCAGTTCTATATTAAGAACAATTTCTTTACTGCTGCTTAGAATAACCGTTTGAGTTTTTTCCTTGTAGCTGATAAATGTGACTTTTACAGTCCATCTTCCAATAGGAATGCTATCTAGTCGGAATTTCCCGAATTCATCGGTAGTGGTGGCTTTAAAAGGGCTGGTGTTAGGTATGGAAACGATGGCGCCGGGCAAGGGGCTTTGTGATTGTTTGTCAACAACAATTCCTCTTATGGTTTGCTTTAGATTTTGAGCAAATGATTGAAATGTGACGAAAAGTACAATTACTAAAACAAAACGATTCATGATATTATTCAGGCATGTGTTTTTCTAACAAACATTCCATTTGCCAAGTGCATTTCTCTACGAGATCGTAAACAAAATTAACTTTTATGATTTTTCTAGTAACGGTAACATTCGCCATTTCAATTTTCCATTCCGCATTTAAGCAATTTAAATCAAATAGGTTTTGCGGTTGACCATTTGGTGTTTGTTTGTAAAATTTCCAGCTTTCGTAGAACTTGTAATTACCGTTTTTCAATTTTAATACCACGTTACCGTTCGCATCTGTTTTGGCACTGTCGGTTTTTCCTTTATCGTTTTTATAAATAACCGTTTTAAGCGCGTAGGGGTGCGCAATCTGGCTTTCGGCTTCCATTTCAGGTGTCGGACGCGCCCCTCCGCAATAAGGCTTGGTATAGGAAAAATTAAGTTTAACTTTTTTTTGCGCGCAACCCGAAAGGGTTATAAGAAAGATGATTATTAAAAAAATGTTTTTCATTGTTATTTTATGGGGTAGTTGAAGAAACAGGAAGTATTTTTCCGTTAAAATATTGGTGCCCCGTGATTGCAAACTCAATCACGTAATTAGCCATCTGATTAGGTTTTAGAGGGGCTTTGTATCCCGGAAAAGCCTTGCTGAGCATTTCGGTTTGAACTGCTCCAATAGCCAGGCAGTTTACAGCAATGTTTTTGTTTTTTAATTCTTCTGCTAAGCATTCCGTTAAACCGGAAAGTGCCGATTTAGATGAGGAATAGGCACTTAATCCTGCAAACTTAGAGCTTCCCTGAAAGCCGCCCATGCTGCCGATGTTAATAATATGGGATTTGCCTTTTTTGCCAAGTACAGGTAGTAATTTCTGAATTAATAAATATGGCGCAAATACATTTACATCATACACGTTTTTCAATTCCTTAGCGCTAATTTTTTCGAAAGGTTTGTTTACAATAGCACCGGCGTTATTTATTAAAATATCAACTCTGTTGCCATTTTTTTTTGTTATTTCTAACGCTTTGCTTAATACAGCAGATTTTGTTAAATCACCAAATAAGGTTAACAAATTTGTGTTTTGTTTTTTAAGCGCATTCAGTTCTTTCGTGCTTCTGGAAATGGCTAGAACCGTATTATCGGTATCCGATAAAAACTGTTTAACAATTTCTAGTCCAATTCCTCTTGAAGCGCCTGTAATTACAACAAACATATTTATTAAATTTGTGTAAATATACAGCTAAAATGCCAAAGCCATTTGTTTCTATTAAAACTTGTTTGATGATGTTTTTTATCATGGCAGCTTTGCATTCCGGATTGGCACAAAACGATACTATTTCTAATTATACAGATTCGAAAAAAACGATAAAGAAACCAAAGACGGAGGCCTCTGAAAATGCTTTTAATTGGGATCGGTTTTTTTGGGGAGGGAATGTTGGAGCATGGATTGGTAATCCAACATTTGTGGATTTATCCCCTTTGGTTGGATATAAAATTACAGAGAAATTTTCGGCGGGTGTGGGCATTATTTATAACTATTACAGTTACACCTATTCTAATTACAAATACAGCACTAATCTTATTGGAAGCCGTTTATACGGACGGTATTTTATTTTCGAAAACGTATTTGCTCAGGCAGGGTGGGATCATATTAACCGCGATAATCCTTATGCGTTTAATCCAAACGAACGTGTTTGGGTTGATAATATTTTAGTTGGGGGAGGGGTGCGTTACCCAATTAGCGACCATTTTTATTGCGTTGCTGCCGGCATGTTTAACTTAAATCAAAGCCCCTTATCTCCATACAGTAATCCTATTATTCAAATAGGTTTTATTGGTGGTTTTTAGGCTTATAATAATTTGTCGGTTTTTTATCTGTTTTTATCTAAAGCTCAAAACTTTATGTTGACTTTAGTTTATTGATTTTGTAAATTTATTTAAACTTTTAACCCCTTAACATGAAAAAACTTTATGTTACATTGCTTGTTGCGCTAACCACAAATTATTTTGCTCAGGATTGGGCAGGTATGTTAGAGCAACCGGGAGCTAATTTTTATACTGTACAATCAGCCTTTAATAATTATTTTACTACACACGACCCTGAAGAAAAAGGTAAAGGCTATAAGCAATTTAAGCGTTGGGAGCATTTCATGGAGCCGCGTGTTTATCCAACAGGCGACTTAACTCTACCTACTCAAAATATGAAAAATTTCGAGTTGTATTTGCAAACAAATTCAACTCAAAAGGTAATTAATCCTAATATGCTTGCGTCTACCACTTGGACTCCAATTGGGCCATTTGGTGCCTTAAGCGGAAGTGCTGGTGGTCAGTTGTTAAAATCCGGACGATTAAATTTTATAACAATACATCCCGCAGGTTCTAATACATTGTTTGTAGGTGCTCCGGCAGGTGGGTTATGGAAATCAACTAATGGTGGATTAACCTGGACAACCAATACAGATTATTTAACTGTTATCGGATGTTCAGATTTAGTAATAGATCCATCAAATCATAATATCATGTATTTAGCCACCGGTGATGGCGATGCAGGAGATACTTATTCAACCGGTGTATTAAAATCAACCGATGGCGGTTTAACCTGGGTAGCTACCGGTTTAGCTTATACGGTTAATCAAGGACGATTAATTCGTAAACTGGCTATCAACCCGAATAATCCTCAAATTATTTATGCCGCTACCAATGCAGGAGTGTATCGCACAGCCAATGGCGGTACAACCTGGAATGCAGTAATTGGAACGGGAAGTTTCCATGATATTGAATTTAAACCAACCAACCCAAATGTAGTTTATGTAGCCGGTACAACTTTTTATCGTTCTACAAACGGTGGAACAACTTTTACCGCAATGACTGCAGCAGGTTTACCGGCCGCAACTAATCTATCGAGAATGGCTATCGCTGTAACACCAGCAGATACCAATTACGTTTATGTTTTAGCAGGTCAGAATGCAGCAAACAGTTATGGCTTTTTCGGATTCTATCGTTCAACAAATGGCGCAACCAATTTCTCTACAACGGCAACAACACCAAACCTGTTAGGATGGAGCAGCACAGGTGGAGATAACGGCGGTCAGGCATGGTATGATTTATGCGTAGCCGCTTCTCCTTTAAACAAAGATGAAGTAGTTACAGGAGGGGTGAACGTCTGGAGAACAACTAATGGCGGTACTAACTGGACTATTTTCGGTCACTGGACAGGAACTGGCGCACCTTTTACCCACGCCGATCATCACGACCTGGAATACGATGCAGCAGGAACTTTATTTAATTCTAACGACGGAACTGTATACAGAAGAACTGCGACAAACTGGCAAGAGATTTCAGGTTTAATGAACATATCTCAGATTTATAAAATCGGAACATCAGGCTTAACTCCTAACTTTTGGATTACAGGTCATCAGGATAATGGTACCAGTTATTGGAATGGAACAACTTATGCGGCGCGTATGGGAGGAGACGGTATGGATTGTTTCATTGACCGTACAAATAACGCCAATATGTTCGCTTCATACTACAGCGGAAGTTTCCGTTATTCTACTAATACAGGAGGAACATGGTCTACACCAACAGGAATTTCCGGAACAGGAAACTGGGTTTCTCCATGGAAACAAGATCCGGCTAATGCTAATAACGTGTGGGCAGCCAGACAACAAATGTTCAGATCAACAAATAAAGGAGTTAGTTTCGCAATGACAACAGGAACAATGACCGGAACTTCAACTATTGTTGAATTTGCAGTTGCTCCAACAAATAATCAGATTGTATATGTTATTAAAGGAACTGCGCTTTGGAAAACAACTGATGGCGGCGCTACCTGGACCAACATCACCGGAACAGTACCTACAGGAAGTGGTGCACCTACCTTTATTACTGTTTCTCCAACCGACGCCAATAAATTATGGGTAACACTTAGTGGATACTCTGCAGGAAACAAAGTTTTCTTGAGTACTAACGGAGGAACAACTTGGACAAACTATACATCTAACTTGCCAAATCTTCCTGCCAATTGTTCGGTTTATCAGGTTGGATCCAATGATATGGTTTACGTAGGAATGGATGTAGGTGTTTATTATCGTGATAATACCATGACAACATGGACACTTTACAACACAGGTTTACCAAACGTTCCTGTTTCAGATATGGAGATCTCACCGGCCGATCCAACAAAATTGGTTGCTGCTACATATGGCCGTGGTGTTTGGAAAGTGGATGTTATATCTGCAGCACCGCCAGTATCAAGTTTCTCGGTTGCAGCGGCTGGACTATGTACCGGGCAAAATGTTGTATTCAACGACCAATCAACTAATGCTCCAATAAGCTGGAGCTGGAGTGTAACGCCATCTTCCGGTGTCACTATTAATACTTCCGCTTCTAAAAACCCAACCGTTAATTTTTCAACCGGCGGAACTTACGTGGTTTCTTTGGTAGCTTCTAATGGAGTTGGTCCGGGTAACGTTTCCACGCAAACCATAACGGTTAACAGCACTCCTACAGTTACGATTGCTAACGCAACTCAGTCGGTATGTGCAGGTACGCCTGTAACGTTTACGGCATCTGGAGCGGCAACATATAACTGGACCGGAGGCGGAGGAACAGGATCCGCAGCAACCTATACACCAACAGCGCCAACTTCTTATACTGTAACAGGAAATAATGGTTCATGTAGTTCAACCGCAATTGCCAATGTGGCGATAAATACCACACCAATAGTTGCTGTTGCAGGATTAAATTCAATATGTTTAGGATCTTCTACCAATTTAACAGCAACTGGAGCTATAACTTATAGTTGGAGTACTTCTGCAACTACGGCGAGCATTTCAGTTAATCCAACTGTAACAACAACTTATTCGGTAACAGGTACAGGGTCTAACGGATGTAAATCAACCATGGTAAAAACATTAAGTGTAAATCCTTTGCCAACATTGAATACTTCCACCAGCAGCAGTGTGGTTTGTATTGGTTCAAATGCCAATTTAATTGTCAGTGGTGCATCTACCTATACATGGATGCCGGGAACAATAATTGGTTCAAGTGTTACGGCAACTCCAAGCGTAAATACAACTTATACCGTTATAGGTACAGACGCAAATGGATGTACGAATACTTCAACACGAAGCTTAACTGTAAATCCATTACCTTCAGTAAATGCTGTGGCAAGCAGTACAAGCATTTGTACAGGACAGAGTACAACTTTAACCGCATCCGGAGCTGCTTCATATACATGGATGCCTGGCTCTATTACAGGTAACCCAATTGCAATTACACCGGGAGCAACAACTAATTATACATTATTGGGAGCTTCTGCAGCCGGTTGTATCGGTTCAGCAACACGAAATATTGTTGTTAATCCAAATCCAATTGTATCGGTTACTAATCCAAATCAATCAATATGCTCTGGCAACACAGTTACATTTAATGCCAGCGGTGCATCTACTTATGTTTGGACAAACGGAGGCGGAACATCTTCAGTGGCAACATATACGCCATCAGGAACAACAAGTTATACTGTGACGGGATCAAACGGTTCATGTTCATCAAGCGCAATAGTAAACGTGACAGTTAATGCAACACCTACAGTTGTTGTTTCTAATGCCAACCAAACTATTTGTTCCGGTAATTCAGTTACATTTAATGCAAGCGGAGCAAGCGCGTATGTTTGGACAAATAGTGGAGGAACTGGAGCGAATGCTTCTTATTCGCCAACTACAAACAGCACTTATACTGTAACCGGATCGAATGGTACGTGTTCTTCAAACGCAATAGTAAATGTGACTTTAAGTCCGACCCCATCTGTAACAATTGCCAACGCCAATCAGGTAATCTGTTCAGGTAGCAGTGTTACATTCAATGCCGGTGGAGCAACCAACTATAGTTGGTCAAATGGAGGTGGATCATCTGCTGCAGCAACATATACTCCGGCATCATCATCAACTTATACTGTTACAGGAACAACAGGAACCTGCTCAGGTTTTGCTGTTGCCAGTGTTAGTGTTTCAGCTTGTACCGGCATTAATGAAGCTGCATTGGCAGAAAATGTCTTTGTCGCTTATCCAAATCCAACCACAGGTAAATTAAACATTTCTACCATCCGTCATTTTAACACTGAAATTTCATATGAACTGGTAGATGTTTTAGGTAAAGTACACGCCAAACAAAAAGTGACCTTTGATTCTCATAACAAAACTGAAAGTATTGATATGAGTGAATTAAATGATGGGGTTTACTTTATAAAAATCACAACAGGAAATTCAAAACCTGAAATAGTAAAAGTGATTAAGAATTAATAGTAAAGTTATTACACAAAAAAGCGCTTCATTTATGAGGCGCTTTTTTTATTTAATATTTTGAGTAAGGTGTTTAATTATTAATTAACCAAGGTGTTTTTAGCATCAAACTTGTGTCATTAAATATCATTTAATGTAATGCTAACCAAGAATAGTGAATTTAGTAAACTGAATCGTCAGAAATGAATTAAAAAGTCTTTACGATAAGCAGTAATATAAAAGCTAATTTACTTTTTCATGGATTTGAAAGTGTTGATACCATCATCCAACCATTTTATATAATCAGGTATGCTTGGATCGTAACCGCGCACCGGTGCAATTGGCTTTTCGTTATGATCTAAAAGAACATAAAGCGGCTGTGTGCTTTGTCCATATAGCGTTTCTTCCATATATTTAAACTTATCACCGATATCGGTTATCTCTCGTTCTTTTCCGTACCATTGAACCTTCATATAATCTTTCGGGTCTAATTCGCGTTTATCGTCAACATATAAAGATACAAGCACCACATCGTTATTTAAACGTTTGGTTACTTCGGCATCCGGCCAAACATAATCTTCGGTTTTACGGCAATTAGCGCAAGCGTGTCCGGTAAAATCAACCATTAAAGGTTTTCCTACTTTTTTAGCGTAGGCTAAAGCGTGTTCATAATCGTTTTTAAAATGAACAATTCCGTTTTTATTTACCTCGATATATGGAACAAATTCTGCATCAACAGGATTAGATGTTGAGGCGGTGCTATGAGCGCTGCCACTTCCTCCAAAACCGTGAGGTGATTCAGAGTATTCAAGAGGAGGCAATACACCGCTGAATATTTTTAATGGCGCTCCCCACATTCCTGGTATTAAGTAAATGGTGATAAAGAATGATATTATTGCGAAGAATAAACGCGTAACAGAAATGTGCTTAACATCGCTATCGTGAGAAGTTTTGAAGCCGCCTATTAAGTAAACTCCCAGTAACGTAAATATGACTATCCATAATCCGATAAACACTTCGCGGGTTAAGATACCAGCCTGAACTACTAAATCGGCATTAGAAGCGAATTTTAATGCAAGAGCTAATTCCAAGAAGCCTAAGGTAACCTTCACTGAATTTAACCAACCTCCTGACTGAGGAAGAGAATTTAGCCATCCAGGGAAAGCTGCAAACAAACCAAACGGTAAAGCCAGAGCTAAAGCGAATCCAAACATTCCCCAAAAAGGACCAGCTAATTCGCCTGTTGCGGCTGCCTGAACTAAAAGGGTACCAATGATAGGTCCTGTGCAGGAGAAGGACACTAATGCTAGTGTAAATGCCATGAAGAAAATACCAATCATTCCGCCTTTATCTGCTTTCGCATCCATCTTATTTACAAATGAACTTGGTAAAACTATTTCAAAAGCTCCTAAGAAAGAAGCTGCAAATACTAATAACAGAACAAAGAATGCGAGATTAAACCAAATATTAGTTGACAATGTGTGTAATGCGCCGGCTCCAAAAATAAGTGTTACACCTAAGCCCAGTCCAACATACAGAATAATAATAAACAGGGCATACATTAACGCATTGCGTAAGCCTTGTTTTTTGTTTTTACTTTGTTTGGTAAAGAAGCTTACATTCATAGGAATCATTGGAAATACACACGGTGTAAGCAGTGCTGCAAATCCTCCGATAAAACCGGCAAGGAAAATAGCAAACCAAGACATTGAAGTTGCGGCAGGTTTCTCATCGTCATAATGTGTTTCGCTAATAGTAGCAGTTGGTGTATTAACAACTGTTAATGAATCTGATTTTGTTTCGTTTGAATTTACAACTGTGTCAGATATAGAACTGTCTGCTACAACTAATGCGGCAGTAGAATTATTGTTACCGCAAGCGTTAGTGCCTTGTAATTCAAATTCAAAATCATCGGCGGGAGGGAAAATGCATTTCTCTTCTGTGCAAGCCTGAAATTCGTATTTTCCTTTAATTTTGGTTTTTTGATTTGTAAGTAATTTGATACGTTGCGTAAATATTGCATCGTGTTTGAAATATTCCACATTCATTTCAAAAACTTTATCAAACTCTTTAAGAGGCGTTCCTTGCTTCACTTTACCTACGAGTTCAAAATCGATTGATTTCTTGAAATTGAAAACAGTGGGATTAGGACCTTCATCACCTGCTTTATTTAATGAATATAAATGCCAGGGCTCATCTATTTTAGCTTTAAATATTAAATCGTACTCGCAATCTGATACTTTTTTTGAAGAATATGACCAATGTACAGGGTTGTCCTGAGCAGTTAGAATTCCAAAAAAGAAAAGATTAAATATAATTCCTAAAATGAGTTTTTTCATGTTTTAAGTTTGTTGCGTTGGGCAAAATTAAGATTTAGCGCGGTTAGTTCGTGTAACAATCATCACATTAAATCTATTAAAATTAGATTCCTATTTTTTTGCTGGAACAATAATTTGAAGATCGACGGTTTTTGGAGGAAGGCATTGCATATCGTTGCAAGTCATAAATTCCAATTTTAAAGGGGAATTAAAACCGGAAGAATTTTTAAGTTTAATTTTTTGCTTGAATATTGCTTTATCGTCGAATATGAGCATTTTAGTATCAAAAGCTTTATCGTGAATTTCTTTAGCATTTGTTTCGATTGTTTTGCCAATTAATTCAAAATTGCTTCCGGGAGAGAAATTAAAACTTGTTGGAATTGGACCGGCATCCGGAGAAATGTTTTGAGAATAAATGTGCCATCCTTTATCAATTTTTGCTGTAATGATAATTTCACCTTCCGAGTTGGGTAACTCGTTAAATTTCACTTCCCATTTTACAGGATTTAACGTTTGGCTTGAGCCCAAAAAAGGAATAAGGGCGAATAAAAAAAGGATCAATCTTTTCATAGGATTCAGTATAAAATCTAAATGAATTTAATTTCTTAAAGATGTTATTAATATCCGCAAAGTCAAAGCCAATTATTACTAATATAAGTTAAACTATAAAATGATTTAAATCGGGCGTTTTATATATTTGTAAATCAACTAGTTTGTTTATTTAAAAAAAAAGTTTTGGATTTTTTTGCAGCAACCAAATTTGTTACTACATTTGCAGTCCCTTTTTAAAGGGGAATGTTCTTTGTAAAACCACAAAAAGCCGAAGTAGCTCAGCTGGTAGAGCAGCTGATTTGTAATCAGCTGGTCGGGGGTT
>JBBAKL010000073.1:0-15810 GCA_040403535.1 Bacteroidia bacterium
ATGCTTTGTTAAGAATGCTATTCCTAGCTCTATATCTTTCTCCTTTCTGAGTTCTCTTTCAAGAGATTCTATCCATCCTCCACCATTATAAGAATGCTCTCCTTCAGTGTAAAGAGATGATGTATTTGTAAACCATAATATTCTCATCAGCCTTTCTTTTCAAATACAGCTAAAACAGTATGACCTAATAACTCGGTTCTGCGACTCTTTACTTCATCCACTAGCCTCTTGTACTTTCCTGTCATCTTATCAGTTTTTTTTATAATCTTTAAAATAAGATTATTATATTTTGAGTAGCGCTCAGAATGGATATAACTATCAATATGATATTCTTGTAACTCTTCGTAATGAAGTTTAACTAAACTAATCTTAAAAACTCTATCCAGCGCACTTAGCGAGATAGAATCCCATTTACCCATATGATGTGGAGGCATGTTTAAACAAAAATCCGAATTTTTAATAAAAGATTCGTTATTAGGTACACTAATAATTAACTTACCCCCAGGTTTTAAACAATTTAATTTTGATGTAATAAATTGAAAAACATCTGAAACATGTTCTAACACCTGATATGAACAAACTAAATCAAACTTCTCTTTATTGTTTTTTTCATAATCTTGGATAAGCTGATTAACTATTTTCCATTTATCACTTGCCTTCAAAGCAGTTTGATTCAATTCAAGTCCTGTACATTCTTTTAATTTATATAATTCACTTATCCTGTCTAAAAACGCACCATGCGCACAACCAACTTCTAAAATGCTCATACCATCTTTTAGATATTGTTTTGTTATTTCATGCTCCCATTTCCATGGCATATAATACCAATCGAAAGATTGGAAGTGCTCATAAAAAGCGCTATCACCCGCAAGATTAAATGGGTAATAAAACTCATAGCCAGTTCTTTCGCACTTAAAAACCGAAATGTAATCTAGTCCATGAAAATATTTAGTCACATTAATGTTAAAGGAGCTATATAATGATACAATATCTTTAACTCTTATTTTTCTTAAATGTCTTACATCTGAAAACCCATCGATTGGCGATTTTATCGTCATAGCTTCTATTTGTTCCAAATACCTTTGGCTGTTTTTGTTACTATTTTTTTATATTGAATAGGATTAAGTATTACACTTGGTAAGAAACTGATAGTGGTGGCTAAAATCACACCACTTGCCCCTAATTTAAAGTAAATCGCAAATAATAATGCAAGTGGTATATTTATTAACGCCGCAAGAAATCCTTGAATAGCCTGCAATTTTATCTTACCAGTTCCATTTAAAAAAAGTGTATAAGGAGTAACGAATATTGTGCAAATAAAAAAAACACCTGTGATTAAAGTAACTTTACGTGGAACATATAATTTCTCTCCTATCCAAAATTCATAAATATACTGGGAAACAAAAATCATTATTAGTATTGCACTTATAAAAAGTAAAGCAATCCTCAAAATATTATTCATTGAATTAACAACCCATGAATAGTCCTTTACATTATACGCATCCGTAAAACTTGACCAAAACGGAGATGCAATAATATTAAAAGCCATTAAAGCAATACTAAAATATTTATAAGCGATATTATATGGAACTACCTCTGAAGGAGAAAACAAATGAGAAATAATAAAATTATCAGTAGAAAATAAAATTATTCCAGAAACTTGAACGAAAAAGAAAACCAATCCCAATCCAAAAATACCTCTGAGATATTTCATTTTCCAAAGTACTAATGTGGGTCTGTAATTCCGATATTTTCTCGCAAAGGCAACATAATTAAGTACTAACAAAATTAACACAGGTAAAATTGAAAATATCACACCAAATACAAGTAATGAGCTTTTGTTCATTAAAGTCATTAACCAAATTGCAATTAAAGATAACAGATTAGTGTAAAAGGTTACTTTACCCTGCATGGAATGGTGTTGATCTGCCGTATAAATTGTTGTTATTAATTTAGCAATTAATTGCAAGCAAAAAAAACCAAATGCAATTGGCATTAATATTTTCAATTCATCGTATAAATCTCTGCTTGTGTTAAATACTTTTGTCCAATCAATAAAATAGTTTACTAGAACAAACAAAATTGTTAAAATAATGCAGACAGTACCAATAGTAAAGTATGCCGAGCTCACGTAGGCTCTCGCAAGCAACAAGTCCCCCTTTGCTTTAGCTTCAGCAAACTTATTGCGCAAGCCGTTACCTAAACCAACGTCAAAAAAAGTGAACCATGCAATAAATGAACTTAACGTGAGCCATACGCCATAATTTTCAGTATCCAAATAATTAATTGTCAAAGGCACTAACATTAAATTAGCAATAATACTCCCTCCTTTGTAAAGGAAAGAGAGTACAACATGCTTAGTAATGTTTTTAGTACGTTGGCTTTCAATACCAACTTTATTATAAATTTTATTTTTTATTTGATGTATCAATCTATTCTACTAAAAAAATCTATTCTAAATTCTCTTTAATATACAACAATCCAAATTCAACTTTACACCATTCTATTCTAAAAACGCTTATTAAGCTTGTCTTACCCCTCTTCATTCACGATTTCATCCACGAGGTAAATCGGGCGGTTTTTAATGCCATCAAACATCTTGCCCATGTATAAGCCTAGTAAGCCGAGTATCATTATCATAATTCCCGCTAAAAACCAAATGGAGATCATTAGGCTGGCGTAACCCAGCACCACAATGTGTCCGGTTAAATACCTCAGCAAAATCCATAAGGCAAATAAAAATGAGATGGCAGCTATAGCAAATCCTATGCGGATAATTAAACGCAAAGGTTTGTCGCTATAGGTTAAAATGGTATCAATGGCCAGCTTAAACAAGTTGCGGAAGTTGTAGGTGCTCTCCCCCTCAAAGCGCGAGCCGTGTGTAACGGGCACCGATGTTTTTTTGAAACCTACCCATTTTACCATGGTAGGGAACATACGTGTTTGTTCCCTCATTTTTAAAACTGCCGCTATTACCTTACCGTTATAGATCCCGAAATTCGCTACGGATTCGTCTTGCGGAATATCGGTTAAATAGGCAAACAATTTGTAAAACAGTTTAGAGCCCGAGCGTTTCAGCCACGAGTCGTTGCGCCTTACGCGTTGCGCCAGCACCACATCGTAGCCTTCTGTGGCTTTGTTGTAGAGTACTGGTATTTCTTCCGGACGGTCTTGCAGGTCGCAGTCCATCACCACTACCCATTCTCCGCGCGCGTGTTCAAGTCCGGCTGTGATGGTGTTATGTTGTCCGAAGTTACGGCTCAGGTTAATGCCTATTACTTTTTTATTATTAGCACACAATTCCTGTATTTTTTGCCAGGAGCGGTCTTTCGATCCATCATTCACTAAAATAATTTCGTAGTTAGACGTAATGCTTTTAACATTCGCTTCTATTTGCTTCACCAGTTCCAACATGATGTTTTCTGCGTTATATACCGGCGATACGATGGATAGGTGTTTAGGCATGGTTAGTTATTTGGTATTTAGTGTTTAGTGTTTAGAAGTGAATTCGTTCCTGTCTCCTATCTTCTTACTCCTGTCTCCTTAGTCCTATGCGGCAGACCGAAATTAATTTTATACCACACGCGCTCGTGAATGAAATACAGAATCATTTTAGTGAAGAGTTCGAGTCCCCCAATTTTTAAGCCGACCATTGGGTCACCCGTAACGATCCATGCTAAAGCTATCGAATCAACCGTACCCACAACGCGCCAGGTGATGGTTTTCAAGGCGTGCCTTTTAACTGAGGGGTGTATGGAGGCGAGGCGATCGATTATCATTTCTGGTTGGTTATTTCTGGCTGGATTTTTAGAAGTGAATTTGATTCTAACTTCTAACTCCTGTCACTTTACCTCACGGCTCCGCCTTTCTCAGTCACATTTGGATAACAGTCTGAGTAATTCATAGGTGCTATGAAATTACTACACAGCAAGGTTTTATTGGTGCATCCCCACTAAGAGTTAATAGCCCTGACTTGTTAATAAGTGGGTCTAAAAATGTATGTTTTAACAACAAATGGTAAGTGGGCAGTTCCGTTTGTTTACGTCGCTAATTTTTATATTTTTATTTCTTAAAACCATTACACATGAAAAATACTTTTACCCGTTATGCAAAACATCTTCTTGCTGTGCTTATTTTGTTTGTTGTTTCAAATCAATTAAACGCGCAATGCACCGCTAATTTCACTTATACACTCGGACCAAACGGAACGGTTACTTTTTCCAATACATCCAGTGTCGGAACCGGTACACCAACGCTATTCTGGAATTTCGGTAACGGTCAAACTTCCAATGCTACTAATCCATCCACTACGTACACGGCTAATGGCAACTACTCGGTTAACCTGTTTATTTTCGCGTTCCCAACCTGCAGCACTTCCATTACCCAAACCATTGCCATTACCAATGTGACCACTACCGCTTGCTCGCCTAATTTTACGTACACCATCGGCGCTAACGGTAATGTAACCTTCACCAATACTTCCACCGGAACCACCAGCACTACTACCTTTTTCTGGCAATTTGGTAACGGGCAGGTTGGTACTACCCCTAATGCCAGCACCACTTATACTGCCAACGGAACTTACAGTGTAACCTTAACTATGCTAAGTATACCAAATTGCAGTGCTTCCATTACACAAACACTAAGCATTACCAACGTGAGCACTACTCCATGCAGCGCTAACTTTACCTATACAGTAGGTACAAACGGAAATGTAACATTTTCTAATACTTCGGTTGGAACAACCAGCACCACCACTTATTTCTGGCAATTCGGTAACGGACAGGCCGGCTCTACTCCCAATGCCAACACTACCTATACCGCCAATGGAACGTATACCGTTACTTTATTTATCATTTCTATCCCTACCTGCAGCGCTTCTGTTTCGCAAACCATTTCCATTAACAATGTGGTAACCGGAATTTCGAACTACGAGAAGGAAAGTGATCTGATACACGTGTATCCGAACCCTGCGAGTAACGAATTAACTCTAAAGGGAGCGGAAGGAGTAATGATGACACAATTAAAAATTTATGACCTCACCGGCAGAATGGTTTTAACGACCGAATCGGAACCTAATGCAGAAATAAAATTGTCTTCACTCGGTTTAAACAACGGTGTTTATTTATACAAAATAAACACCTCCGACCAAAAAACAATTACCGGAAGACTGGTGGTAGAAAAATAACAGAGGCGAATACCTTCTAATCAGCTTCCGGTTTTATGAAATCAAATATAGTAGGGTTAGGGTGAGAGTGATTATTGAAAAAAATTATGTAAGGGTGAGCGCGGTTTTTGAAAGAAACTCAGAGGTCGAGAGGTCGCTTTCGCTATCCTCTCTCACTCTGAGTTTGTACCTCCGGCGGGAATTGTCTCGCTAAGCTCGATGAGTCTCGCCTGGTCAAAGTCAAAATGAAGATTTCAAGCCTTGGCAGTCTTTTGCTTTTTTGTTTGTCATTGTTCAAGCAAGCTTATGAACACTTCCAAACAAAAAAAGCTGCGTATTGCGCAGCTTTTTTTGTTTATTCGTACCTCCGGCGGGACTTGAACCCGCACGACTGTTGAGGTCACAGGATTTTAAGTCCTGCGTGTCTACCAATTCCACCACAGAGGCATCCTGGTGATAAAAAAGCCCTTTAGGAGGGCTTCTTGAGCGGAAAACGGGTCTCGAACCCGCGACCTTAACCTTGGCAAGGTTACGCTCTACCAACTGAGCTATTTCCGCTTTTAAATCTATTTCAATGCATCCTTACGGACGTCCCAACGTTTTGGGAGGGCAAATGTAATAGTTTTTTAAGCAAATTTCAAAATTTTAAGGGATTTTTTTAGCCGCTAAGCCAAATGCCTGAAAAGCTAAATGTTACAAATAAACATATTTAGCACAGGACAATTGACTGCCAATAGAACGCCAGGTTTAACCACCTACCAGTTTCTTAATCTCATTCAGCTTTAATAATGCTTCCACCGGTGTTAAGGTGTTGATGTCGGTTTTTAAGATATCCGCTTTTATCTGCTCTAATACCGGATCATCTAATTGAAAAATACTTAACTGCACATCATCATCCGACATGATTTTTTTTCTGGAATTGGCACTTTGCTCGCCGTTTTGATTTATCTCCGCTCCTCCGGGAGTTAATTCCATCTCATGCTCTCTCTCTAATTTACTTAGCACCTGATTGGCTCTTTCTATCACAATTTTTGGCATACCGGCCATGCGCGCTACATGTATACCAAAACTGTGCTCACTGCCTCCTTCGGCCAGTTTGCGCAAGAAAATTATTTTATTGTTCAGCTCTTTCACACTCACATTAAAATTTTTAATGCGCGGGAAATAATTGGTCATTTCGTTGAGTTCGTGATAGTGCGTTGCAAATAATGTTTTAGCCCGGTTTACCGGCTGATTATGCAAATACTCGGCAATAGCCCAGGCTATGGAGATACCGTCATAAGTTGATGTTCCTCTTCCGATCTCATCCAGCAGCACTAAACTACGCGCGGTAATGTTATTCAAGATACTCGCGGTTTCGTTCATCTCCACCATAAAGGTAGATTCGCCCGACGAAATGTTATCGGTTGCTCCTACACGCGTAAATATTTTATCTACAATTCCTAAATCCGCTGCCTGTGCCGGAACAAAACTTCCTATCTGAGCCAACAACACAATTAATGCGGTCTGACGTAACAAGGCAGACTTACCGCTCATATTCGGACCGGTAATCATCATGATCTGCTGTTCTTCGTTATCGAGATAAACAGAATTACTTACGTATTCCTTGTCAACCGGCAATTGCTTTTCGATAACCGGATGTCGCCCTTCCGTAATTTTAACGGCATAACCTTCGTTAACTTGCGGCATCACATACTGATTTTCCAAAGCCAGCGCGGCAAATGAACTTAATACATCCAGTCGCGCTACGAGATTGGCGTTTAACTGTATCGGCACAATGTAATCCGATACATCACGAACCACCGATTCAAATAACTGTTGTTCTAAGACGGATATTTTTTCTTCAGCACCTAATATTTTTTCTTCGTAATTTTTTAATTCGGGCGTAATGTACCTTTCCGCATTGGTTAAGGTTTGTTTACGAATCCATTCTTGCGGCACTTTGTCTTTATGCGCATTGGTTACTTCTAAATAATAACCAAAAACATTATTGTAGGATATTTTTAAACTTGGTATTCCTGTTTTTTCACTCTCGCGCTGCTGAATTTGAATTAAATAATCTTTACCGGAATACGCAATGCTGCGTAACTCATCCAGCTCTGCATTCACGCCCGCTTTTATCACATCACCTTTTAAAATATTGACAGGGGCTTCTTCGTTAATTTGATTCTCCAGTTTTTCTTTTATCACCGCGCAGGCATTTAACTGATCGGCAATTTTACGCAATGATGCCGGCTCCACTTCATTCATCTCCAGTTTCAATTGCTCAATCACATTTAACGAGCGTTTTAACTGAACTAATTCGCGGGGATTGACACGAGCCGCAGCCACTTTAGAAATCAATCGCTCCAAATCGCCTACTTCTTTCAGCAACAAATTAATTTTTGCTCTTAACTCGCCCTGCAACACAAAATAATTTACCGCTTCCAATCGCTCATTTATTTGCTCCACCGATTTAAGTGGTAAAGCCAGCCAGCGCTTTAACAAGCGTGATCCCATTGGTGTAACGGTTTTATCAATCACGTCAATCAAACTTTTTCCGTTGTCGTTATTAGAAGCAAACAGTTCAAGGTTACGAATGGTAAATTTATCCAACCACACATACTGTTCTTCATCCAAACGACTCACCTTAGTAATGTGCTTTAGCTTATCGTGCTTGGTTTCGTTTAAGTAATGAAGTAAAGCGCCGCAACTGGTAACGGCTAAAGTATAATCTTCAATACCGAATCCTTTTAATGATGTTGTTTCAAACTGTTTGATTAAGCTTTCATAACCGTAATCAAAGGTATATGCCCAATCATCCAACCCGAATATGTAAAAGCGGTCACCAATTAAATCCAACACTTCACCGCGCTTGTTTTTCTCAAACAAAATTTCATTGGGTTTAAAATTCTGAATCAAACGCTCCACATACGTAGTGCTGCCCTGCCCCACTAAAAATTCTCCTGTAGAAATATCTAAAAAAGAAACGCCTGCTTTGTCTTTGTCTAAATGAATGCTGGCTAAAAAATTATTTTTCTGGTGATCTAAAACTTTATCGTTAAAACTAACCCCCGGTGTTACCAACTCCGTAATTCCACGCTTAACAATGGTTTTGGTCATTTTAGGATCTTCCAACTGATCGCATATCGCAACACGATAACCTGCTCTTACCAATTTAGGTAAATACGAATCCAGAGAATGGTGCGGAAAACCCGCCAGTTCGATGTGAGATGCCGAACCATTGGCGCGCTTGGTTAATACAATGCCCAATACTTTGGATGTTTTTACGGCATCCTCGCCAAATGTTTCATAAAAATCACCTACTCTAAACAACAAAATCGCATCGGGGTATTTCGCCTTAATGCTGTTGTATTGTTTCATCAACGGGGTTTCTTTGTCGCCGGTTTTTGCCATAATAAGAATAGCTAATTTACGACAAGCATTAAGGATGCAAGAATTAAATTTTTAACAGAAATTCCGATTTTGTTTAAAACAAAAATCTGAATGAAAAATAAATTTCAAAAACAATTTTTATTCTTAAAAAAATCGGGATCACATAAAAACAAAAAGCCCCAACTTTTCAGTCGGGGCTTTTATTATTAAGAATATCTCTTAACGGTATAAGCTTACAGTACCTTGTTCAGGTATCTTCTCACCCTTATCGTTTAAGAATTCTGTCTTACCATCTTTTCCGGTTGCTTTGATGATATAGAAGTATGTTCCTTCCGGTACTTCCTTACCACCTAAGTTCTTTCCATCCCATGAGATGTTTCCGGTTTCTGATTTCACATCGTACATCTTCACACCCCAACGGTCGAATATAGTACAAGTAATTTCTGTTAAGTTGGTTGTGCGTAATGTGAAGAAGTCGTTAACACCGTCTCCGTTCGGAGTAAACACGTTTGGTACGGTCATCTGTGATGCTAAATCTACTGTTACCACAGTGGATGCTGTTCCGCTACATGTTAATGATCCTGATACCTGAGTCATGGTTAACCACACGGTATACGTTCCTGCTGCATTATAAGTAGCACTTCCTCCAGGGAATGGTGTTGCGCTTCCTGTATACGTAGAGGCTGCACTGGTTGTGCTTACTGAATTACCATTTCCATATGACCAACCGGTTGTTACTGTACCGCTTGTACTTGTAGATGGTGTTGTGTTAGCAAAGGTTACACCTAATGGCGCAAAACCGTTAGTTGGATTTGCTGTCATGCTCACCGGTAATGCCGGTGATAATACAGTAATAGTGTTGGTTGCAGAACATCCGTTTACGTTGTTTAAAATAAACACGCCATACTGACCTGCTTCGTTAACAGTTGTGCTGTAACATGAAGGCCCTCCAGGACAGCTTAACGCTGTTGTTTGTGACGGTGGATCCCATGTGTATGAATAAGCCGAAGATGTTGTTGATGTTCCTGCTGTGATGGTTGCTGTTGTTTGACCACACTGCATTTGTATTGGAGCTACCGCTACTGTTGACGGAGGTGTTACGTTTAACGGTACCAATGTTGTTGTTGTTGCGGTACAGCCGTTTAATGTGCTCTGGTAAGTCATGGTATAAGTACCAGGATTACAGAACAAGAATCCGTTTGTATTAGCTGTTGTAGTTGGTGCCGGTGAGGTAAAGGTAAAGGTAATAGGTACAGTAGATGTAGATGCTCCTGTTGACATCGCCACACAAGGCACAGCACAAGTAATAGCACTTGGTGTAAATACCGCTGTGTATGGTGGTACAAAAATATCTTTTGATATCAATACCTTCTGACGACCCACACATCCGTTAGCGCCCATCGCTAATACGGTATACGATGTAGGTGTTGTAGAAGAAGTAATGTTTGATAACGATACGCTAATGGTTGGCTGACTCACCGTTAAGTTCGGTGGTGTTGTCCAGCTATAGCTTGTTAATGGCAACATTGGCGAAGTAACAGCGCTGGCTGTTAAAACAGGATTCGCACAAGTTAATGTGTAACTGCTACTTGGTAAACTTGTTATAGATGATACGATCGGACGTGCTGTATCTTGTGCAATAGTTAAAGTTTGACAAACCACGCAGTTGTTCGCATTTAAACATGCAATATACTGACCAGGTACTGTTACGGTATATCCTCCATTCGCCGGTGTGGTTGTTATGCTTGTTGTTACGTTCGTCCATGAATACGTCTTCGGTGATATTGTGGAAGTAGTATTAATATTCATAGAGATACTTGGTGTTCCGCAAGTAAGTGTAAAGGTACCTTGATTAGATGTTACATTCATTCCCGGTACATTACCCGAATTATCTACAACAGTTACAGACTGAGAACTTGTACAACCATTTACCGAATTAGTAAAGACCGCAGTATAAGTTCCTGTATTACTTACGCATAATACAAGCGGAGATCCTGAAGGACCTGTCAATACCGCATTACTTTGATCTAACCAAACGCCTACAATATTAGTTGTACCGGAAGGACATGTAGCAGTGAAAGATGCGCAAGGACTTCCGCAAGTTAAGGTCTTAGTTAATGGGGAAACTGAAACGCCAGGAACTGCGGTATTACCGTTTATCACAAACGTTTGAGTTACTGGACAAGAACCTGCTCCAATATCACTACCTGTTACAGTAAGAACATTTGTACCGGTTGGCGCGCCACCAATCCACGGATTACCAACAAATGTTCCTGTTGAAGCACTTGACCAGGTGTAAGTCATATTAGTTAAAGTACCCGTATTGGTAGCAGTTATAGCTGTTGTATTATTAGGGGCACAACCTAAAACAGTGAGCGGCGAACTTAAACTGAAGCTGGGTACCGGAGGTGCTGCTGCAATTGAAAAAGTTTGATTAGCCTGACATCCACTTGCGTCGGTAATGGTACAAGTGTAATTGCCTGCAGCAAAACCAGTATATGTAGCGGTAGTTGCAGATGCTCCAACTGTACCTGTAGGAGAAGAAGGACTAAAAGAAACTGTGTAATTAGGAGTACCAGAACCTGGAGTTCCGCTTCCCATTAATAACGAAACAGAGTTAACGCTGTTAGTACAAGTAACTTGTTGAGGAGACACAGCTAAATTCGGTGCAGGTGAAATAACCACACTTACTTGTTTTACAGTTGGACCACAAGAACCCGGAGGAGTCATGGTAATTGTATAGTTACCCGTAATAGATGTTGTTACAGTTTGAGCGGTAGAACCGTTTACTAACGGATCCGGACCAGACCATACATAAGGTCCCATTCCCGGAGGAGCGGTAATGGTAGCTGTGTTACCTGTACCACAAGTTGGTAAAGTAATCTGAGGAGTACCGGCAGGGAAAGAAGTTCCGTTACCGATAATTGCCATTGGGTTACACTGAGCATCGAAATATACGTAACCAGCATGACCAGAATAAGGACAGTCGATTGCATAAACTTCAATTGTTATAAACTGACCAATTAAACCACTTAAGTCCATGGTGTTAAATTTCCACTTATTATAGTACCAACCTGAAGTTGCAGCGTTAAAATAAGTAGTTGTACCACCAATACCGCAAGTACCTGAAGGCGTACAAGCACCTTGAGTTGGAGGAGAAGCTGTAAAGGTAGGACAAGATGTATAAGTACCTGCACCGCAGCTTGAACCAATTTTCACTTTTAAAGAGAAACCGGCGTTATCACAACAACAGTGTGCACCCTGAATAACCGCGATAAACGCAAATTGAAATAAAGCGTTATTTTGAGTTACCTGGAAACATTTTTGTAATTTATGAATACCGGCACCACCTGTTTGGTTGTTAATTTTAATAAACCAATCACCCTTCATGTTTGCAGGGTTACCAGCTACGGAACTTCCGTTGTTTGGATTGTTACCGAAAACTGAATATAATGGGTAAGATGAACCAATAATTGGATCAACACCACCGGTAGCTGAATTTGTAGAAATTACCTGACAAGCGTTAGGTACACCTACATATGAACCAGACAATAAACAAGAACCTGTAGAGCCCGAGTTTGAGCCTGAAGTCACTGACCACCCGTTAACACCGGTAATTGAACCGATCGTTAAAGTACCCGGTACTGCAGAAGTTAAACTTCCCTCTTCAAAGTCTTCGTTCACACAATTAGCTACAGCAATAGCTGAACCTTTGTAAACCTGCGATAACTCCAATGGAGCTGCAGTTGGTAAATTGTACTTCATTTTAATGTACTCGCGTTTTGCCATGTACATGTAAACTTTGTATTCATCGCCATAAGCATTAGCAGCAAAAGCAGCTTGCTTAGCAGCATTTTCATCAAACCCGTTTAACGAGTCTGTACTGAACACATAAGTATCTGGCACCAAAGGATGCTTCGACTGTGCGTTCACCTTAAATGTTGCTGCAATAAACAGCAAGCAAAGAAGGGTTAACTTGTTCATAAATGTAACTTTCCTCATTTTTTAAATTTTAAACGTTGCTAAATTAACTAAAAAATTGAATTTTTATAATATTTAACAACAAGCGTGCCAAAATTAAAATTTTGTTAAAATCGACCACAAACACGATCTATTAAACTGATTTACTTATACTTAAATAATTTGTTAAAATTCCGGCCTTTATTTTACAACAAAAACATTTTTGGGTTTTAAAGGTTTTGGGCTCAAAAAGGTGTTTGGGTGTTGTTTTTGGGTAGACATTTGTTTAAATCCTCTTTTAAGCCAGTTTAAATATTCTTCTATCTTTGAACCTGTATTAATCTTTTATGAAATTACTTCAAAACAAAGTAGCCCTAATTACAGGAGCTACACGTGGAATTGGCAAAGGCATTGCCATGAAATTTGCCGAACAAGGCGCTAATGTGGCTTTTACTTATGTTAGCTCAGAAGAAAAAGCTTTGGCATTAGAGAAAGAATTATCCGCTTTTGGGATTAAAGCTAAAGGCTATAAGAGCGACGCCGGTGATTTTAAAGCTGCCGATGAATTAGTGAATCAGGTGGTTGCCGAATTTGGCACCATTGATGTTTTAGTTAATAATGCAGGAATTACGCGCGACACTTTACTAATGCGTATGAGCGAACAACAGTGGGACGAAGTAATTAATGCGAACTTAAAATCAGTTTTTAATTTAACAAAAGCGGTGCAGCGCCCAATGCTAAAGGCACGCAGCGGTTCCATTATTAATATGAGTTCGGTTGTTGGTGTAAAAGGCAACGCGGGTCAGGCTAACTATTCGGCGTCTAAAGCCGGAATCATTGGCTTTACCAAATCGGTTGCACTTGAACTTGGGTCACGTAACATTCGCTGTAACGCTATTGCTCCCGGATTTATTGAAACAGAAATGACCGGCGCCTTAGATGAAAAAGTAGTGCAACAATGGCGCGACAGTATTCCGTTAAAACGCGGCGGTACTGCTGACGATGTAGCTGATTTAACTTTATTTTTAGCAAGCGACATGAGCGGATACATTACCGGACAGTGTATTAATGTATGCGGTGGGATGTTAACCTAATTTTAATTTTTATTAATTAACTTTAATGTCTGCTTTACAGCAGACATTTTTTTTTGCTATGAACTTAATTTCCGAAAAAGCCTGGTATTTGCTCCTACTCTGTCCTGTTGCAGGCTTTGTGTATGCCTGGCTATTATACCATCCGGAAAAACAAAAAGACACATTCAGTAAAGGCACGCTTTATTTTTTAACCGCGCTTCGGTTTTTAACTGTTACTATAATCACATTGCTTCTGTTAAACCTATTGCTCAAAAGAAGCATTAACGAAACTGAGAAGCCAATTATTCTTTTTGCCACAGATAATTCTTCTTCTATTATTTCTTCAAATGATTCTCTGGAAATCAAAAATGAATTTGCACAAGAATTATTGAAAATTAAAAATAGTCTGGCCGGCAAATACAACATTCGCTCGTTGCTATTTGGAAGCAAGGTACAAGTTAACAGCACACCTGATTACTCCGACAAGGAAACCGATTTCTCGCAATTAATGTATGAATTAGAAAATTCGTACTCAAACCAGAACATTGGCGCTCTGGTTGTGATCAGTGACGGTATTGTAAACCGCGGTAATTCGGGCACCGACGCTTCCGCCAACTTTAAATTTCCCGTGTATACGATAGCCCTTGGAGATACCACCCTCAAAAAAGACGCGATTCTTAAAAAGATCAATCATAATCAGGTTGTATATCTGAATAATAAATTCCCTGTTGAAATAACTTCACAATTTGTACGTCTTAAAGGCAAGGAGACAACCGTTAGTATTTACAAAGACGGGGTTAAAAAATCGGAACAAAATTTAAAAATCAACACGGATAACCAAACACAAACTTTAAATTTTGTACTTGAATCGGAAAAACCGGGTATACAAAAGTATAAAGTTGTTATTGGAACTTTAAGCGAAGAAACAAATACGGAAAACAACAGCTTTGACTTTATAGTTGATGTTATTGATACGCGTGAAAAAATTCTGATTTTATCAGAAGCGCCTCATCCTGATGTAGCGGCCATTAAAGAAAGTTTGGAATCGTCGCAAACCTACGAAGTGGAAACTTCATCCGCGTTTGATTTTAATAAACCGTTGAAGCCATATAGTTTAATCATACTTCATAGTTTATCTATAAATAATTTATCGCAATGGAATGAGATAAACACCAACAATCAGCCTTACCTCATCATTAATCCTAAAACCAATGAAAATTTACCTGGTTTAAAAATCTCTTCAGGATATAATAAACAAAACGAATCTGAAGCCGTATACAATAAAAACTTCAGTTTATTCAGTTTAAGCGATGAACTAAAAAATTATATTAAAGAATTTCCGGCTGTATTTACACATTTCGCTACTTACAACACATCGCCCGGAGCCAACAGTTTAATCATGCAAAAAATCGGAATGGTTGAAACGGAAAATCCTATTGTATTATTTAACGATAACAGCGGAAGAAAAACAGGAATTGTTGCAGGCGATGGAATTTGGAAATGGAAACTTAGGGATTATGCAGATCATTCCAATCACAATTTATTTAATGAACTAATTTCAAAAACCGTTCAGTATTTATCGGTAAAAGCAGATAAAAGTTTCTTTCGCTTAACAACTCAAAAAATTGTTAATGAGAACGAAAATATTGAGTTTAATGCCGAAGTGTATAATCAAAGTTATCAGCTCATCACCGATCCGGATGTAAGTTTAATTATTACAGATTCCGCAGGAAAACAGTTTAATTACACCATGAGCAAATCCGGTAATAGTTATTATCTCAACAGCGGATTATTTCCGACAGGCGAATACAGTTATAAAGCTACTGTAAAGGTGAATGATAATGTGTATTCGAAAAACGGCACTATTACCGTTAAAGCCATTGTTGCCGAAAAAACAAACACCATTGCTAATCACAGTCTTTTATTTCAAATGGCCCAGCAGAGTGGCGGTAAAATGTATTACAAAAATCAAATTAGTGAACTTGAAAAAGAACTCGCATCTAACGAGCTAATTAAACCAATCACATACACTCACAAACAACTAAGTGATTTAATTGACTTAAAATGGCTTTTCTTTTTAGTGGTGGGGTTGTTTAGTATCGAATGGCTGATTAGAAAAAGAGGCGGAACGGTTTAACGTGAATACTGATTATCGGACCTTACGCATCAACTCTTTCTTCACATCCCGCTCTTTAATTGCTTCGCGTTTGTCAAATTCTTTCTTTCCTTTTGCTA